>NZ_VDFY01000218.1 GCF_006228125.1 Micromonospora orduensis | reverse complement strand
GTCGTCGGCGGGGGCGTGGTCGGCGGCGGCGTGGTGCCGTCCAGCCCGAAGAAGCGGATCACCTGCGCCGCGTCGACAGGCAGGTTGTGCGAGACGCCCTGCATGCTGATCGCCTCGACCGGCGCCATCGGGCCGCTGCTGCCGTACCGGGTGCGGGTGTAGCCGGACTGCGGCGAGTCGGTGTACGTCGGGGTCTGGCTCAACCCGTGCACGTTGGTCCACTGCTTGACCTGCTCGCCGAAGTTCGGGTAGCGCAGTGTCTCGTCGTTGGTGCCGTGCCAGATCTGCATCCGTGGCCGCTGGCCGGTGTAGCCCGGGTACGCCCCGCGGACCAGGTCACCCCACTGCTGTGCGGTCTTGATGAGCTGCCCGTTCGCGCACTCGCTGTTCCATTCCGAGCTGCCCCCGGTGGCGAAGCAGGCGAACGGCACTCCGGCGAAGGACGCGCCCGCGGCGAACACGTCCGGGTAGTCGCCCAGCATGACGTTCGTCATCATCGCCCCGGACGAGGTGCCGGTGGCGAAGATCCGGGTCGGGTCGGCGGCGTACCGCTGCTTCACGTAGTCGACCATCGACATGAGACCGACCGGGTCACTGCCGCCGCCGCGGCGCAGGGCCTGCGGTGAGGCGACGTCCCAGCACTTGCTGCTGCGGGTCACCGACGGGTAGATCACGATGAACCCGTACCGGTCGGCGAGGGACGCGTACTGGGTGCCGGAGTGGAACGCGGGGCCCGATCCGGTGCAGTAGTGCAGGGCGAGCAGGACGGCCGGCCGGGCGGCCACCCGGTCCGGGACGTACAGGTGCATCTGGAGGTTTGTGGGGTTGGTGCCGAAGCCGGTCACCTGTGTCAGCGTCGCCGCCGATGCCGGCGCGGCGAACGTCAGCGCGGCGGCGGCCAGCGTGAGGACCGTCAGGACGGCGCCGAACAGCCTTGTCTTGAGTGTCATCGTTCGCGATTCCTCGGGGAATTGGCGCATGGAAGGGGAGTAAGTCGAGGACTGCCCTTCGCCCGACCCTGACCGCGGCTCGCGTGACCACGTCAGCTTCGATCGAGCACACTGGATTGTCAAGACTTCCGGAATCTTTTCGGAACGCGGGATCGCGTGCGAGCTGCCCACGAGGAGCCCTGACCGGACATCGATGAGCGGGCTATCATCGGGACGTTCTCGAAACGTGTCGGGCTTCCCACATCCCTCGCGTCACCCCCTGCGCGCGTCCACACAGGACCCGTGGGCACGAAGGAGATCGAGTGAAGATCGTCGACGCCCGGGTCATCGTGACCTGTCCGGGCCGCAACTTCGTCACCCTCAAGATCGTCACCGACGAGGGCGTCACCGGAGTCGGAGACGCCACCCTCAACGGCCGGGAACTGGCCGTCGCGTCGTACCTGCGTGACCACGTGGCGCCGCTGCTGATCGGCCGGGATCCGGCCCGCATCGAGGACACCTGGCAGTACCTGTACCAGGGCGCGTACTGGCGGCGCGGGCCCGTCACGATGAGCGCGATCGCCGCCGTGGACACCGCGCTGTGGGACATCAAGGGCAAGGTCGCCGGCCTACCGGTCTACCAGTTGCTCGGCGGCCGTTCCCGCGAGGGCGTCACCGTGTACGGCCACGCCAACGGCGAGACCGTCGAGGAGGTGCTGGTCGAGGTCGCCCGCTACGTCGACCTCGGCTACCGGGCCGTGCGGGTGCAGTGCGGGGTCCCGGGTCTGCCGAAGACGTACGGCGTCAGCGCCGACAAGCTCTTCTACGAGCCGGCCGACGCGGCGCTGCCCAGCGAGGCCACCTGGTCGACACAGCGCTACCTGGCGCACGTGCCGACCGTGTTCGCCCGGGTCCGCGACGAGTTCGGCCCCACCCTGCGGCTGCTGCACGACGTGCACCACCGGCTCACGCCGATCGAGGCGGCCCGGCTCGGGCGCAGCCTGGAGCCGTATGCGCTGACCTGGATGGAGGATCCGGTCCCCGCCGACCTCCAGGAGGGCTTCCGGTTGATCCGGCAGCACACCACCACCCCGGTCGCGGTCGGCGAGGTCTTCAACAGCATCTTCGACGCCGCCCAGCTCATCCGGGAACAACTCATCGACTACATCCGGACGACAGTGGTGCACGCCGGTGGCATCACCCACCTGCGCCGGATCTTCGACCTCGCGGCGCTGCACCATGTCCGCAGCGGGTCGCACGGGGCCACCGACCTCTCCCCCGTCTGCATGGCCGCGGCACTGCAACTCGACATCTCGATCCCCAACTTCGGGTTGCAGGAGTACATGCGGCACACCGCGCAGACCGACGAGGTGTTCCCGCACGGCTACCACTACGCCGACGGCTACCTGCACCCCGCCGAAGCCCCCGGTCTCGGTGTGGACATCGACGAGGAGGCGGCGGCACGGTATCCGTACGCGCCCGCGTACCTTCCGGTGAACAGGTTGGAGGACGGCACCGTCCACCCCTGGTGACCGGCGGGTCAGTAGATGCGTCGCCCTTGCGCGTCCGGCACACCGGACTTGCGGAAGAAGTACGTGTTGACCTGGTCGCGCCACTCGGTGGCGCAGCGCACCTGCTCGTCGAGACGCTCGGCCACCCGCTCGTACACCGTCGGATCGATCATCCCGTTGAGCGTCCGCCACCGGCGCCGCATCGTCTCCACCTCCTCGACGCCCGCGAAGTGCGTGTCGTAGATGTGCTGGATGACTGTCGAGCCGTTGTGCAGGACGTGTGAGTACGGGACGTGGTGGAAGAAGAGCAGCACCTCGTCGGGGCACGTCCGGGGCGACTCGTACACCTGCGCCCAGTACGGCGGGTACTGCCCGGCGAAGCCGGTGCCCGACGCGCGGCTGCGGTCCACGCCGACGCCGTCCCGGTCGGCGAAGTGGTAGGTGCCCCACCGTGAGTACTCGTACCCGTCGACGTCGGGGCCGTAGTGGTCGCCGGGGTGGACCATGAAGCCGACACCCAGCGGGGCGGTGTACCGCTCGTAGGTACGCCACGAGTCGTCCATGATCTCGTGCAGGGTCCGCCGGACCAGTTCCGGGTCGGCGGTCGCCGACGGCGGGAAGGTAAGCGTCATCCACTCGTCGAGGACCTCCGTCGGGTCACGCCACGGGTCCCAGGCGAGGCGGCCGAAGGTGTACAGGTTCGCCTGCGCCAACGGGTGTCCGGTCCAGAACGGGTCGTCGCCGGTGTTGGTGACGGCGACCAGGCCACCGCCGGCCCCCGCCTCCCCGACGGCCACGTCGGCGATCGTCCGTCCACCCGGGCCCCAGGGGGCGAATCGCAGCACCTCGCCCCACCAGGGGCCCAGATGGCAGATGTGCCGCTGCTGGCCCGTGTACTCCTGGGTGACCTGCAACTCCAGCGCCAGCCGGGTCGCCGGCATCGCGGCGAAGACCGGTGAGACAGGCTCGCGCGTCTGGAAGTCCACGGGCCCGTACTTCACCTGGAGGACCACGTTGGTGCGGAACCGTCCGTCGAGCGGGGTGAAATGGTCGTACGCGGCCCGCGCCCGGTCGGTGGACCGGTCCCGCCAGTCCTGGTGGTGGTCGTAGACGAACGCCCGCCAGTGCACCACTCCCCCGTGCGGGGCGAGGGCCTCGGCGAGCAGGTTCGCCCCGTCGGCGTGGTCACGCCCGTACGTGAACGGGCCGGGCTGCCCCTCCGAGTCGGCCTTCACCAGGTAGCCGCCGAAGTCCGGAATGCGGTCGTACACCCGGCGGGTGGTGGCGACCCACCAGTCGCGGACGCCCTCGTCGAGCGGGTCGGCGGTCGACAGCCCGCCGAGGAGCACCGGCGCGGCGAAGCTGACCGACAGGTGCACCCGGATGCCGTACGGGCGCAGCGCGTCGGCGATCTCGGCCACGTCGCCGAGCCGGTCGGTGAGCAGCAGCGCCTCCGTCCGGGCGACGTTGACGTTGTTCACCGAGATCGCGTTGACGCCGCTGGCCGCGAGCAGCCGCCCGTACGCGCGCACCCGGGCCAGGTCGCCGCGCGGACGGCCGTCGCGCCAGAAGATCGAGCCGCCCGCGTACCCCCGTTCGACCTGGCCCATCACCGGGTGCACGGCCACGTTGTCCCAGTGGTTCAGCATGCGCCGGCGCAGCGCCGGCCGGTGTCGCTCCGGCGGGCGGGCCGGGTCGAAGGCCGCCGCGCAGAGCCGGACCACGTGGAACAGCCCGTACAGCAGGCCGGCGGGCGCGTCGGCCAGCACCACGGTCACCTCGCCGTCGCGGTCCAGCAGGAATCCCTCCTCACCGAGCGGTTCGCCGTCGCCGATCTCGGCCAGCGCCGCCTCCCCCGCCGACCGTGCGGCCTCCACGGCCGGATTGGGCAGCTCGCCGGCGCCCCGCAGGGCGAGCACCAGGTCCACGTCGACGTCCCACGACGGGGAGTGCCACACGCGTCCGCCGTAGCGCGCGCAGGCACGCGAGACCTCGTCGAGGACGGTGTCGACGAGCAGGCCCTCACCGTGTACGAGGACGCGGCGCGCGCCCAGCGACCGGAACGCCTCCGGGGGCAGCCAGGCGGCGTGCACGCGCGGCTCGTGGGTTTCCATTGGTTCCTCGACGAACACCAGTTGCTCCACATCGACGGACTTGTCGGCGTTCACCCGTCCTCCCGCACGACGACGACGCCGTACGCCGGCAGACGCAGGTTGTCGTCGCCTCCGAAGGGCACCGTGGCGGTGACGGGCAGACTCACGCGGTGAACTCCTTCCGGATCAGGTGGAGCATCGGTTCGCCGACGCGCAGGAAGGCCAGGACCGCGACCGAGGCGAGCATCGCGAGGACCGCCTCGGAGAACACCGCGGTGATACCGGCCGCCGCGGCCAGCAGCAGGGCGTTGCCCACGGTGACACCGGGGGTACGGACGAGGAAGTGCACGGCCAGGCGGAGCACGTCGCGGGTGCGGAAGTCGAACAGCGCGGTGATCAGCAGGGCGTTGGCCGCGCAGAGCGTCACACCCACCGCGATCAGGACCAGCGGCACCGTCCACCAGCCCGGCAGGCCGACGGCGTTTCGGTAGGCGAGGTTCACGGCGAGCACGGTCAGCCACAGCAGCGTCGGCACCCAGACGCGCAGCGCGCCGGCCAGGTCGGCCCGGTACCCGCGCCAAAACACGGCGGCGGGGCGCAGCTCGGTCAGGTCGGGGCGCTGGTGGCGCAGCGCGTACAGGGCGGCGGCGACCGCCGGGCCGACCGGCACCAGAAAGAGCGCCACCAGCGGCAGGTTGCTGGCGTCGCGGCCGAGCAGCAGCAGTGGGAGCAGGCCGGGCAGTGTGGTGAGCAGGAGCAGCAGCTCGACCACGAGCAGGATGTAGACCCGGGAGGCGGCCCGGGACAGCGGCCCGTCGCCGAACTGCCGCCAGGCGTGCCCGGCGCCGCTCACGGCTGGCCTCCCGGGTCGGCCCCGAGCGGGCGCTCGCCGCGGCCGGCGTCGAGACGGCGCCGCCCGGCGTCGGCGCGCTTGTCGGAGACGGTGATGCTCATCGCTGTCCTCTTGGTCGTCGGGGCCCGGTCGGGCGACGGGGCGCCGCCCGACCGGACCCCACCGGTCAACCGTTGCTCTTCTGGAACCGCTCGTACGCCTTGTTGACCAGGTCGATGTACTGCTCGGAGTTCTTGGCCTTCAGCTCGGCCACGTACGCGTCCCACTCGCTCAGGGGCCGTTGGCCGAGGGCGAACTTCAGCGTGTTCTGGGTGACGTAGTCCTTCAGCGGGGTCTCCCAGAGCGACACCTGCTCGCGCTCCTCGTCGGTCAACGGGGCGGGCGGCGCCACCACCCGTGGCTGGCGGGCGTCCATCACCTTCTGGAACTCCAGCTCCTCCGGCGAGAAGAACCCACGGACCAGGTCGGGGGTGCCGCCGTAGGCGAAGACGCCGTTGTAGAAGCCGAAGTCCTTCTGGAGGTGCTTGGGGGCCTTCGGGTTGAGCCCGAGGACGTCGACCTCAGGGGTGACCGAGCGCTTGCCGGAGGCGTCCTTGGTGAACGTGACGCCCTCGACGCCCCAGCGGGCGAACTCCATGCCGGCGTCGGAATACCACAGCCAGTCGATGAACTGCATCATGGCCACGAAGTTCTTGCTCTCCCGGGCCTTCGTGGAGATCATGATGCCGTTCTCCAGGCGCGGGAACGGGTTGATCTCCCCGGCCGGGCCGATCGGCAGCGGGATCTTGGCCATCTTCGCGTTCGGCAGGGTCTTGGCCAGGTCGGGCCGGTGGTTGTTCACCAGGGTCTGCGCGTTGCCGGTGACCACGAAGGACTTGCCGTTGGCGAGCTTCTGCCGGGCCTGGTCGTCGGTCTGGGTGAAGCTCTCCGGGTCGAGCAGACCCTCGGCGACCAGCTTGTGCAGGTACGTGACCATCTGCCGGTACTGCTCGGACGCGCCGGTGTAGGTGAACTTCTTCGCTGCCGGGTCCCAGGTGGCGTGCTGGTAGTCCCAACCCGCCTGGGTGCCGTGGGCCGAGCCGAGGATGTTCAGCAGGGCGCCGGTCGGGTTGGGCTTGCTGAACAGGTCGGAGTACGGGTAGACGTTCGGGTACTTCGCCTTCATCGCCTTGAGCACGGTGTACAG
Source organism: Micromonospora orduensis (assembly GCF_006228125.1). Classification (GTDB taxonomy): domain Bacteria; phylum Actinomycetota; class Actinomycetes; order Mycobacteriales; family Micromonosporaceae; genus Micromonospora; species Micromonospora orduensis. Next base: position 45,629 of record NZ_VDFY01000218.1, on the reverse strand, counting down.
GTCGTCCCAGGTCTTCGGGACCGCAAGGTTGAGTTCCTGGAGGATGTCCATGCGCATCAGGACCGTGTAGTCCTGCGTGGGCTTCTCGTGCATCCCCGGCAACAGGTAGAACTTACCGTCGGACTGCCGCAGGTTGTCGATCTCCGGCTTGAGGTTCCACTTGGCGATCTTGTCCTTGAAGTTGGGCATCAGGTCGATGTAGTCACTGACCGGGAGGATCGCCCCGGAGGACACGAACGCGTTCTCCTGCGGGTGGTACGTCTTCGGGATGATCAGCGGGGCGTCCCCGGCGCCGATCAGCAGGCTGCGCTTCTGCTCGTAGTCGCTCAACGGAACGGCGACCGGCTCGATCGTGACGTTGGTCCGCTTGGTCAGCTCCGACCAGAACAGCCAGTCCTGCTTGAGCGGGTAGAAGGTGTGGTTGTTGTAGAGGGTGGAGAAGGACAGCGCCTCGGTGGCCTTGAACTGGTCGCCGACGCCGTAGGTGGCCATCGCGCCGACCTTGTTCTCCGAGAGGTCCGTCGACTCGCCGGGATCCTCGGAACAGGCGGCGATGAGGGTGAGCGCGAGCAGACCCGCGGTGGCTGTCGCCACGCGACGCCACGGCTTGAAGATCATGGCTCGTCCTTTCGGTGGTGGGGGGTGGGAGGTGGTGCGCTGCTCAGCCCTTGACCGCGCCGAGCATCACGCCGCGGACGAAGTACCGCTGGACGAAGGGGTAGACCGCCAGGATGGGCAGGGTGGTGAGCACGATCGTCACGGCCTGGAACGTGGCCGCCGCCTGGACCTTGTCGGCGTCGGCGGCGGCCGACTCCGCGCTGGTGGCGCCCGCGATGAGGTTGCGCAGGTAGACGGTGACCGGAAGCAGGTCCTGCCGGTCGAAGTAGAGGAACGCGCTGAACCACGAGTTCCAGAAGGAGACCGCGTAGAAGAGCACCATCGTCGCGATGATCGCCTTCGACAGCGGCAGCACGATGCGCAGCAGGATGCCGTACGTGTTCAGCCCGTCGACGGCCGCGGCCTCCTCCAACTCGGTCGGCAGGCTCTCGAAGAACGCCTTCATGACCAGCAGGTTGAACACGCTTATCGCGTTGGGGATCACCACCGCCCAGATGGTGTTCTTCATTCCCAGGCTGGTGACCAGCACGTAGTTGGGGATCAGGCCGCCGGAGAAGAACATGGTGAACAGCGCGACGCCGACGAGCAGGCCCCGGCCCCTGAGCTGCGGCTTGGACAGCACGTACGCGTAGCACGTGGTCAGCACGATCGAGATGAGCGTGGCGACCACCGTGTACACCACCGTGTTGCGGTAGTTCGTCCAGAACATCGCGTCGGACATCACGAGCTTGTACGCGGTCAGGTCGAACCCGCGCGGGACCAGGCTCACCTTCCCCGCGATGATGTACGCCTCATCGCTGAGCGAGCGGGCAACGATGTTGAGGAACGGAAACAGCGTCACGATCACGACGCCGATCAGGACGATCGTGTTGACCACCCGGAAGATCCGGTAACCACGGCTGTCCACCGGTCCACGCGTCTGCGGGGCATCACTCTTCGTACCGAGGATCACCACAGGCTCGTCCCTACCGTGCGACGGGAGATGAGGTTCGCCGACAGGACCAGCACCAGCCCGATCACCGCCTCGAAGAGACCGATCGCGGCCGCGTAGCTGAAGTTGCTGGACTGGAAGCCCATCCGGAACAGGTAGGTGGAGACGACGTCCGCGGTCGGGTACGTCAACGGGTTGTAGAGCAGCAAGACCTTCTCGAACCCGACCGCCATGAAACTGCCGATGTTGAGGATCAGCAGCGTCACCATCGTCGGCCGGATCCCGGGCAGCGTGACGTGCCAGGTCTGCCGCAGCCGGCTGGCGCCGTCGATCCGGGCCGCCTCGTAGAGGTCCTCGTCGACCGTGGTGAGAGCGGCGAGGTAGAGGATCGTGCCCCAGCCGACGGTCTGCCAGACCTCCGACGAGACGTAGATGGTGCGGAACCACTGCGGCTGTTGGAGGAACGCCACCGGGTCCCCGCCGACCATCCGGACCAGTTGGTTGGCCGCGCCGTCGATCGAGGTCAACTGCATGACCATCGCCGCCACGATGACGATCGACAGGAAGTGCGGCAGGTACGACACCGACTGCACGAACCGTTTGAACCGGCGGGCGCGCACCTCGTTGAGCAGCAGCGCCAGCACGATCGGCAGTGGGAAGCAGAACAGCAGCGTCAGCGCCCCGAGCACCAGCGTGTTGGTGAAGACCTCCCAGAACGTCGGGTCGGTGAAGAACATCCGGAAGTAGCGCAGGCCGACCCAGTACTCACCGAAGATGCTGCCGCCGGGCTTGAAGCGCCGGAACGCGATGATGTTCCCGATCATCGGCAGGTACCGGAAGATCAGGAAGAACAGCAGCGGCAGGACGGCGAGCGAGTAGAGCTGCCAGTCCCGACGAAGGGCCTGCCGCCAGCTCCGGCGACGCCGCGGGTGCGGCGCGGGGCGCGGAGACTCCGCCGCCGCTCGGGGCGCGGCCGGCGGCGGGGGCCGTAACGTCGATGTCATCCTCGGCCTCCTAGTCGGAGTGCGGGACGGCCACGAGGGGCTCGACCCGCACCGACGTGAGCAGTTCCCGTTGGTGGCCGACGGCGCGCTCGGCGCCGGTCAGCCGCAGCGGAAGGGTCGCCGCCGCGTCGCCGCTGGACCGGCCCAGCCGCAGTTCGACGTCGCCGGGTTCGACGATGCGCCGGCCGGACAGCCCGACGAACGACGCCACGTCGGCCGGCACGTCGAACGTCACGTGCGCCGCCTCACCGGGCTCCAACGGCACCCGGGTGAAGCCGACCAGCCGGACCACCGGGCGGGTGGTCTGCGCGACCGGGTCGTGCAGGTAGAGCTGCACGACCTCGACACCGGCCCGCGCGCCGGTGTTGCGGATGGTGACCCGCACCCGGGCCGCGCCGTCGACCGGCCAGACCGCCGGCTCGGCGGGGTCGGCGTACGGCTCGTCCGCCGGTCCCAGCACCGTGGCGTCGGACCAGTCGAAGGTGGTGTAGCTCAGCCCGTGGCCGAACGGGTACGCCGGCGTCGGATCGACCGACGACACCTCGTTGCGGCGACCCAGCGGCGGCGCCAGGTAGGTGCCGGGCAGTCCGCCCGCGTCGCGGGGAACGCTCACCGGCAGGCGTCCGGACGGATCCACCCCGCCGGTGAGAACCTCGGCGAGGGCCTGCCCGCCCCGCTGGCCGAGGAAGAACGCCTGCACCACGGCGGCCGCCGCGTCGAACTCGGGGCCGAGCGCGTACGGCCGCCCGGTCATCAGCACCAGGACGACAGGGGTGCCGGTGGCGAGGACGGCCCGGACCAGGTCGGCCTGGACGCCCGGCAGTCGCAGGTCGGCGGCGTCGCAGCCCTCGCCGGAGGTGCCCCGGCCGAACATTCCCGCCCGGTCGCCGACGGCGAGCACGCAGACGTCGGCGGCGGTGGCCGCGGCGACCGCCGCCGGGATGCCCGAGGTGTCCTCGCCGGTGACGGCGCAACCCGGCTCGTGGGCGAGCTGCGGGACCCGCCGGGCCAGTTCGTCGCGCAGCGAGGGGATGTCCAGCCCGAGCCCGTACCCGCTGTGGTGCACGCCGACGTGGTTGGGGAAGGAGTAGCAGCCGAGCAGGGCCATCGGGTCGTCGGCGACCGGACCCACCAGGGCGACCCGCCGGCCGGCGGGCAGCGGCAGCACGCCGGTGTTCCGCAGCAGGACGACTGATTCCCGGGCCAGGCGTACGGCGACGTCCTGGCTTGTCTCGTCGTCGAGGCGCAGGTTCGCCACGTCGTCGGGCAGCTCCCGCCAGTCCTCGTCGAGCAGGCCGACCTCGATCTTCTGGGTGAGCACCCGGCGGAGCGCGCGGTCGATCAGCGACTCGTCGACCTCGCCCCGGCGGACCGCCGCCACCAACGGGGGGCCGAAGGCGTCAACGGTGGGCAGTTCGACGTCGATTCCGGCGCGCAGGGCGAGCCGGGCGGCGTCGGTGGCGTCCGCGGCGACGCCGTGCAGGGTCTGCAGGAAGCGCACGGCGAAGTAGTCGGCGACCACGGTGCCCGTGAAGCCCCACTCGTCGCGCAGCAGACCGGTCAGCAGCTCCTCGTCGGCGGCGACGGGCAGGCCGTCGATCTCGGCGTAGGAGTTCATCACCGAGCGGGCGCCCCCGAGCCGCAGGGCCATCTCGAAGGGCGGCAGGATCACGTCGGCCAGCTCGCGGGGGCCCATCGGCACCGGGGCGAGGTTGCGTCCGCCCCGGGAGGCGGAGTAGCCGGCGAAGTGTTTCAGGGTGGCCACGACACCTGCGCGTTCCAGACCGCGCACGTACGCCGCTCCGGTCGTCCCCACCAGGTACGGGTCCTCGCCGATCGTCTCCTCGGTGCGGCCCCAGCGGTAGTCCCGGGTCACGTCGAGGACGGGCGCCAACCCCTGGTGTACGCCGGCGGCGCGCATCGACCGCCCGATCCGACCGGCCATCTCCTCGACCAGCTCGGGATCGAAGGCGGCGCCCCAGCCCAGCGGGGTGGGGTAGACGGTGGCCCGCCAGGCGGCGAAACCGGTGAGGCATTCCTCATGCACCTGCGCCGGGATCCCGAACCGACTGGCGGCCACGATCTGCGCCTGGGACGCGGCAAGCGACCGGGCGCCGAGCACCGGGTCGACCGGCGCGGTGCCGAAGGGGCGGGTGAGCTGCCCCAGTCCGTGCTGGATGATCTCGGCCCAGGGCGGCGTACCGTCGATCATGTCGGACTGGTGTGGAGCGACGCCCTCGCCGGACGCCTCGGCGCCGACCCAGACCCCGACCAGCTGGGCGATCTTCTCCTCCAGCGACATCAGCGACACGAGCGCCTCGACCCGCTCGGCCGGCGGCAGGTGCGGATCGCGCCACGGCGCGACGCCGCTGTCGACGGGCGACTGACTTCTCATGCCGAGACCCCTTAGCTCCGGCCGCATCCGCGCCCTGAGGGGCCAGCTCCGCGGCGGACATTTCACGATCCGAAATTTTCCGGAAACCTGCGTAACCTTTTCGGCAACCTAAGTGCCCCGTCGGGGCATGTCAAGAGGTTCATCGATGCCTCGGCAGGGGCGGTTCCTGCACTCCGTCAGGCGACCGTGGACGCTCCGTTGCGAGCGGGCGACGCCGACGACGGGTACGGAGGGACCGACTGCCGTATCGGCTGGCGCGAATGGTCTGTCATGTTAGGGTCTTCCGAAACTTTCGGATGCTGTTGAGGCTGCGATGACAGAGCACCGCCCGCTCGACCCACCCGCCTCCACCACCATCGCGACAATCGCCAATGACGTCGGTGTCTCGGTCGCGACGGTCTCCAAGGTCCTCAACGGCCGAGGTGATGTGGCGCCCGGCACCAGAGCGCGGGTCGAGGAGAGCCTGGACCGCCATCGGTACCAGCGCCGCAACCGGCGATCCTCGTCCGGCGGAGGGCGCGTGGATCTCGTGTTCCACGAGTTCGACACCGGTTGGGCGATGGAGATCCTGCGCGGCGTCGAGGCGGTGACCACCGCCGCCGGGCTCGGTCTGTCCGTCGCCCAACTCGACGGCGCGCACCGCCCGCCGCCACGCTGGCTGGACGCGCTGCTCGCCGACCGTCCACTGGGGGTGGTGTTCGTCCTCTCCCACCTGGCCGAGGTACAGCAGCAGCACCTGCGACGCCACGGCATCCCGTTCGTCGTCGTCGACACCGACAGCGCGACCTCGGCGTCGGTGCCCACCGTCGGGTCCAACAACTGGAACGGCGGCCTGCTCGCCGCCCGCCACCTGCTGGACCTGGGGCACCGGCGGATCGCCATCATCTCCGGCCCACCCGATGTGCTCTGCAGCCGCGCCCGCGCCGCCGGCTTCCAGTCCGCGCACGAGGAGGCCGGGGTGCCGATCGACCGCGAGCTGACCCGTTACGGCAGCTTCTCGGCGGGCGCCGGGCACGCCCACGGGCTGCAACTGCTGCGTCTGGCGGACCGGCCCACTGCCATCTTCGCCGGCTCGGACATCCAGGCGATGGGGGTGCTCCGGGCCGCGCGGCAGTGCGGCCTGCGCGTTCCCGAGGACCTTTCGGTGATCGGGTACGACAATCTGCCCGTCTCGGCCTGGACCGACCCGCCTCTCACCACCATCAACCAGCCGCTGCGGGACATGGCCGGCATCGCCACCCAGATGCTGCTCGAACTGGCCCGTGGCAACGAGCCGGCGACCAGCCGGATCGATCTGGTGACCGAGTTGGTCGTCCGGGAGAGCACCGCGCCCCCCGCCCAGCCGCGCTGACCCTGCGAGGACCCGTGTCGCACCCACCCCCGCACCTCGACGACCTTGAGCGCTACTCGCCCACCATCGTCGAACCCGACGACTTCGACCAGTTCTGGAGCGACACCCTCGCCGAGGCGACCGCCCGACCGGTGCTCGTCGACGTCCGGCCGGAGCCCACCGATCTGCCGCTGCTGGGCTGCTGGAACGTCACGTTCGCGGGTTTCGGCGGCGACCCGGTCCGCGCGTGGTACACCCGCCCGGCGGGCGCGCGAGGTCCACTTCCCGCCGTGGTGGAGTACGCCGGCTACGGCCGCGGCCGTGGCCTGCCGCACGAGCGGCTCACCTGGCCGGTGGCCGGGTACGCGCACCTGCTGATGGACAACCGGGGCCAGGCGGGGCAGTACGGCGCCGGCGACACTCCCGACCCGCACGGTGCTCCCGGCGGCCCGTGGCCGGTCACCTGGGGGATCCTCGATCCGCGGGACTACCACTACCGCCGGTTGATCACCGACGCGGTCCGGGCCGTCGAGGCGGTCCGTGCCCTGCCGGGAGTCGACGCGGGCCGGGTCGCCGTGGTCGGCAACAGTCAGGGCGGTGGTCTCGCGCTGGCCGTGTCCGGCCTGGTGGACGACCTCGCGGCGGTGCTGACCACCGCCCCGTTCCTCTGCGACATGCGACGGGCCGTCCAGCTCAGCCACCTCGCGCCGTACGGCGAGATCGCCCACTACCTGGCCGTGCACCGGGAGGCCGAGGAGGCGGTGTGGCACACGCTGTCCTATGTGGACGCGGTCAGTCTCGCGCAGCGTGCCACGGCGCCGGCGCACTTCGGGATCGGCCTGCGCGACACCGTCTGCCCACCGAGCACCGGCTTCGCGGCCTACAACCAGTACGGCGCCGGGTCCGGCCGACCGGTCCCGCCGGAGCGGGAGATCCACGTCTACCCGTTCAACGGCCACGAGGGCGGCGAGGCCGTCCACGTCCGTCGTCAGCTGCGCTGGCTCGGCGCGAGGCTCCGTCCGGCGGGCTGAGCGACCCCGGCGGTGGTGGGTGCCGGGTCGGTGGTGGGACCGACCCGGTCAGCGCGCCGTACCCCGGTAGAGCCGACTGACCGTCTCGGCGACGCAGACGGGCTTGCCGGCGCTGTCGCTCTCCACGGTGACCGTCGCGACCAGCTGCACCCCGCCGCTCACCGGGGACACCTCGGTGAAGGTGACGGTGGCCCGGACGGCGGCGCCGACACGGACCGGGGCGGGGAAACGCACCCGGTTCAGACCGTAGTTGACCCCCATCGCCGCCCCCTCGACCCGGTAGAGCCCTCCGGCCAGCGCCGGCAGCATCGACAGGGTGAGGTAGCCGTGCGCGATCGTCCCGCCGAACGGTCCCGCCGCGGCCCGGACCGGGTCGAGGTGGATCCACTGGTGGTCATCGGTGGCGTCGGCGAAGAGGTCGACACGGCTCTGCTCGATCCGCTGCCAGGGACCGGGGCCGACGGTCTCGCCGACCGCCGTGGCCAGCTCGTCGAGGGAGGTGAAGACTCTCATGCCGGGGCTCCTTCGAGCTAGAAGGCGTTGACGCCGGTGAGCGCGCGTCCGATGAGGAGCTGCTGGATCTGACTGGTGCCCTCGTAGAGGGTGGCGACCCGGGCGTCGCGCAGGTACTTGCCGACCGGGTACTCGTCGATGTAGCCGTACCCCCCGAAGACCTGGACCGCGTTGTTGGCCGCGCGTACCGCGGCCTCGCTGGCGAAGAGCTTGGCCATCGACGCCTCGGTGGCGAACGGCTGGTCACGGTCGATCAGGTCGGCGACCCGCCACACCAGCAGGCGGGCGGCGGCGGTGTCCACCGCGATGGCGGAGAGCAACTGCTGCACGAGCTGATGGCCGGCGATCGGCTTGCCGAACTGGGTCCGCTGCCCGGCGTAGCCGACCGCGGCGTCCAGGCAGCCCTGGGCGATGCCGACGCAGCCGGCGGCGACCGACATCCGCCCCTTGGCCAGGGTTGCCAGGGCCAGGCGGAACCCCGCGCCCTCGGCGCCGAGGCGGGCCGCGTCGGGCACGCGTACCTCGTCGAAGCGCAGCTCGCCGGTGGCCTGCCCGCGCAGGCCGAGCTTGCCGTGGATCTCCCGGCGGGTCAGTCCCGCACTGCCGGTGGGCACCAGGAAGGCGGTGATGCCCCGGTGGCCGGGGCCGCCGGTGCGGGCGAAGACGAGCGCCACGTCGGCCGTGGTGCCGTTGGTGATGAACGTCTTGGTGCCGGTGAGCAGCCAGTCGTCGCCGTCGCGGGCCGCGCGGGTACGCAGCGCGGCCGCGTCCGAGCCGCTGTCCGGCTCGGTCAGCGCGAAGCATCCCAGGGCGGTGCCGGCGCAGAGTCGGGGCAGCCACTCGGCCCGCTGCGCGGCGGAGCCGTGGGCGGCGATCGACTTCGCGACGAGGCCGAGCGAGACCGAGACGATGCCGCGCACGGCCGAGTCGCCCCGGCCGAGTTCCTCCAGGACGAGGCAGTACGCGAGGTGGTCGCCGCCGGAGCCGCCGTCGGACTCGGCGATGGTCAGGCCGAGGAAGCCCAGGTCTCCGAGCATGCCCACGACGGCGGGGTCGACGAACTCGCGCCGGTCCCAGGTGGCCGCGTGCGGCACCAGCTCCCGGTCGACGAACTCGGCGGCGAGTTGTCGGACCGCCACCTGTTCGGCGGAGAGGGTGAGCTCCATGGCCCATAAACTAGCGGTGATAGTTTACGGCGTCCAGAGCGGACGATCACCGGTCCGAAGCGGGCCCCGGACCGGGCACGGACACGAACGCGCGGGCCAGCTCGGTGCGGGAACGGATCCCGAGCCGGTGGAACACGTTGCGCAGGTGGTGGTCGATCGTGCGGGTGGACAGGAACATCCGGGCGGCGATCTCCCGGTTGGTGGCGCCCTCGGCGACGAGCTGGGCGATCCGCAGCTGCTGGCCGGTGAGCAGCCGCGCCGCCGGCAGGGCCGGTGGCCCGACCGACTCCCCGGAGGCGCGCAGCTCCGAGGTGGCCTGCTCGGCCCAGCACCCCACCCCGAGCAGGGTGAACGTCTCGCGGGCGCGGTGCAGGTGCCCGCGGGCGTCGCGGGGGCGTCGGCTGCGGCGCAGCTCCCGGCCGAAGAGCAGCTCGGTACGCGCCCGTTCGAACGCGCCGGCCTCCGTCGGGTGCAGCCGCAGCGCGGTCTGGAACTCCCGGTCGGCCTCGGCGCTGCCCCTGGGTGCGAGCAACGCGTGACACCTGGCGGACAGCGCCCGACGCAGTGGACTCGCGGTGCTGCTGGCCCAGCGGTCGAACACGCTGAGAGCGGCAGTCGCCGCCGGGCGGTGGGCCAGGTGGGCGGCCGCCTCGACCAGGTACGGGGTGGCCATCACCTGCACCAGGACCTGCCCGCGCCCGGTGCCCAGCCGCGCCAACGACGCCAGTCGGGTCGCCGCCTCGTCGTGCCGACCGTCGACCAGGTCGAGGACCGCCAGCGCCCACCCCGCGAGCGCGTGCGGACGGCTGCCCGGTGTCGGCGCCTCACCGATCTCCCGGATCCACCGCAGGCTGGTGTCGCGGTCGGCCCGGACGGCGGCCAGCACGGCGAGCATGCCGAGGTGGACGTTTGCGCCGTTGGTCTGACCGGTGGCGCGGGAGATCCGCAGCCCCTCGCGGGAGGTCTCCGCCGCCGTCTCGTGCCGTCCCAGCCAGTACTCGGCGACCGCCCGCAGCTCCAGGGCCCGGGACAGCATGGACAGCTCGCCCCGGTCCCGGGCCAGGGCGACGGCCCGCTCGGCGAGCCGGTGCGCGGCGCCGTCGACGGCGACCACCAGACCGGCGGCCGCCGCGCAGGCGAGCGCGGTGGGGGTCGACGCCGGGCCGGTCAACCGGCCCCCCAGCACGACCGCCCGGCGCAGTGCGGGGCCACCCCGCTCGTGATCGCCCCGCAGCGTCGCCGCCACCCCGGCGACCAGACAGCTCATCAGCTCCAGCGCCGGCGGGTCGTTCGGGCGCCGCAGCGCCGCCGCCCGGTGCCCGACCTCCGCGTACCGGTACTGGTCTCCGGCGAAGCAGACCGCCTCTCCGGCGCGGACGAACCCGGTCAACGCCTGGGCCCGATCGGCGTCGGCGACCGACCCGGCGGCGGCGAGCAGGGTGGCCGACGCGTCAGCGGCCGGCTCGCAGCGCAGTTCCAACTCCCCGCGCAGCAGACCGGCGCGCCCGTCGACGACCCCCACGGGGGCGGTACGAAGGCGGTCGAGCAGCAGTCGCGCCTGATCGGGTCGACCGGCGGTCCAGGCATAGCGGGCGGCGGACAGCAGGCGGGCAGCGGCCTGGCCCGGGTCGGCGCTGAGATCGGCGGCCCGGCACAGCGCGGCGGAGGCGGCGGACCAGTCGCGCTCCCCGTCGGCCGCGGCCTGCTCCAGCTCGGCGGCGAGAGCGGGGTCGGTGCCCTCCGCCGCGGCGGCGAGGTGCATCGCCCGGCGGAGACGCTGCGTACGCGGATCGAGCGTGTCGGCGAGCAGCCGATGCGCCGCCCGACGCTCGGCGAGCGGCGCGCTGGCCGCGACCATCGCGCGCGCCAACGGTTGGTGGAACGTGACGCCACCGGGCTCGACGCGGATCAGGCCGGCGGCCTCCGCCGGGGTGAGCGCCTCGGCCGCGGCCCGCACCGGGGTGCCCGGTCCGGTCTCCTCGTCCAGGGCGGCGAGCAGCAGCAGCCGGCGGGTGGACGGCGGCAGCCGGTCCAGCCGGGCCCGGTAGGCGCGGCCCAGCGCGCCGTCGGTCGGTGGCGCGGTGGGCAGCGGGTCCTCGCCCCGCCACTGCCCCGGGGTGAGCACGCCGGCGAGATCCCCCAGTGCCTGCGGGTTACCGCCGCCGATCGCGGCGAGCGCGGCGACGACCGGCGGGGCGGGTCGCTCGGGCAGTCGGTCGGTGCCGGCGACATCGCCCCGCCGGTGACGCCGCAGCCGGAGCCGGTCGGTGAGGACGGCCGTGCTCTCCCGTTCGGTAAGCGGCCGGAGCCGGTGCGCCGGTATCCCGTCGATCGTGGTGGCGGCGTCCGCGGTGAGCAGGACGACGACCGGCAGGCGCCGCAGGCGGCGGGCGGCGAAGGCCAGCACCCGCGCGGTCTGCGGGTCACCCAGGTCGACGTCGTCCATCGTGACCAGCAGCGGACGGTCCCGCGCGGCGGCGGCGAGCAGCCCGAGCACGCCCATCGACAGCGCGAGTTGGCGGGCGTCGGGGCAGTCCTCTCCGCCCAGCGCCCGCCGCACCAGGTGCCGTTGTTCCCTGGGTAGGACGGCGGTGTGGTCGAGCAGCGGGTCGAGCAGGCGTTGCAGCCCGGCGTACGGCAGGGCGGCCTCCTCGGCGAGCCCGGTGCCGGCGAGCACTGTGGTGGCGCGACCCTCGACGTGCCGGTGGGCGTGACCGACCAGGGCGGTGCGGCCCGATCCGGGCTCACCGTGCACCAGCAGGGAACCGCCGCCGTCGGTGACGCCGTCGAGCAGGCCCTTGATGGTCCGGCACTCGTCGTCCCGACCACGCAGCACGGTTAGTTGCACTCTTGATGCAGTAACCATGCGTCCCAGTGTCACCCATCGGTAACCGGATGGAAAGAGGGACGACGCCGGCCGGGGCCGGGATCAGTCGGCCGCCACCTCGGCCAGCAGGGCGCCCACCGTACGGGCCATCACCGCGCGGGCCGCGTCCACGCCCAGCCCGAGGCCGTCGCGCAGCATCGACCACGCCGACCACATGCTCGCCGCCACCAGCGCGTTGAGCAGCTGTTCCCGCCCTCGTCCGGCCCGCGCCAGCTCGGCGGCGAAGAGGTGCTCGACCTCCTCGCGAACCCGGTCGACGTGCTTGAGGCGGTTACGGCGCAACTGCTCCGAGACCGGCTCGCGCATCTGGGCGGCCCGCGCCGACGGCGCGATGAGCTGGAGCAGCCGGGCTCGCTGCCGGCAGTACGCGTCGACCCGCTTGGCCAGCGGCAACCCGGGTGGGATCGGCCGGTAGGCGGAGTCCTGCTGGCGGAGCACCTCGGCGCCGCTCGCCTCGAACAGGGTCTCCATGTCCTTGAAGTTGGTCCAGAGCGTCCGCAGCGAGATGCCGGCCCGTTCGGCGATGCGTTCCCCGGTCGGCCGCAGGTCGCCCTCGGAGATGAGCGCGAGGTGCGCCTCGACGATGGCCGCGCGGGTGCGCTCCGCCCGGGCGGTCCGCCCGTCGACCCGCCCCGTCGCCTCGACCGTCTCCATGCGCCTTCGCCCCCTCACCGCCACGGCGTCTCCCGCCGCGCCGCCGAGTCTAGCCACGCGATGATCAGCCGGTGGCGGCCGGTGACGATGGAGTGCGGACATAAATTTGCAGCCATGGTGCGGATAGTAGGAGGGCTGATCTGTCTCGGTCAACGTCCACCGCCGCCGCACCGGAACCCGCGCAGCCGTCCGACCGGGTGTGGTCACGAGCGGCCACACCCGGTCGACGGCCGGTGGTACGGGTGGTCAGGAGACGGTCGGCACCCCGTTCGCGGGTGGCGCGACCGGCGTGGCGGTGTACTCCTTGACCGGTCCGTCCGCCTCGTCGGTCTCGTACGCCGGCCCGAAGTAACTCTGCACTCCCCCACTCACCCGGCTCAGCCGCTGGCCGCCGTAGCCGGAGTGGTCGCTCGCGGAGAAGCGCAGCGGCACCAGCCCGGGCCCCTGGAAGCCGCCCTTCTGCACGGCCTGGAGCACCTTCTCCCGGGTGAGGTCCTTGCCGGCGGCGAGCAGCGTCTGGACGAACAGGTAGCCGACCGACATGCCGTAGACGATGTTGCCGTCGAACGGCGCGTCCCCGTTGTGCTCCTTGTTCACCTTCATGAAGAGCTGGATCCACGGGTTCGCGGTGTCGTTCTGCATCGGCAGGTAGTTGGTGCCGATCATGCCCTCCAGCAGAGGCGCCGCGGCGCCGAGCTGCTTGGCCAGGGTCGGGTGGTCGGCGCCCACGTTGGAGACCAGCCACTGCGGCTTGAAGCCCAGCCGCGCGGCGGTGCCGATGGAGAGCGCCGTGAAGCCCGGCACGGTGGCGAGAACCACGACCTGGCAACCGGCCGCCTTGAACGCGCCGATCTGCGGCGCCACGTTGGTGTTGCTGGTGACGTACGTCTGCTTGACCGCCACCGCCCCGGCGCCGAGGACCTTCTCCACGCCGAGGAGGCTGTCGCGGCCGAAGTCGTCGTCCTGGCCCAGGAAGCACACCTTCTGCCCGGCCAGGTTCGCCTTCGCGTAGTTGGCGAGGATCTTGCCCTCCACCGTGTAGTCCGGGTTGAACCCGAACGTGCCCGGATACTTGTCCGGCTGGTCCCAGCTGCGGCTGCCGGAGGCGACGAACAGGTCGGGCACCCGGTTGCTCTTGAGGAAGTCGAGCACGCCTGTGTGCGTCGGCGTGCCGAGGCCGTTGAGGATGGCGAAGACCTTGTCCTGGAGGACGAGCTGGCGGACCACCTGCTGGGTGTTCGCCGGGTTGTAGCCGTCGTCCATGACCTTGTAGGTGATCTTCCGACCGTGCACACCGCCGGCCGCGTTGACGTAGTCGAAGTACGCCTTCGTCGCCGGAGCGATCTTGGAGTATCCGGCCGAGGCCGGCCCGGTGAGCGGCATGTGGGTGCCGACGACGATCTCGGTGCCGGTGACGCCCGGCACCGCTGCCCCGCCGGGGCCGGAGCCGTCGTCACCGCTACAGCCGGCGGCGGCGACCAACAAGGCGATGGTGCTGACGATCGCGAGACCGCGTTGTGCCGTACGGTGCATGGGAAACACCGACCTTTCTCGGTCCTGTCATTTCGGGAATGGTGTGGTGGTGGGGCGCCCGGCCGAGGCCGGGCCGGAACAGCTCAGGAACGCCGGGCCGACCAGCGGTCCAGCAGTGCCCGGCCCAGACGAGACAGCAGGCCCTGCACACCGCCGGGGGCGGCGATCATGACGACGATCAGGGTGAGTCCGAAGATCGCCAGCGGGAGGTTGCCCTCCAGCCGTTGGGCCACCGCGGGCGAGAGCGTGAGCAGCTCCGTCGCGGAGTGGGTGAGATCGGGCAGGGCCACGAGCAGCACGGCCCCCCACAGGGCGCCGGCCAGCCGGCCGAGACCACCGATCACGACGGCCATCAGCAGGAACAGCGACAGGGTCAACGAGAACGCGCCGGGCGACACGCTCTGCGCGAGCACCGCCAGCAGCGCACCGCCGAGACCGGCGGTGGCGGCGCTGACCACGAACGCGAGGACCTGGGTACGGGCCACGTGGATGCCGGCGAGGCGTGCGGCCACCTCGTCGTCGCGGACCGCCCGGAAGGTACGCCCGTACCGGCTGCGGATCAGGTTGGCCAGCAGCAGCAACGCGAGCAGGGTCGCCGCGCCGGTGAGCCAGAGCTGCCACCGCTCGTAGGGAAAGTACGGTCCGAGCGACGCCGGCGGCGGCTCCACCGGCACCGACAGGCCCTGCTCGCCGTTGAGGACACCGTCGAACGTGACTGCCAGCGCCGGCACGACGACGGCCACGGCGAGGGTGACACCGGCCAGGTAGGGGCCGCGCAGCCGGGCCGCGGCCACGCCGACCACCGCGCCGACCGCGACAGTGCTGACGATCGCCGCGCCCAGCGACAGCGGCAGCAGCCAGCCGCCGGTCATCCCCCGGTCGGCGAACGCGTTCTGGCACAGGGCCACCGTGTACGCCCCGACGGCCATCAACGCGCCGTGCCCGAGCGAGAGCTGACCGTTGAGCCCGGTGAGGACGGTCAGGCCGGCGGTCGCGCAGAGGTAGGCGGCCACCGTGGCGAGCTGGAAGTTGCGGAACGGCTCGACGGTGTAGCTGACCGCCACCAGCAGCAGCCCGACGACGAGCGCGACGGCGAGGTGGCGCAGCAGAGTGGAGCCGCGGCGCCGGTCGGCCGGTCGGTCACCCGGCTCGACCGGACGGTGTCTCGGCGGCAGGACCGCCCCGGTGGCGCTCACACCCGCCTCGCCGCGACCGGGGCGAACAGCCCGCCGGGCCGGACCAGCAGCACCGCCAGCAGCAGGACCAGCACCGCCAGGGGCGTGAGGTCACTGCCGGCGTACCCGCTGACGTACGAGAGCAGCAGGCCCACCACGAGCCCTCCGACCACCGCCCCCGGTGGACTGTCCAACCCGCCGACCACCGCCGCGGTGAACGCCGAGACGAACACCAGGTCCATCGCGTGCGGATGCAACCCCAACTCGGTCGGGATGACAAGCATGGCGGCCAGCGCGCCCACCCCGGAGGCCAGCGCCCAGCCGAGCGTCAACATGCCACCGACGTTGACCCCGAGCAGGCGGGAGACCTCGGGCGCGAAGGCCGCCGCGCGCATCCGCAGACCGACCGGGGTCCGGGCGAACATCCACGCCAGACCGCTGACCACCACCCCGATCGTGGCGAAGACGAACAGGTCGTACGGCGACAGCACCGCGACGCCGCCCACGGTGAGGGCCGAGCGGGAGAACGGCGTCTCGGCGGGGCGGAACTCGTTGCCGTACACCATGCCCAGCACGGCCTGGATCAGCAGCACCAGCCCGAGCGCGACGATCACCGGGTTGAGCGGTGACGCGTGGTCGACGTGCCGCATCACGACGCGGTCCACCACCGCGCCGAGCAGCAGCCCGGCGACGATCGCCACCCCGAAGCCCAACCAGTACGAGCCGGTCGCGGCGGACACGGAGTAGGCGACGTACGCGGCGGCGACGGCCATCGCGCCCTGGGCGAAGTTGACGACCCGCGCCGCCCGCCAGATGAGCACCAGGGCCAGCGCGAACGCGGCGTACACCGCGCCCCGGGACAGGCCGTCGACGGTGAGGAAGACGAAGCGGTCCAACAGTCCTCCTTCCAGGGACGAGGTGGTGATCAGAAACCTAGGTACGCGTGGCGCAGGTCGACGTCGTCGCGCAACCGGGCCGCCGGGGCGGCGACGACGACCCGGCCGAGGGACATCACCACGCCCTGGTCGGCGACGGCGAGCGCGCTGCGCACGTTCTGCTCGACCAGGAGCACGGTCAGGCCGGTCCGGTCGCGCAGTTGCCGCAGCAGGGCCATCGTCCGGGCGACCACCCGGGGCGCCAGGCCGAGCGACGGCTCGTCGAGCAGCAGCAGTCTCGGCCGACCGACAAGCGCCCGGCCCAGCGCGAGCATCTGCCGTTCGCCGCCGGAGAGCTGGTGCCCGAGGTGCCGGCGGCGGCGGGCGAGCGGCTCGAACAGCTCGTAGACCTCGTCGAGGGCGCGGTCCGCGTCGGCCCGGTCGCGCCGCCACAGCCCGCCGAGGCGCAGGTTCTCGTCGACGGTCAGCTCACTGATCACGCCCCGCCCCTCCGGCACGTGCGCCATGCCGCGCCGGACGAGCTGCTCCACCGGCGTACCCCGCAGGTCCTCCCCGGCCAGGACGACCTGACCGGCGCTCGGGCGGATCATGCCGGAGAGCGCGCGCAGCAGGGTGGTCTTGCCGGCGCCGTTGGCGCCGACGACGGCGGCGATCGTGCCCGCCGGGATGGTGAGGTCGACGGCCCGCAGCACCGGCGCGGCCCCGTAGCCGGCCACCAGGCCACGCACCACGAGCAGGTCCGGCGCGCTCACGCGGCATCCTCGACCAGGGCGCCCAGGTAGGCGTCGGTGACCGCCGGGTCGTCGCGGATCTCGTCCGGGGTGCCGGCGGCGATCACCCGGCCGAAGTCGAGCACCACCAGCTCGTCGCAGACGGCCATCACCAAATCCATGTGGTGTTCGACAAGCAGCACCGCGCACGGGTCGTCGTCGCGGCCGGGCAGCTGGCGGACCAGCTCGGCCAGCTCGGCGATGTCGTCGGCGCCGAGACCGCCGGCGGGTTCGTCGAGCAGCAGCAGTCGGGGCCGAGCGGCGAGCGCGCGGGCCAGGGCCACCCGCTGGCGTACGGCGAAGGGCAGGGTGCCCGGCGCGGCGTCGGCGTGCTCGGCGATGCCCAGGCCGTCGAGGATGTCCAGGGCTTCCCGGCGCAGCCGACGCTCGTCGCGGTCGCTGGCCGGCAGGCCGAACAGCGCCGCCGCGAATCCGGCACGCGCGGTGTGCGAGGCGCCGGTCAGCACGTTCTCCAGCACGGTGAGCCCGGCGAACAGTCCGGTCCCCTGCAGGGTCCGGGCGATGCCGAGCCGGGTCAGCCGGTGCGGCCGAGGCCGCAGCGGCCGGCCGTCCAGGGTGAGCGAACCCGTGTGCGGCGAGACGAAACCGCAGATCACGTTGAACAGCGTGGTCTTGCCGGCGCCGTTGGGGCCGATGACGCCCAACACCCGGTTGGGTGGCACTCGCAGCGAGACGTCGTCGAGGGCGGTGAGGCCGCCGAAACGGACGCCGATCTGGTGCAGTTCGAGGCCTCGATCCATCACCCATCCCTCTGCCGTGGCGGGTGTTATTTACACTCGCAGTGTACGTTTCTTGGGAATTGCGTCAAGACCTTCGATGGGCCGACGCGGAGGGGCGGCCGCCCACCGGCGGCCGCCCCGGAACCCAACGGTCAGGCGCTGGGGCAGGTGTTGCGGTACTCCTCGATCTGCGAGCCGCTCGGCCCCGGGCAGAGGAACTGCTCGTAGCGGGTGTCGTCGTCGACGAACCGCTTCAGCCAGGCCACCATCTGCCGGGCGGTCGGCGTGTTCACCGTCTGCGGGAAGAAGTGGCTCGCGCCGTTCAGCTCCAGGTACGCCTTCTCGGCGGAGGCCGGGATGCTCGTGTAGAACGGCACCGAGTGCGACGAGACCGGCGCGACACTGTCGCTCTCACCACCGATGATCAGCGTGGGCACCCGCACCTCGGACCAGCTCTTGTCCAGGTTCCACGGCGCCAGCGGCACCGCGGCCTGCAACGACGGCCGGTCCGAGGCCGCCTCCAGACTGCCACCGCCGCCCATCGAGTGGCCGGCCACGGCGAGCCGACTGCTGTCGATGCGGCTGCGCACCGAGCTGCGCTCGGTGAGGTAGTCCAGCGCGGCGAGCAACTGCCGGCCACGGCTGTCCGGCTGGTCGAACCGGGTGTTGGTCTCGATGCCGATCACCACGAAACCGTGCGAGGCGATCCGCGGTCCGAGCCAGCTGATGCTGGACCACGAGGCGGTGTAGCCGGGCGAGATGGCGATGGCGCCGAAGGCGCCCTCGCTGGTGCTGGTCGGGTAGTAGATGACGCCGCCGCCGAAGCCGGTGACGCTCAGCGAGGACACACTCTGCGACGCGGTGGCGAACGGGCCGCGGCTGGCCTCCAGGATCGCGGTGGTCGGGGCGGGGCCCCGCTCGTACGGGCTCGCGGCCTGAGCGACGCCGGTCGGGCCGGCCAGGACGGCGCCGGCGACCAGGGCGGCGGCCACGCCGAGCCGGGCTGCCATGGAACGGGGACGGGTGGTGGTTGGTGAGGACACGTCGGGCGCTCCCTAGGGTCGAGGGATATCGACGTGTGTCAGTTTTGGCCGCACCGGCGATCCACGCATCGGTGAAATCACCAGTCCTGCGGCATCGATTGTGTTTTGACCCCCTGGCCAGGGGTAGCAGGGCAAACGCCCGCTCGTAAGCGCTCCATGGAGGGGTTCGTCCAGTGGATTCCAGCAAGCCCGCCGAGGCTGTCAAGAACGTCGTGAAGACCGCCTCAGGAAAGATCGCCGACGCACTGACTCCGGAGGTGCCCGGCGCGCCTGGAAGCGCGCCGCCGACGATCGATGAGCCGACGACCCCGCACGACCCCCTGCCGCCGAAGCCGGAACAGGGCGCGCCGCAGACGCGTACGCCCACCGGCGCCGAGACCGGCGCGCCGACGACCGCGAACGGTCAGCAGGGCGCCTACCTGACCACCGCGAACGGCGCGCGGCTGCGCGACACCGACCACTCACTCAAGGCCGGACCACGCGGCCCGGTCCTGCTCCAGGACCACCACCTGCGCGAGAAGATCACCCACTTCGACCACGAGCGCATCCCGGAGCGTGTGGTGCACGCCCGTGGCGCCGGCGCGCACGGGGTCTTCACCGCGTACGGCACCGCCGAGGCGGTCACCCGGGCCGGCTTCCTGAAGAAGGGGCGGGAGACCGAGGTCTTCGTACGGTTCTCCACAGTCCTCGGCTCGCGCGGATCGGCCGACACCGTCCGCGACACCCGCGGCTTCGCCACGAAGTTCTACACCGACGAGGGCACCTTCGACCTCGTCGGCAACAACATGCCTGTCTTCTTCATCCAGGACGCGATCAAGTTCCCCGACATCATCCACGCCGGGAAGCCGCACCCGGACCGCGAGATCCCCCAGGCGCAGAGCGCCCACGACACCTTCTGGGACTTCGTCTCGCTGCACACCGAGGCGCAGCACCACACCATCTGGAACATGTCCGACCGGGGCATCCCCCGCTCGTACCGGACGATGGAGGGCTTCGGCGTGCACACCTTCCGCCTCGTCAACGAGGCCGGTGAGACGGTGCTGGCCAAGTTCCACTGGAAGCCGAAGCTCGGCGTGCACTCCCTGACCTGGGAGGAGGCGCAGATGCTCAGCGGCATGGACCCGGACTTCCACAGGCGCGACCTCTACGACGCCATCGAGGCCGGCGCGTACCCGGAGTGGGAGCTCGGCATCCAGGTCTTCCCGGACACCCCCGAGGAGACCTTCGCCGGCATCGACCTGCTCGACCCGACGAAGATCGTGCCGGAGGAGCTGGCGGAGGTGCAGCCGATCGGACGGCTGGTCCTCAACCGGACGCCGACGAACTTCTTCGCCGAGACCGAGCAGGTCGCCTTCCACCTGGGCCACCTGCCGCCCGGCATCGACGTCACGAACGACCCGCTGCTCCAGGGCCGGCTCTTCTCGTACGTCGACACGCAGCTCACCCGCCTCGGCGGGCCCAACTTCTCGCAGATCCCGATCAACCGGCCGCACGCCGCGGTGAACGACATGCTGCGCGACGGCTTCCACCAGCACGCCGTGCACGCGGGCGTGGCGCCGTACCGGCCGAACTCGCTGGACGGTGGCAACCCGTTCCCGGCCGGCGACGCCGAGCACGCGTTCGTCGACGTGCCCGTGACGGTGGCGCAGGCGCCGAAGGTCCGTGCCAACCCGGCGTCCTTCGACGACCACTACAGCCAGGTCCGCCTGTTCTGGCTGAGCATGTCGCCGGTGGAGCAGGAGCACATCATCCGCGCGTACACCTTCGAGCTGGGCAAGTGCTACCACCAGGCGATCAAGGAACGCCAGCTGCAGAGCCTGGCCAACATCGACCCGGTGCTGTGCGCGCAGGTCGCCACCGGCCTGGGCCTGCCCGCGCCGCAGCCGACCGCGCCGCTCGCCGACGTCACGCCCAGCCCCGCGCTGTCGCAGGTCGGCCGGGAGTGGCCCACCGACGGCCGTACCGTCGGCATCGTCGTGGACCCGGACGGTGACCTGGACGACCTCGGCGAGGTGCGGCGGGCCATCTTCGAGGCCGGCATGGTGCCGCTGCTGATCGCCCCGCACGGTGGCATGGTGGGCGACCTGCCGGTGCAGCGCACCTTCGCCACCGGCCGGTCCGTCGAGTTCGACGCCCTCCTGCTGGCCGGCGCTCCGACGCCCGCGCCGGACGCGATCCCGGCCCGCGACGCCAAGGCGGGCCGGCCGGGCCCGGCGACCGTGGACCCGCGCGTGCTGCTGCTCATCGAGGAGTGCTGGCGGCACGTCAAGGCGATCGGCGCCTGGGGCGCCGGCGTCACCGTCCTGGAGCAGGCCGGGGTGACCGGCACCCCCGGCACCGTCACTGCGGGCTCCGGCGCCGAGGCGCTGACCGCGGTCCAGCAGTTGATGGCCGCCCACCGGGTGTGGGAACGGTTCCCGGCCACGGTGGCCTGACACCGTCGGACGTCGACGAGGGCTGACCTCCCACCCGGGGAGGTCAGCCCTCGGTGCTGCGCCGACCCTGCGGCCCGGTCCGGCAGCCGTCAGCCGATGGCGGCCAGCCGAGGCAGCACCTCGTCGCCGAGCCGCTGGGCGAACTCCACGGGGTGCCGGTCCGGCGTGACCTGGACCTCGCTCACCCCGAGCGCCGCGTAGTCGGCCACCTCGGCGAGGAACCCGTCGAGATCTTCCAACGGCGGCCGGGACGCCAGCACGGTCTTCTCGATGCGGTCGTAGTCGCGGCCCTCAGCGGCACAGTGCCCCCGCAGCACCTCCAGCTTGTGCGCCACCCCCTGCGCGCCCGTACCGAACAGGTTGCAGGCGTCGGCGTACCGGGCGACCAGCAGCAGGGTCTTCTTCTCGCCACTGCCGCCGATCATGATGGGCGGGTGCGGACGGCTCAACGGCTGCGGCGAGTTGATCGTCTCGGTGAGCTGGTAGTGCCGCCCCTCGAACGGCCCGTTGTCGTCGCTCCACATCTGCCGGCAGATGCGCAACGTCTCCTCCAGCCGCTCGAACCGCTCGGCCACCGGCACCACTGGCACACCGAGACCGCGCTGCTCCCGCTCGTACCAGGACGCCCCGATGCCGAGCCGCGCCCGACCACCGGAGAGCACGTCGAGGGTCGTCGCGGTCTTGGCGAGCAGCCCCGGATAGCGGTACATCACACCGGTGACCAGCACACCCAGCGTCATCCGCTGCGTCCTGGCGGCAACGAAACCCAACGTCGTGTACGCCTCCAACATCGGTTCCTCGGCCGGGGCCATCGCCTCCATCTGGAAGAAGTGGTCCATCACCGTGAAGGACGCCACCCCGGCCTGTTCGGCGATGGTGGCGGCCTCGGCGAGGGTCGGCGCGATGGCAGCCGGATCGGCCGGGATCGAGTAGTTCCAGTAGTGCAGCCCGAGCTTCATGTTCGGCACCTCCGTACGCGAGCCTAGTGAGACCGCGTCGGCGGCGCGCGCCGCCGGGACAACGTCGCCGAGCCGCCCGGCGACGGCCATTACCTGTTCATGACAATTCGTGGATCACGCGCGGATATCCTGCTGACACCGTCGGTCGGGTGATCCGAGGAACGACTGCCACCGCCGACCGGCCCGATGCGGCGAGAGTCCGGTCCCACCGCCGCACCGGGATCGGCCCGGCCGCCGGAGCGCCGCGACGTGCCCAGTGGGCAGACGCCGCGAAGGGCGTCTGCATCATCCTGGTCGTCCTGTGGCACGTCGTCGTGAAGGACTACCTGCAGGTTGACTGGCACGTCGGCGTGCCGGTGCCCGGCCTGTGGGGGGCGTTGGGCGAGCAGTTCCTGCCGCTGCGGATGCCGCTGTTCTTCACCATCTCCGGCGTCTTCGCGGCGAACGCCGTGCGTCGGCCGTGGCGGGTCGTCGCCCGCGGCCGGGTCGCCGGTTTCCTCTACCTGTACGCGCTGTGGCTGCTGATCCACACCGTGGTCCTCGCCGTGGCGCCGGACTTCCCGACCGACCGGGCCACGTCCGCCCTGGGCCTGCTGGAGCAGCTCACCGTCACGCCCTCCAACCTCTGGTACCTGTACGCCCTGGCGCTCTACTTCACCCTGGCGAAGGCGACCCGTACGGCACCCCGCCTGCTGGTGCTCGTACCCGCCGGGGTGTTGTCCGCGGTCGCCGCCGCCGGCCTGCTGGAAACGCCAGGTAACCGCGCGGGCCTGTACCAGAACCTGGTCTTCTTCCTCGCCGGCCTGTACCTGCGGCCGCAGATCGAACGGTGGGCGGCCACCGCCACCGGGCGTCGGCTCGTCCTGACCTCGGGCGCCTACGGTCTCGCGCTCGCCGTGATGGCGGTGGCCGGCGCCCAACAGTGGTGGGGCGTGTGGCCGCTGGTGTCCGTCGTGGCTGTCGCGTTCGGTGTCACCGCCGCCGCGCGGCTGGAACGGTGGCCCACCCTCAGCGGTCGGCTCGCCACGCTCGGCCGCGTCACGCTGCCCGTCTACGTCATCCACATGCCCGTCCTGGCGGTGCTGCACCGGTTGCTGCACGAGCCGGTCTCCGGGCTGGGGGATGTCGGCCAGGGCCTGATCGTCCTCGGCTACCCCGTCGTGCTGACCGGGGTCGTGATCGGCACGAGTCTGGCCGTGCACCGGGGACTGCTGGCGGTACGCGCGGGCTGGCTGTTCGCCCTGCCCGGGACTCGCCGGCTGGAGCCGGCCCGATGAGCGCGTTGGCGCGGGCCGCGGTCGACCTCGGCGCGATCGCCGGGAACGTGCGGACCATCGCCGCGGTCACCGGCACCGACCTGATGGCGGTGGTGAAGGCCGACGGATTCGGCCACGGCGCGGTCCCGGTCGCCCGGGCGGCCCTGCGTGCCGGCGCCGGCTGGCTGGGCGTGACCTCGGCGTCCGAGGCGTTGGCGCTGCGCGACGCGGGCATCACGGCGCCCACGCTGAGCTGGCTGCACCGCCCCGACGACGACTTCGCTTCGTTGATCGCCGCCGGCGTCGACGTCGGCGTGTCGACGACGACCCACCTGCACGCGGTCGCGGCGGCCGCGCACCGGCTGGGCGCGCCCGCGCTGGTGCAGCTCAAGGCCGACACCGGCCTGGCCCGCAACGGGGCCGGCGGCGACGACTGGCCCGAGCTGGCCGGCTGGGCCCGCAAGTACGAGGTGGAGGGCTCGGTCCGGGTACGCGGCGTGTGGTCCCACCTGGCCGACGCGGACGTGCCGGGCAGTCCCGCCCTGGCCCGGCAGGTGACGACCTTCGAGGAGGCGCTGCGGGTCGCCCGTGGCGCCGGCCTCGACCCCGAACTGGTGCACCTGGCCAACTCGGCGGCCGCGCTGTCGGCGCCGACCACCCGATACGACCTCTGCCGGATCGGGCTCGCCCTCTACGGCGTGGACCCGTTCGGCGCGACCGGTCCCGGTGCGTTCGGACTGCGCGCCGCGATGACGCTGCGGACCACAGTGGTCAACGTCAAGCGGGTGCCGGCCGGCACCGGCGTCTCCTACGGACCGGAGTACGTGACGTGCGGCCGGACCACGCTGGCGCTGCTGCCGGTCGGCTACGCCGACGGGCTGACCAGGGCCGCCGAGGGCCGCGCGGCGGTGTGGCTGGGCGGTCGGCGGTGCCCGGTCGTCGGGCGCGTCGCCATGGACCAGTGCGTCGTCGACGCCGGGGACCTGCCCGTGTCGATCGGCGACCCGGTCGTGGTGTTCGGCCCCGCCGACGGTGAGCGGACCCCACCGACGGTCGGCGAGTGGGCCCGGTGGGCCGGCACCAACCCGCACGAGATCTTGACCGGCATCGGGGCCCGGGTGGCCCGCGATCACCACCACGAAGGGGCGGAGAGTTCATGACAACCCGACTGGCACTGCTGTACGGCGGGCAGAGCGGCGAGCACGAGGTGTCCCGCCGGTCGGCGGCGAGCATCCTCGCCGGGCTGGACCGCGACCGGTACCAGGTCACCGAGGTGCTCATCGGCCGCGACGGCGGCTGGCACGTCGACGGCCGCGCGACGCCGCTGCCCCATGCGCTGCGGGTGCTGCGCGCCCAGGACGTGGTGTTCCCGGCCCTGCACGGCCCCTACGGCGAGGACGGCACTGTCGCGTCGCTGCTGGAATGGCTCGGCGTGCCGTACGTCGGCAACGGGGTCTTCGCCAGCGCGGCCGGCATGGACAAGGGTGTCACCAAGCGGCTGCTCGCCGTGGAGGGCCTGCGGGTCAGCCCCGGCGTGACCCTGCGCCCCGGCGAGGATCTGACGGCGTCCGACCAGGGACGGCTGGATCTGCCTGTGTTCGTCAAGCCGGCGCGGGCCGGTTCCAGCCTGGGCGTGGTCAGGGTGACCGACTGGGCGGACCTGCCCGCCGCGCTGGAGCAGGCCCGCGCGGTCGACCCGAAGGTGCTGATCGAGCAGGGAGCGCGGGGGCGGGAGATCGACGTCGCCGTCCTGCAACACGCGGACGGCCGGGTGCAGGCCGGTCCGCCGCTGGAGATCCGGGTGAGCGGGGCGGGCTTCTTCGACTACGACGCGAAGTACGACGGCGGGGCCGTGTTCCAGATCCCCGCCCCGCTCGACGCGGCGACGACCGAGGTGCTCCAGGACCGGGCGATCCGCGCCTTCCACGCCCTGGACTGCCGTGGCCTGCTGCGCGTCGACTTCTTCCTGCCCGAGCACGGGTGGCGCGAGCCCATCGTGAACGAGGTGAACACCTTCCCCGGCTTCACCACGGCGTCCCAGTACCCGCAGATCTGGCAGCGGGCGGGACTGGAGTTCGCCGACCTGCTCGACATACTGGTCGACGGCGCGTTGGCCGACCACGGCCGGGCCCGCCCCGGCGCGGTCGTCCCGGTCACCTGATCGAGCAGGGCAGGGCCGGTCGGGCGCCGTCGGACCCGACGATGGTGACCGGGACGAAGTACTCCGCCTGACCGGCCTGCGCGGCGGCGTCGGCCACCGTGCAGATGATCTGGTCTGCCGCGTCGGTCGACAGCGGACGCACCGGCCCCGTCACCGTCACCGTGAGGCCGCCCGCTCCGCCCGACACCGCTGGCGGGGAGCCAGGCGCGGTGCCTGCCGGCGGGACGGAGGGGACCGCGCGCAGACCCGCCGGCACCTCGCTGGTGAACCCCTGGCGACGTTCGTACTCCTCCGGACCGGCCAGCAGCAGGGCCAGCGACGCCTCGGGCGAGGGCGATGGGTTCACCTTGGTCGGACGGACGACCACCGCGACCTGCCCGCGCCACAGCAGGTACAGCCGGATCCCCTGCGACGCGCCGGACTGCGCGGGCCGGCCGGTGATGACCTCGCTGGGCCGTACGCCGCAGCCCGCCACCAGCAGCGTGAGCAGGAGCCCGCCGGTGAGCAGCGGGCGGACCAGCACCCGTCGTACGCTCATCGGGCCTGCCCGGCGTCGTCCGCCGCCACCCGGGGCAGCCGGAGGGTGAACACCGCACCGCCGTTCGGGGCGTTGCCGGCGGTGAGGCTGCCCTGCTGCCCGGGGGCGCGGTGCAGTCGCGCGTTCTCCCAGGCGATGGCGAGTCCCAGGCCGCTGCCCTCGGACCGGGTTCGCGCGGTGTCGGCCTTGTAGAAGCGGTCGAAGACGTGCGCCAGCACCTCCGGTCGCAGACCCGGCCCCTCGTCGGCGACCTCGATGGTGAGCCAGTCCGGCTCCACGCGCAGGCGCAGGGACACCGGCTCGGCGCCGTGCCGGAAGGCGTTGCCCACCAGGTTGGCGACGATGACGTCCAGTCGGCGGGGATCGAGGCGGGCGACGACCCCGGGCGGCAGGTCCACGCGGACCCGGTCGGTCCAGCCGCGCAGCCGCAGGGTCGCGGTCACCGCGGCGGCCACGTCGACGTCGTCGAGAGCGAGCCGGGCCGTGCCCGAGTCGAACCTGCTGACCTCGATGAGGTCGTTGACCAGCTGGGTGAGGCTCTGCGTCTCCTGGCTGACCAGTCGCGCGGCCCGACCGGCGTCCCCGGGCAGCCGGTCGGCCTCCTCGTCCAGCACGTCGGTGACCGCCGTCATCGCGGCCAGCGGCGTACGGAGCTCGTGCGACACGTCGGCCACGAAACGGCGCGCGTCGGCCTCCATCCGGCGCAGCTCGCCGACCTGCCGTTCCAGGGTCGCCGCTGTGTTGTTGAAGGTCCGCGCCACGTCGGCCAGCTCGTCGGCTCCCCGCACCGACAGCCGCGTCGTCAGCCGGCCCTCGCCCAGACTGCGCGCCGCCCGGCCCAGTTCGCGTACCGGGCGCAGCACGCCCTGGGCCGCCAGCAGGGCCAACAGGACGGCGAGCACGAGGGAGAGCCCGCCGGTCAGCCAGGCCAGCGTGGCGAGCCGGTCGATGCTCTGCTGCTCGGGGGCGAGGCTGCGCACCGAGTAGACCTCCAGGCCGGACGGCAGGGACGCGCCGTCGGGTCGGTCCAGCTCCAGCTGGGTGCCGATGAGCAGCACCGGTTCCCCGTCGACCGAGACGCGTTGCCAGGCCACGACACCGTCCCGGACCGCCTGGCGCAGCTGCGGGGTGAGCAGGTCGGGCGCTTCGGAACCCTGCGCCCGCATGTCCCGGCACACGACCACCGCGTACCCCTCCCGATCGGAGAGGCGCTGGGCCAGCGTGTCGAGATCCTCCTGGGTGGGCGGAAGTTGACGCAGTGGGTAGAGCTGGGCGAGTTGGTCGGTCAGCGACATCACCGCGGCGTCCTGCGCCTGTTGGAGGATGACTGTCCGGGCCTGGAAGTAGCTGCCGCTGGCCACTACGGCCGTGGTGGTGACGCCCAGCAGGACGAAGGCCAGCAGCAGCCGGACCCGCAGGCCGAACGCGCGCGCGTCGGCCCAGCGCCGCGGTGTCACAGCGGCCCGAACCGGTACCCGAAGCCGCGGACGGTCTGGATGTACACCGGCGTGGACGAGTCGTCCTCGATCTTGGCGCGGACCCGCTGCACGCAGGCGTCAACGAGCCGCGAGTCGCCGAGGTACCCGTGCTCCCACACGGCCTCCAGCAACTGCTGGCGGCTCAGCACCTGCCCGGGCGTGTGCGAGAGTTCGAGAAGCAGGCGCAGCTCAGTCGGGGCGAGGCCGACCGGCACCCCGTCCTTGCTGACCACCAGCGCGGCACGGTCGATGCGCAGGCCGCCGTGCTGCTCCGGCCCGGACCGGTCGCCGGCGCCGCGGCGCGACTCGCCGGCGGTCCGGCGCAGCACCGCGCGGATGCGCGCCTCCAGGACGCGCGCCTGCACCGGCTTGACCACGTAGTCGTCGGCCCCCGCCTCCAGGCCCGCGACCACGTCCATGTCGTCGTTGCGGGCGGTCAGCATGATGATCGGCAGGTCGCCGAGCTGGCGGATCCGACGGCAGACCTCGAACCCGTCCATCCCGGGCAGCATCAGGTCGAGCACCACGACGTCGGCGGAGCCCCCGCGCACCCGTTCCAGCCCCTGCTCACCGGTGGCGACGGCGTCGACCGTGTGGCCCTGACGGGTCAGCGCCAGCTGCAATCCGTCACGCACCGTCTGGTGATCTTCGATCAGCAGGACCTGGGACATGTCACTAAGTATCGCATCATGAATGGGTTTAGCCTTTCGTCGATCGATCCGCCGGTCGGGCGAAGTCGACCGACCGCACCAGGTACACCGCCGATCCCACGGCCAGGACCGTCAGTCCGGCCACCGCCAGGACGGCGACGAGCACCCCGGGCGGCAGCGCCGCGCGCAGGCCGGGCACCACCAGCAGGAGCACGCACCCCAGCCCGAGCAGGCCGACCACCGCCTCGGTGAGCCCGGGCCGGACGGCGCCCCCGCCGGGGGCACCGGGCGTGGTCCGGACGACACCGGGCCGACCAACCAGCACGGCCGCGGCCAGACAGAACAGCGCGACCCCCAGCAGGACCCCGCCGAGCGCGTCGCTGAACCGGTGCCAGCCCGCGACCATGGTGGCACCGGCGATCACCGTGACACCCGCCGCGCCCGGCAACGCGATCCACCGCCGCGCCCGAGCGGGCACGACCAGCAGGAACGCCAACAGCAGGGTCGTCGCCGCCGCCACGTGACCACTGGGAAAGCTGTTGTGGGTGGTGGAGGTCTCGACCTGGAGCTCCGGGCGCAGCAGCGCCGACTTCGTCGCGCCGGCGACCAGCACCGCGCCCAGGACCATGCCCACGCCCACGAGGCCGGCCATCAGCCGCCGGCCGGCGAGACCCACCAGCAGCACCGCGCCGAGCAGGCCGGCCAGCGTCGTCGTGCTACCGAACGCGGCCAGCACGCTGCGGGCCGGGTCGAGCAGGGTGCTCGGCTGCGCGTACCCACCGCCGCGCTCCGCGCGCGGCAGGAGCAGCCCGTCCAGCCGCTGACCGGGGTACGTCCAGACGAAGAACGCGCCGGTGAGCCCCAGGCCGAGCAGGGCACAGACGGCCGCGCCGAGCAGCCGCGGGCTCGACGACACGGCCGCGCGGGCATCGGGCAGCGGCGGCGGGCCGGGCGTCGCCCGCCCGACGGAGTACGACGATCCGATGGACATGTCGAGCATGCTCGTCCCGGCAGGTGCCGGTGTGGTCCGCGGATTGTCTTCGTTCTGTCACAGTTTCCGCCTGCGCCGGCCCCGGCGTCGCGCCGGGCAACGAATTCACGTGCTTACATGCAACGATGTTTTACCCAGCCGAGACGCACCACCACTAGGGTCAAGACGCCGATCGATGTGGTGATCGGTGATGCGGAACACCATCCGGAGTGAGCTGGAACCGGAAGGGGTGGGAAAATGCCCGGAATTCCGGTCGCCTCCCTGGTCATCGGCATCGCGTCCTCGCCGGCCGAACGCCGACAACTGGCGCGACTGCTCGGTGGGAGCGACGCCTTCCTGATCGTCTCGAACGTCGACCAGGCGCGGGAATTCCTCGGCGTGGTCGAGATGCCTCCCGTCGTACCTCCCCCGGCCCGGGCCGTCCTCGCCGACGCGACGCCGAACCAGCCGCCGCCACCGGCCGACCTGACCGTCGACTCCGACCGCCGGGTGGTGCGGTGGCGGGACAAGGAGATCGACCTGACCCGGCTGGAGCACGACGTCCTGCTCTGCCTCGTCCACGCGCCCGGGCAGGTGTGGACGTACGAGCGACTGCACCTCGAGGTCTGGGGCAACCGCCACCTCGGTCGCGGCTCGGACATGCACTCGGTGGTCCGGCGGGTACGCCGCAAGCTCGCCCGGCTGAACGCGACAGCGACGATCCACGCGGTGCGCGGGGTCGGCTTCCGGCTCGCCCCCGTCTGATCCCCGGCACGGTCCGGCCCGCCTGGTCGACGACCAGGCGGGCCGGGATCGGTGTGCTACCACTCAGGTGTCAGCACCGCACGGGCGCCAACCCGAAGTTCTCCACAGTGGGCGTGGTGGTGTCGATCCTCGTCTGACGGGTCTGGGGCTTCCAGCCGTCCTTGGCGACGATCATCGTGAGCGGGTTGTTGCGGCGGTCCACCCAGTAGGCGTACCGGCCCTGGGCGTCGGTCGTGAAGGTCCACGACATGGCCCACGAGTCGACCTGGACCAGCGCGCCGGCGATCGGCGAGGACGCGCCCTGACAGCTGGTGCCGGTGACCGTACCCATCAGCTTGCCCCAGGTCTTCGGAGGGTTCGCCGTCATGGTGACCTCGACCGGCGCCACCGAGTAGGGCGTGTTCTCCTTGATCGTGACCGCGCCGGAGTACGTGCCCGGCTGGTCGACGTTCGCCGTCATCCCGACGGTGACCGTGACCTTCGCTCCCGGTGCGAGGGTGACCGTCGACTTGTCGATGGTCATCCAGCTGACGTCGGCCGCCGCCTCGGCACAGCCCTCGAAGCCCGGCAGCACCTCGCTGTCCGGCGCCGCGTTGAAGCTGCCGGACGAGCCGCCGATCTTGTAGAAGCCGCACGCCGCACCACCGCGGTAGCGCGCCGTGTTGGCGTTCGGCAGGTTGGACCACGAGCCGGCGGCCGGGTCGAAGGCGAAGCCGGCGTTGCTGATGGCCCCACCCTGCGAGCCACCGACGACGAGGAGCTTTCCGTTGGCGACCGCGTAGGAGCTGGCCCAGTTGTCGGCCGGCGCGTCGGCGACGGCGGTCCAGGTGTTGGCACCCGGGTCGTACGCGTAGCTGGCCTTCTGCGCGGCGGAGCCGTCGTTGCCACCGGTGCAGTAGACGATGCCGTCGATCCCGCCGCAGGAGGCGAAGGCCACCGACTTCGGGTAGTTGGCAAGCGTCTCCCAGCTGTCGCTGGCCGGGTTGTACCGGACGACGCTGTTCGACATCGGCAGGCAGTCCGCCGTGGTGCAGCCACCGATGGCGTACAGCTTGCCGTCGGCGACGGCCTGCCCGGCGGCGGCGCGCGGCGCCGGGTTGTCGGCCAGCTCCGTCCAGGTGTTCGCCCCCGGGTCGTACGACCAGGTGGCGGAGTCGGGGCCCTCGTCGGCCCAGCCACCGGTCGCGATGATCTTCCCACCGACGACGCCCACGGTCAGGGCGTTGCGGGCGCCGGGAAGGTCGGCGATCGCCGTCCAGGTCTGCGCGACCGGGTCGTAGGCGTAGTTCTTCGTGGTGGAGGCGTTTCCGTCGCCACCGCCGATCGAGTACACCTTGCCGTCCAGGTTGACCACCCGGTTGTCCATGATGTTCGCCGGGAAGTCGGTGATGTCGGTCCACGGTGCGGCCTGCGGACCGGCCGCGGCGACGGCCGCGGTGGCCGCCTTGCCGGACGCCCTGGCGGCGACCGACGTCGCGACCTTGAGCCGCTGCTCCGGCGCGCCGCTGCTGCCGAGCACCTGCTGCCTGGTGACCGTGGACCCGTCCGCCCGCAGGAGTTCGAACCCGTTGTCGCGCTCACCGAACCCGACCTCGACCGGGGCGCCGCCGGTGTTGGTCACCGTGAACGTCCTGCTGGCCTTGCCGCTGGGCATCTGGAGCGTCGCGCTGAGCTGCGTCGGCGTCACCGACAGCCGGCCGGCCGCGAGCTGGAAGTTCGCGGCGGTCGCCCAGTCGGCCTCGACGTCGACCTGCTTGGTCTGGCTGACGTAGTTGCCGGCCG
This sequence comes from Micromonospora orduensis, assembly GCF_006228125.1. GTDB lineage: Bacteria > Actinomycetota > Actinomycetes > Mycobacteriales > Micromonosporaceae > Micromonospora > Micromonospora orduensis. The sequence goes on along the minus strand of NZ_VDFY01000218.1, from coordinate 13,949 downwards.
ACGCGGTGAACGGGTGCGTGCCGGTCAGCGTGGAGTAGATCCAGTAGAAGCCGTCGGGCAGCCCCGGGTCGTCCGGGGTCGCCACGGTGACGGCCTTCTCCGCGGGCCGGTCCTTGCTGGTGACGGTCGCGCCGTTGACGTAGCTGCTGTCGTTCTTGTCGCGGACGTTGCCGACCACCAGCCCACCGTCGACCGGCACACAGGTGACCTGGCTGCCGATCAGGACGTTGTCGACCTCCCACCACCACTCGTACGAGGCGTCGTAGTAGTGGAAACGGACCTGGACCTGCGCCTTGCCGGCCGCCTGCGGGATCGGGATCTCGGTCACCCTCGGCCCCCGGACGTCGGTCTCCTGGCGGAGCACGTTCGTCCAGGTGGCGCCACCGTCGATGCTCAGGTCGACGTCGGCGGTGTCCTCGTCCAGCTGGTTGAAGTCCTGGTTGAAGCGGATGACCGGGGCCGTGACGGCGGTCAGGTCGACCACCGGGCTGACCAGCGAGGTGTCCTGGCTGGTGCCCGCGCCGTAATCGTCACTGTCGATCATGGCGAAGTTGCCGCTGCCGCCGGTCAGGTTGCCCCGGCCGCCGTCGTCGGTGAACTTCCAGACCTGCCCGCTACCCGCGTTGTCCACCACCGTCCAACCGGCCGGCGTGGTCGTGCCGTCGAACGTCTCGTACTCACCGTCGGACCCGAAGGTGTAGCCGGGCGCGGTCGTGCAGGTGGTGGTGTCCACCGGCACGGCGACGTTGGCGGTGGCGTTGCCCGAGCCGACCACGACCTGCTTGGTGACGGTCTGGTAGCCGGGGTACTGGGGCTCGTACCTCAGGGTGTACGTCTGCCCGGCCGGCAGCTTGATGCTGTAGCGGCCGTTCGACGGGGTGGTGTAGTCGTAGACGCCCGAGACGCCCGTCACGGTGACCTTCGCGTACAGCGGCCAGCCGTGCCCGGAACCGTCGGTGACGGCGCCTGTGACGTTGACGCTCGGCACCGGCGTGAGCGCGACGGTGAGCGTCGTGGTCGCGCCGTCGGTGACCGTGGCCGTCCTGGTCGTGCCGCCGTAGCCGAACGCCGCCACGGCGACCTGGTACTCGCCGGTCGGGAGCTGGGTCGAGAACGTCCCGTCCGCCCCGGTGGTGATCTCCCGGGCGGTCGGGCCGGTGAGCGTCAGCGTCGCACCGGCGATCGGGGCGCCGGTGGCCGCGTCGGTCACCGTGCCGGCCAGCGTGCCGATGTCACCTGTGGGCGCGGCGTTGAGCAGCGCGAGCGCGTCCAGCAGGCCCTCGCCGTAGACGTTGTTGTCGGCCGCGGTGCCGCCACACTGGGTGTCGGACTTGTCGATCGCGGCGCCGTTGAGCAGCGCCCGGGTCGCGGTGATGTCACCGACCAGCGACGGCGCCGCCGAGTACAGCAGCGCGATCGCGCCCGCCAGGTGCGGTGCCGCCATCGAGGTGCCGCTGATACTGCCGTAGGCACTGCCCGGGATGCTCGACCGGATGTTCACCCCCGGAGCCGAGATGTTGGGCTTGATCTCGCCGTTCTGGCCGGTACCCCGGCTGGAGAACCCGGCGATGTTGTTGTTGATGTCGTACGCGCCGGTCGAGTAGTTGCTGGCCAGACTGCCCGGCGAACCACTGGTCTGGCAGGCCGGTCCGCTGTTGCCGTTGGACCAGACGCCGAAGATGCCCGAGGCGGCCCAGGCCAGCGTCACGTCCTCCATGAAGGGCTCGTTGGACGGATCCCGCGTGCCCCACGAGTTGTTGATGATGTTCGGCCGCTTGCTGGCGTCCGGGTTCTGGCCGGTGAGGTCGGTCGGCTCGAGCATCCACTGACCGGACTCGACGAGCGCGGCGTCGCTGGGGCAGCAACCGTTCGCCGCGATCCACCTGACCCCGGGCGCGACACCGATCTGGTTGGCGCCGGCGGAGCCGGCCATGGTGCCCATCGTGTGCGTGCCGTGTCCATCGTTGTCACAGGGGGCGGCAGTACACGATCCGGCGGCGTTGAACCAGTTGTAGTTGTGGTCGAACGTGCCGTCGCCGTTGTTGCCCCGGTAGGAGTTGACAAGCGCCGGGTGGTCGAACTGGACGCCGGTGTCGATGTTGGCGATGGTGATGCCCTCGCCCCTGACCCCGTACTGGGACCAGACGTCGTCGGCGTTGATGTTCGCGACGCCCCACTCCAGGGCGTTCACGGTCTTCTCGTCGGTGCCCTTGATGGTCTCGGGAACCTTGTAGGCGACCGGGGCGTAGAGGCCCTCCACCTCGGCGTGGTTGGCGAACTTCTGCGCCATCGCCAGGGAGCCGCTGCTGACCTTGATGGCGTTGGTCGCCCAGAAGGTCTGGTACTTCGCCCCCGAGCCGTCCAGTTCGGCGCGGACCCGGCCCTGGCTCTCGGCGGCCGTCCTGCGCAGCGCGTCCGCGACGGCGGTGCCCCGCTTCGCCCAGTCCTTGACGGCGCTGGCCTTGCTCAGGTCCGCCCGGTCCGTGAACCGGATCCAGAAGTCCCCTTCGCTCTTGGCCTGGAGCTGCTTGGCGAGGTCCGGACGGATCTTGTCGCCCGGAGCGGTGCCCACGCCCATCCCACCGGGCGCGGCCTGCGCGCCCGAGCCGGTACTGGCCAGACATGTGGCGGCGAGGATCATCGCCGCGCCGGCGCTCACCAGTGATCTGGCTGTGCGCCGCCATTGTGGACGTCTGAACATCGGTGCTGCCTCCCTCAGAACGGCCCAGGGTGAAGATGGGCCATGGTGGACCTCCCCATGCACCGCGCGGGTCACGCCGGTTGCCCGAGTGGACACTATGATCGAGAAGAAAGGACGATCAAGAACTTGCCGTGAGCAACTTGTCGCTAACGGTTGCCATGCTGGCGGGGCGCCTGCCCATCATTGTCAGGACCATGACGAGAGCTGGGCAGGGATGCCCTTCGATCCCGGGCGGTGTGGTGGCCGAGGACGAGGACGCTGCGGTGGACGAGGCGGAACCGGCTGACGAGCCGTTCCCGCTGCTGATCGCGGTGACCCCGTCGCCGGCCGAGCGCATCCGGCTCGCGGAGCGCCTCGACGGCATCGCCCCCCTGCTGCTGGTGGCCGATCTCGACGAACTGCGCCGGCTCATCGCGGCGCCGGCGCAACCACCCGGAACTCCGACCGCGCCACCGGCCGTACCGGCGCCCGCCGCCACCACCGAACCCGCCCTGGTCATCGACTCGGCCCGCTGCACCGCACGGTACGCAGGCCGCGAGGTCGACCTGACCCGCTTGGAACATGACCTGCTGGCCTGCCTGACCGCCGAACCGGTCCGGGTCTGGAGCTACGCCGAGCTGCACCTGTCGGTCTGGCACGACGAGGGGCGCGAGCGCAAGGCGGACGTGCAGTCCCTCGTCAAGCGGCTGCGGCGCAAGCTGCTCAGCCTGGGCACCAACGCCACGATCGAGGCGGTACGCGGCGTCGGTCTGCTGCTCACCGACCGGCAGAAACCCCGGATCGGCCGCGCCTGACACCTGCCTGATGTGGGCAGCTCGCGCGTCAGATCAGCCCGGCGCGGGTCCACAGCAACCGACCCGGCCCAGCCACCAGGCCGGCGCTCGCGAGGTGGTCGTACACCCTCGACGCCGACCAGCGCAGGGTCTCCCGCCAGTGCGGGTTGGCCCGAGCGGCCGCCCGACCCACCTCCGGCTCGATGCCCACCGCGGCGTACGCCTTCGGGTTCACCAGGCGGTTGGCGATCGTGTAGGCGGCGCGACCGACCAGCAACCGGGCGAACGCCATGCCGATCGGGCCGGTGGCGGCGACCTGGCGGGCCAGTTCGTCGCGGGCGAACCGGACGTGCCGCGCCTCCTCGACCACGTGGATGCGCGAGACCATCCGGATCAGCGGCTGGAGCGACTCGTCGGCCATGATCTCGCGTTGGAACGCGTCGAGGATCTCCTCGGCGATGAGGATCGCGGCGTACATCCGGGGGCCGCTGGCGGTGGCCTTGAGGTACCGGCCGAGCCAGTGGTCGACGGCGTTCGCGCGGTAGACGGGGCAGCCGGTCGCCTCGATGAGCCGGCCGAACATGATCGAGTGCCGGCACTCGTCGGCGACCTCGGTCAACGCGTACTGGGCCTGCCGGCTGGTCGGATCGTCGTCGTAGTACTGCCGGATCAGCATCTGCATGAGGATCGTCTCGAACCACAGCCCGGCGCTGGCGGCGCTGGCCACCTCGTGCTTGGTGAGTTCGATCCGCTGCTCCTCGCTCAACCCGGACCAGAGCGGGGTGCCGTAGAGGCTGCTGCGGTGCGGCGGAAGCCAGTAGGCGCCCGGGGTGTGTGGGGCGTCCCAGTCGATCTCGACCACGGGGTCGTAGCTGGTCCGCAGCGACGAGGTGAGCAGTCGCTCGGCGACCGCAGCGCCCTGGGGTTCCGCCGTCTCCATGGTTCCTCCATATTGACGTGACGACCGGTAACTGTTACGAGTAGTAGCATGCAATCGCCGCGCAAGGATGTCAATGGATCCGACGCGCCTGACGCATCCGGCGCCGGCGCCCCGAAAGCGAAGGGCAACGGCCGCCGGGACCGCTGGGCCGACCATCGCGAGCAGCGCAGACAGGCGCTCGTCGGCGCCGCCGTACAGGCCCTGCTGCGGCACGGACCCGAGGTCGACATGGACCAGGTGGCCGCCATCGCCGGCGTCAGCAAGCCGGTGCTCTACCGCTACTTCACCGACAAGACGCAGCTGTGGATCGCGGTGAGCGAGGTGGTGGCGGCCCGGGTCGTCGACGCCATCGCGCCCGCGATCGACCAGGTCCGAGAGGAACGCGCCCTGGTCGAGGCGACGATCGACGCGTACCTCGGCGTGATCGAGTCACAGCCCGCGCTCTACCGGTTCCTCATGAGCCAGTCCGGGCAACCCGGCATCCACCAGGTCGTCGCCGGGACCAGCCGGCAGGTAGCCGCCGGGCTGGCCCGAGTGATCGGCGACCGGCTGCGCGCGCTCGGCCTGGACGCCGGCCCGGCCGAGCCCTGGGCGTACGGCCTGGTGGGTTTCGTGCAGGCGGTCGGCGACTGGTGGACCACACACGGGCAGCCGATCAGCCGCAGCGCCCTCACCGACTACCTGACCACCCTGCTCTGGAGCGGGATCGAGGGCGTCCGGGCCAGCGCTGACCTGCCGCCCGAGCTGACCCGCGCCCACGAGCGGATCGTGCCGTGAGCTACCACGGTCCGGCGAGCATCGCGGGCACCCCGGTACGGGCGCACCTCAGCGGACGGTGGGAACCCGTCGACGGCCGCTTCCACTGGGGTGGGCGCATCGAGCCCGACCCGACAGTGGCACGACTGCTGCGCTCCGGTCGCCGCGACGTCGAGCTGCGCATCGCCGACCGGGCCCGACCCGCCCGACTGGCCGAGGTCGACCCGTGGGGCGGCGTACGGATCACCGGCGTGGGTGATCCGCCCTGGCCGTCGCCGGCCGGACCGGACGTCGCGTCCGAGCATCTGGAGGACTGATGGAGACAGACGTTGCCATCGTCGGGGCCGGTTTCGGCGGCCTGGGCGCGGCCATCGCCCTGCAACGGGCCGGCTTCACCGACTACCTCGTCTTCGACCGGGGCGACGACGTCGGCGGCACCTGGCGGGACAACACCTACCCGGGCTGCGCCTGCGACGTCCCGTCGCACCTCTACTCCTTCTCCTTCGCCCCCAATCCCCGCTGGTCCACCACCTTCTCCAGCCAGCCGGAGATCAGGGACTACCTGCGCGGCTGCGTCGACCGCTTCGGCATCGGCCCGAAGGTGCGGCTGCGCCACGAGGTGCACGAGGCACGCTGGGACGACAAGCGCCAACGCTGGCTGCTGCGCACCTCCGGCGGCGACCACACCGCCCGGGTGCTGATCTGGGCGACCGGCCCCCTGAGCGAGCCCGCCATCCCCGACCTGCCCGGCATCGACGAGTTCGCCGGCACGGTCTTCCACTCCGCCCGCTGGCGGCACGACCACGACCTGACCGGCCGCCGTGTCGCGGTCATCGGCACCGGCGCGTCGGCGGTCCAGTTCGTGCCGCGGATCCAGCCGGCCGTCGAGAGACTGACGCTGTTCCAGCGCTCCCCCGCGTGGATCATGCCGAGGCGCTCGCGCCGGATCAGCCGGATCGAGCAGGCCGCGTTCCGCACCGTGCCCGGCGCGCAGCGGGCCGCCCGGGCCGGGCTCTACCTGCTCCGCGAGACCATGGGCCTGGGCTTCCTGCACCCGACGGTCAACCGCCTCGCCGCACGGCTGTCCCTGCGGACGCTGCGGCGCCAGGTCACCGACCCGGCCCTACGGGACAAGCTCACCCCCCGGTACGCGATGGGCTGCAAACGGGTCCTGATCTCGAACGACTACTGGCCGTCGCTCACCCGGCCGAACGTCGACGTGGTCACCGACAGCATCGCCCGGGTCGTGCCGGACGGCCTGGTCACCGCCGACGGCGTGCACCACCCGGCGGACACGATCATCCTCGGCACCGGTTTCCACGTCACCGACTCCCCCGTCGTGCGGCGCATCCACGGAGGCGGCGGGTGCAGCCTGGGTACGGCCTGGGCGCCCAGCATGCACGCGTACCGGGGCACGACAATCGCCGGCTTCCCCAACCTGTTCTTCCTGCTCGGCCCGAACACCGGGCTCGGGCACACCTCGGTGGTGCTGATGATCGAGGCGCAGCTGCGCCTGGTGCTCGCGGCCCTGCGCCACCTGCGGGCCACCGGCGCGCAGGCCATCGAGCCGACCACTGAGGCGCAACGACGCTGGACCGAACAGATCGACAGGAAGATGGCCGGCACCGTCTGGCAGACCGGCTGTTCGAGCTGGTACCTCGACGCCACCGGCCGCAACACCACCATCTGGCCGGGCTTCGCCACCAGCTTCCGGATGCGGTTGCGCCGGTTCCGCCCCGCCGACCACCGGCTCATCACGGCCGACCACAGCCCCAACGAACCGGAACGGGAGCACGCCGATGCGGTATGACCTGGCGGGCCGGACCATCTTCATCACCGGGGCGGCACGCGGCATCGGCGCCGAGCTGGCCCGCGCGGCCGTCGCCCGGGGCGCCCGGGTCGCCCTGGCGGGTCTGGAGGGCGAGCGGCTCCGGCAGCTCGGCGAGGTCCTCGACGCGCACTGGTACGAGTGCGACGTCACCGACCAGGCGGCGCTGGACGCCGCAGTGGCCTCCACCGTGGACCGGTTCGGCGGTGTCGACGTGGTCGTCGCGAACGCGGGCATCGCGAACCTCGGCACCGTGGCCGTGGGGCCGGTCGACGCGTTGGTGCGTACCGTCGAGGTGAACCTCTGCGGCGCGATCCGCACGGTCAGCGCGGCCCTGCCGCACGTCACCGCCGCCCGGGGTCACGTCCTGATCGTCTCCTCCGCCGCCGCCTTCACGGCGATGCCCGGCATGGCCGCCTACTGCGCGTCCAAGGCGGGCGTGGAGCAGTTCGCCAACGTGCTGCGCCTGGAGACCCGCGCCGCCGGCGTCACCGTCGGCACCGCGCATCCGATCTGGATCGACACCGACCTGGTCCGCGACATCCGCGCCGACCTGGCGTCGTTCAACGCCACGCTGCGCCGGTTGCCGTGGCCACTGTCCACGGTGGTTCCCGTCGAGCAGTGCGTCGACGCCCTGCTGAACGGCATCGAACGCCGCAGACGCAAGGTGTACGTGCCACGGTCGCTGGCCCTGGTGCAGGCGCTGCGGCCGGTGGTGCTCAGCGGCTTCTCAGATGCGCTGATCACCAGGTTCGGCGGCCGGACGATGGTCGGTCAGATGGAGGACGAGGTACGCCAGCTCGGCCGCTCCTTCGGCAGGTCGTCCGTGGAGGGGCGCGGATGAGCATCCACTTCCGTCGCGCGGGCAGCGGTGAACCGCTCGTGCTCATCCACGGCATCGGTCACCGCCACCAGGCGTGGGAGCCCGTGTTCGACCGGCTCGCCGCCCACCACGAGGTGATCGCCCTCGACCTGCCCGGCTTCGGAAACTCACCGGTGCCCGGCACCGGGATGCCCGCCGACATGGCCGCCACCGTCGCCGCGATGCTGCCCGTCCTGACCGAGTGGGGGCTGGAGCGTCCGCATGTGGCCGGTTACAGCCTCGGTGGGGCGATCGGTCTGGAGCTCGCCGCCACCGGGGCGGTCGCGTCGGCCACCGCCTTCTCCCCCGCCGGATTCTTCACACCGGCGGAGCGGCGCCGGGCGCTGGCCATCCTCAGGATGCTGCGGGCCAACTCGCGCCTGCCCACCCCGATCATGCGGGTCGCGTTGCGCTCGGCGTACCTGCGGGCGTTGTGCTTCGCACCGCTGATGGCCCGCCCGACACTGTTGGACGTCGACCGCGCGGTGGGCGACGCGCTCGCCCTGCGGCGAGCGGTGGGCTTCAACGCCGTGGCCCGAGCCGCCCGCGACTACCGCTTCGACTGCCTCCGGCTGGCCGACGCGGCGGTGCAGGTGACCATCGGCTGGGGCGACCGCGACCGCATCTTCGGCGTCCACCAGGCCGAGCGCGCCCGGGCCGGGCTGCCGGCGGCCCGCGTGGTGACGCTGGCCGGCTGCGGACACGTGCCGATGAGCGACGACCCGGACCTGGTCGCCGCGCTCATCCTGGAGACCACCGGCGCCGTGCCCCGCGCGCAGGGACCGGACCCGTCCATGGCCGCCTAGCGGCGGCGCAGCGGGAGACGGCAGCCTCCCCACCACTGGCGCACCGATGCCTCCGCGCCGCTTTCCCGGTAACCACGAAACGTGAACCTCACGACACGTAACGTGAGATGAAGCCGGTCAACGGCTGACGCCAGACGTGCGCCGAGGGCCGCCACCGTCGCGGCGCCGCTCGGTCAACTGCCGCGCCGGACAGCTCTGTACCGCCGCCGGCCCACGCAGCCGCAGGAGGCTCGGACGATGCCCATGCTGTCGGTCTTCGATCCTCGACACACTGTCGCTCCCCCGGGATACAGCCGCTGGCTCATCCCGACCGCGGCGCTGGCCGTGCACGTGTGCATCGGGCAGGTCTACGCGACGAGCGTCTACAAGAACTCCCTCATCGCGCACTTCGACACCAGCCAGACGGCGATCGGTGCGATCTTCAGCATCGCCATCGTCATGCTGGGTTCGTCCGCGGCGGTGGGTGGACGGTGGGTGGAACGCAACGGGCCACGCCGGGCGATGTTCGTCTCCGCCTGCTTCTGGGCCGTCGGCTTCCTCGTCGGCGCGCTCGGCATCGCCACGGACCAACTGTGGCTGCTCTATCTCGGGTACGGCGTCATCGGCGGCATCGGGCTCGGAATCGGCTACATCTCGCCGGTCTCGACCCTGATCAAGTGGTTCCCGGACCGGCCGGGCCTCGCCACCGGCCTCGCCATCATGGGGTTCGGCGGCGGCGCCCTGGTCGCCGGCCCGCTCGCACGCCAACTGCTCTCGCTCTACGACCCGGACTACAACCCCGCCAACCCGGCGGCCGTCGCGTCGGGCCACGCGCTCGTGGCGCTCTTCGTCACATTCGGCATCGGCTACTTCGTGATCATGATGTTCGGCCCGTTCAACGTCCGGGTTCCGGCGCCGGACTGGCGGCCCGCCGGATTCGACCCCGCGACCATCGCCAGTCGCCCTCTGGTGACGAGGGCGAGCGTGTCCGCGACGAATGCCGTGCGTACCCGGTCGTTCTGGCTGCTGTGGATCGTGTTGTTCTGCAACGTCACGGCCGGCATCGGCATCCTGGAGCAGGCCAGCCCGATGATCCAGGACTTCTTCCGGGACAACGGGACCGCCACCACCGTCTCGGTGACGGCGGCCGCCGGTTTCGTGGGAGTGCTGTCCCTGTTCAACATGGCAGGGCGGTTCGTCTGGTCGACGACCTCCGACCTCATCGGCCGCAAACCCATCTACATGGTGTACCTCGGCGTCGGCATGGTGCTGTACGTGCTGCTCGCCGTGGCCGGCCACTCCGCGACCGCCGTCTTCGTGCTGATCGCCGCTGCGATCATCTCCTTCTACGGCGGTGGCTTCGCCACCATGCCCGCGTACCTGCGCGACCTGTTCGGCACCTTCCAGGTCGGCGCCATCCACGGCCGGATCCTGACCGCCTGGTCGGCCGCGGGTGTCGCCGGCCCACTGATCGTCAACGGGATCCTCGACACCCAGGGCAAGCCCGGCACCCTCACCGCCTCGGCGTACCGGCCCGCGCTGTTCACCATGGTCGGCATTCTGGCCATCGGCTTCATCGCCAACCTGCTGGTCCGTCCGGTGCCCGACCGGTTCCACGAGCCGGACCGGGGACCGACGTCACCCGTGGCCAAGGCCACTGTCACCGAGCCGGTCGCCCTCGGCCCGCAGAGCAACCCTCCGGTACCGCAGCACGTCGGTACCCAGACCGGGCGGCTCTGGGTGTCGTGGCTGCTCGTCGCGGCACTGCTCGGCTACGGCATCGTCCAGACCGCCATCACCGCCGCGAAACTGTTCACCAGCTGACGTGTCGCGCCCGTTCAGGGCCGGATCGCGGGGCCGTTCTTCTCATCGAGTCTCTCCCGCTGGGGCACGACCGTGTACTTCGGGTCGCGCGCCGAGACCCGGCCCGCCTCGAAGACGCCGAACCGGGTGGCCACCGACGAGGCCACGAGGGCCGCGCCGGCGATCGCCGCCAGAAGCCGGCTGCAGCGGCTCACCAGCGCCGCGGCGGTGCCCACGGTGAGCAGTACGCGCCCCGCGGTGATCATCCGGCCGCTGCGGCCACGCGCGTACGGCTCACCGGTCAGACCCAGCCGCTCCAGCCGCCGTCCGCCGACCATCTCGACTGTCGCGCCGGCGAGGGCGAGTCGCCGCAGCGGGGCTGTCTGCGTGGCCGGCGCCGCGATCAGGCCGACCCCGGACGCGGCGGCGAGCGCGCTTCCGGCGAAGACGAACGGCAGCGACGGGTAGGCGTCGTGCCAGGACGGCACGGCCGTGTCGGCGAGGAGCACCCCGGTGTACGTGGCCAGCGCCGGCGCGACGGCGGCGGCGGCCAGACCGGCGGCGTGGCCGACCGGGGGCGCCAGCCGGCGGGCGAGGCCGAGCACGCCGTGCTGTGGGAGCAGCGGCGCGAGTTCGGCGACCGCCGCCACCCCGGCCAGTGGCCCGAACGCGGCGAGGATCCAGGTGCCGACGGACATGGGCGAGGTCAGCTTCGCGACCCGCAGCATGTGGTGGAACCGGTCCGGCCGCCCGAGGTCGTGAACCAGCAGGTACGTGCTGGCGGTGACACCGCCGAGGGCCGTCCAACGGCCGACTGTGCGCAGCTCGGGACGGCCGGTCACCTGTGCGCCGGCACCGATCAGCGCGCCGCCGGCGGCGAGGCCGCCGGTGAACAGGTACCCGGCGATGTCGTGCTTCCAGACCGGCGGTTTGAGCACCGGCCGGCCGTAGTAGGAGCTGAAGTCGGCGGGCGGGACGGTGAGCTGTTCGCCGTCCCCGCCGCGTCCCCGCCGCCGGTGCCCGTCGGACGATGTCGTGTCCGTCATGGCCGCCTGCCCAGGAACGCGACCACCGTGACGGCGGCCATCGTCATCGCGGCGAGGCCTGCGCGTTTCCACATGGCCGGCAGGTCACGGGTGGTCACGATCGGGTCCGGTGGCAGCCCGTACACCTCAGGCTCATCCAGCAGCAGGAAGAACGCGGCGTCGCCACCCACACCGTCGTTCGGGTCCTCCCCGTACAACCGCGCCTCGGGCACACCCCGCTCGTGCAACGTCTCGACCCGGGCGGCAGCACGTTCGCGCAACTCCTCCAAGGGCCCGTACTGGATCGATTCCGTCGGACACGCCTGCGCGCACGCCGGCGTCATCCCGGCCCCGAGCCGGTCGTAGCACAGCGTGCACTTCCACGCCCGACCATCACCCTTGCGCTGATCGATGACCCCGTACGGGCACGCCGAAATGCAGTAGCCGCAGCCGTTGCAGATGTCCTCCTGCACCACCACCGTGCCGAACTCGGTCCGGAACAACGAACCCGTCGGACACACATCCAGACACGCCGCATGCGTGCAGTGCTTGCACACATCCGACATCATCAACCAGCGGAAATCCGTCCGCCCCTGCGCACCAGAACCCCGCCCCGGCGGCTGCGCACCAGGCATCCCCAGAAACTCCGGCCCGGCCGACATGCGTGTCGCCGCGGCGGGCGAGCCGGGCGGCAGGCCCGGATCCGTTCCGGTGTCGCTGCTGGTCCGCGCACCGACCGCCGCCGTCGCCGGGCTGACCGACGGCCCGTCCGGTTGCCCCTCGAACGCCGGGATCTCCTGGCCCGTCGAGCGGGGCTGCTCGACGAACGCGACGTGCCGCCACGAGTTCGCTGTCAACGCCCCGGTGTTGTCGTACGACATGCCCAGCAGGTCGAGGCCGCTCTCCGGGACGAGATTCCACTCCTTGCAGGCCACCTCGCATGCCTTGCAGCCGATACACACGCTGGTGTCGGTGAAGAACCCCATCCGGGGTGGCGCGTCCACATAGCCGGCGTCGGGCGCCGGGTCCAGCGGCCCGTACAGGGCGTTGGCGTGGGGCATCGGTCAGCCCTCCTGGTCGCTGCTGCTGTCGGCGACGTCGGTCGTGACCACCGGTGGATAGCGGTGGCTCAGGTCCCCCGACCGCCGCCGGTAGTCGTAGACGAGGTCCCGCAGATCCGGTCCTCTCGGGCGTCGTCCGGGCCGGATGTCGCAGGTGCCGACCTTGCTCTCCTGGATCAGCACGTTCGGGTCCAGGCTGATGCCGAACAGGTCGTTCGCCGAGTCGCCGGTCACGAGGCCCTCGTAGCCGAAGTGGTACGGCACCCAGACCTGGTGGATGACCCGGCCGTCGACCCGCAGCGGGGTGACGCGGTCGGTCACTAGGACCCGCGCCTCGATGGCCGCACGGGTGGTGATCAGGTGCGCCCAGCCGAGGTGGTCGAGTCCGCGTTCGGCCGCCAGCTCCGGCGACACCTCGACGAACATCTCCGGCTGCAACTCCGCCAGCGGCGACACCGTCCGGCTCATCCCACCAGCCGTGTGGTGCTCGGTGAGTCGGCTGACCGTGAACACGAGGGGGAAGACGTCGCTGTGGTCCTCCGGCGGGCTCGGGTTCAGCGTGTTGATCGGGTGGGTGTAGACCTTCCGGGTCGGGTTGGCCTGCTGGCGGTACAGCGGGTTGCGCACCGGCGACTCCACCGGCTCGTAGTGCGTCGGCAGCGGCCCGTCCAGGACACCACTGGGCGCGTACAGCCAGCCCTTTCCGTCCCCCTGAAGGATGAACGGGTCGTCGCCCGCGATGCCCGCCACGCCCGCCGTGTTCGGCGGCGGCCGGTACGACGGCGCTTTGGTCTTCTCGAAGTCCGGCACGTCGTAGCCGGTCCACTCGCCCTTGTCGGGGTCCCACCAGACGTACTTCTTGCGTTCGCTCCACGGGTTGCCGTCCGGATCGGCGGAGGCGCGGTTGTAGAGGATGCGGCGGTTCGACGGCCAGGCCCAGCCCCACTCCAGAGCCACCAGGGACTGCTCGGCGCCGGGTTTGCGGCGGGCCGCCTGGTTGACGCCGTCGGCGTACACGCCCGTGTAGATCCAGCAGCCGCCGGCGGTGGAGCCGTCGTCCTTCATCTCGGTGGAACTCGAGAGCGGCCGGCCGCTGGCCACGTCGTACCCGTTGATCTCGTACAGCACCGACTCGGCGCTCGGCTCCGCGTGCGGGCCGTGCGTCGGATAGTTCCAGTTCAGGTCGAGCAGCGCCCGGTCCCGGGGACGGGTCGACTGCGCCAGCCGTTCCCGGATGATGCGGCCGAGGTGGTAGAAGAACCACAGCTCGGAGCGCGCGTCGCCCGGCGGCTCGACGGCCTTCTCCCGCCACTGCAACAACCGCTGCGTCTGGGTGAACGTGCCCTCCTTCTCCACGTGCGAGGCGGCGGGCAGGAAGAACACCTCCGTCCGGCACTCCTCTGGCACGATCTCAC
>NZ_VDFY01000078.1 GCF_006228125.1 Micromonospora orduensis | reverse complement strand
CGGTGGCCTTGCCTGGGGTGGCGCGGCGGGTGCTGCTGGCTACGGGCGAGGGCGTCACGGTGATGCGGGACCGGATCGAGCTGCCTGCGGAGACTGCGGCGATCGTGGCGCTGTGAGGCTGAGGCCAAGGCGCTCGAAGGAGGATGCACGCGGTTCTCGGCAGAACAGTATGACGGCTGACGACCTGCTGTCTCCAGCACTGTAGCCATCCGGACATCCGACCGGTAGGTGTTGAAGCTGACGAGCTGTCATGGCATGCTGGCGCCGCGTGAAGTACGGTGCATCTCTGCGGATTGAATTTTTGATTCCCGGTGCGGCGACTGTCGCTGCCGCTTTCTGGCTCCTAGTAGTGCTCGGCGATGCGTGGGGGTGGAATCAGCACCTGCGCTTGGCTCGTGTCGTCGCTGCATCCAATACGAGTTCCGTCCACGCGATCTTGGTTCTGCTGGTCCTGCTGGGACTTGCGTACACCATCGGAATTGTTGTAGTAATGGCAACCTTCTACTGGCCAACGAATCGCCTCGTTCAAAACCTGCGAGCCCAGCGGTTAGAAATGCTCGGTGCGGTCCAAGTCGAGTCCCAGGCCGATGGGGATCAGCCGCTCATCGGGCATCTTCATCGGCTTTTTCAGGACGAACCTTGGGAGCGCAGGCCTGAATCCTTGGCCTTGCGATCGTGGTGGAGATCCCGCAGGCGCTGGTGGCACCAGCTGTTCGCGAAGCCGATAAGTACGCGATACGACCTCCATCTCGCGGTCAGCCTCGCCCGCAGCAAAATGTCCGCTGCCTCTCAGGCTGAGTATGAATACCGACGATCAGTCCGGCAGATGTGCATTGGAATCGTTCCGGCCACCGTCATATGCGTGATAGCGGCAGAGGTGTCCATCTGTCGCAGCGACACCCCTACGATCAGCCTAAAAGCTGTGCTTGCAGCGCTGGTGCTTGCGCTTGGCACGGCTGTTGCCAGCGGTCTGCTAGCCGCCGTGCAGTATCAAGAGGGGGTTGCCCAGTGGCTTCTTATCGACATTGCGTTCCTGGAGTACTGGGCCGCGTGCAGTACGGCGGAGAAAAGATGTCCTCGGTGCAAATCGGATACGGAAGACAGTGAACGCGACAGCCGACTCGGGCTGATGTGCCGACGGCTGGGCGCTTTATTTAACCAGGTAGGTAGTTAGGTAGGAGAGCAGGAGCGTGGCAAGGTCATGTCGCCGCAGTTAAAACGTCGTTCAGCGTGGCCGGCTGCTTCAGGTTTGCTCTCCACTCCGCTGCGTGAGCACGGAAGTGTAAGCATCTATGTTCATTGCTGAGACCGTGCCCATCTGTTGGAGCCGGGCAAGGATCCGCATCGCGAAGAAGGCGAGGCCGACCTCGGCGTCTGCGATGACAAGGCCCGAATCTGCAGTGGTGCCTTCCGGTAGCTCGAACGCGCCGTGTTCGAGACCGCAGCCGAGATCGATCCGCTCACCACCGAGGCAGAGCCGCTCGTCCTGCTCGCCGGCTATCGACAGTAGCGGGAGAGTCTGACGACATTGACCGTTCCACAGCCGACGGCCGAACCTACGAGACGCACCAGCAGCGCCTGACTCCTCGCCCAGCAGGCACTCGCCGTTCGTTGCCACCTCAATACGCACACTCATCGGCGGAACCGGAAGCCGTGCGGGCGCTGCATCGAGGTCCTCCGTCCGGCTCGTTCAGGTCACCTGGCGACCGTAGCTAGCTCCGATGCTGGAGGACTGACGTCTTCCGAAAAATCAGCGTCATCGCTTGGATGCTTTGTCGGTGTACCGTCCAAGCGTGCGGGGATAGCAGGGCGTGGCCGCTATCCCGGTTCTTTGCCTGGGGGTGCGCATAGTCATGGTGAAGAAGCCGGACACCATCGGTGCCAGGATTCGCTACTGGCGGATGCGTCGGGGCGGGATGACTCAGGCCGTTCTCGCCGGGCTCGCTGGTGTCACCCAGTCGTACGTGTCGCAGGTTGAGTCGGGTCGGAAGACCATCGACCGTCGCTCCACACTGGTCGCTCTCGCTGCCGCGCTCCAGGTCACGGTGGCTGACCTGCTCGGTCAGGGCACCGAGTCCGGTGATCCGGCCCGCGAGAGCGCCGCCGAGTGCGTGCCGGCGATCTGGTCGGCCCTGATCGAGATCGAGGACGGCGAGCGCCGCCCTTCGACCTACACAGCGGAACGCCTGGCAGCCGAGATTGCCCGAGCCGACCAACTCCGCAACGCCTGTAATTACCCGGCAATGGCCCGAATGCTGCCGGGCCTGTTGCTCGAAGCCGCCGCCGTGGGCGGGACGACACTCGCCCAGGTCGCCTATCTGGCCTCTACCTGCATTCGACACCTCGGCTACCGCCACCTGGCCCTCAACGCCGCTCGGGTATCCGTGTCCGCCGCCGAGGACGTCGAGGACCGTGCGTGGCTCGGCGCATCCCGGTTCGTGTACGCGCAGAGCCTGCCGATCGAGTCCGCGCGCTTGGCGGCCAGATCCGCTGACCGATCACTGGTCGAGCTACAAGGGGACGCCTCCGACATCCGGGTGCGCCAGATGCTCGGTCAGCTTTACCTCATGGCTGCGCTGGCCTCGACCGTGGACGGTCGTCCCGATGTGGCCCGCGATCATCTCGCAGAGGCGACGCGTGAGGCGGCGAGTCTGGGAGATCCAGCAGACGGTGGCGGCTTCAACGGGTGTTGCTTCGGGCCGACGAACGTCGGGCTCTGGAAGATGTCCATTGCGGCAGAGCAGGGCGAGTCCGGCAAAGTGATCGAGCTGTCCCGGACGATACGGCCGCAGGTGCTCAAGGCGTCGAATCGCCAACTGTCGTACTGGCTCGATATTGGGCGAGCTCTGGCGGACGGCGGTCGTCGGGATGCCGAAGCCCTCGCCGCATTCGTCCAGGCCGAGCGGGCAGCACCGATCCCGTTCGCCATCAACCCCCTCGCCCGGGACGCCGTGGTGACCCTGGCCCAGCGTGCCCAGCGCCGAGCCATCCCCGACGACCTGCGCCTGCTCGCCGGCCGCATCGGCATCAACCTGGCCGCATAACTGCCAGTAATCACTGCATCACTAATCCGCCTTAGTGTCCGCTTTGGGACGTGACCGCGTCCCGATGACCTGGCGCGGCAGTGGTCGATCCCGAGCACGGCTGCGCCCTTACCGGATGAGGCGGGGATGGGCGGTCAGGACGACAACGCTCCGGAGCACAACAGCGAGGCGGCCGAGCAGGAGGCTGCCAAGCAGCGCCTCCTGGTCCAGGCCGAGGCCGAGCGCGTACCCGTGGAGGACACGACCCGCGCGGTTCCGGACCGGCGGTGGCGGCGTGACCAGCGATGACATCCCTGTCGGCCGCCGGGTGGCGAGCTGGCGGGTGCGGCGGCAGATGACGCAGCAGATGCTCGCCGACCGGCTACGCAGGTCGAAGAGCTGGGTGGACAAGATCGAGCGGGGCGCCCGCCCCCTGGACCGGTACTCGGTCATCCAGGAACTGGCCCACGTCCTGCGCGTCGAGCCGGAGGCGCTGCTTGGCCAGCCGCGGAGCACTCCGGCGGGCACGCCGGACGGGGTGGACGACATCCGGGCCGCGCTCGCCCGCTACGACATCCCGCACGCTCCACCGCAGACGGACGAGCTGCGGCGGCGGGTCGGGCACGCCTGGTTGACCTACCAGCACGCGCACTACGGGCAGTTGGTGCGCCTGTTGCCGGGTCTGCTCGACGCCGCCCAGGGCGCGCGGTCGGCGGAGTTGCTGGTGCAGGCGTACCGGATCACCTCGTCGCTGCTGGTCAAGCTCGGCGAGGCCGACCTGGCCTGGCTGGCCGCCGACCGAGCGATGGCCGCTGCCCACGACGACCCCGCCCTCGCGGCGACGGCGGCCATCTCGGTCGGCCAGGCGCTGCGCGCGTCCGGCCGCGACCGCCTGGCCCTGGCCGCGACGCTCGCCGCCGCGAACCGTGTCCGGCCGCAGCGGTCAGCGGGGGAGTGGGCCGTGGGAGGGGCGCTGCTGCTCCAGGCCGCGCTGGCCGCCGCCGGCTGCGGCGAGCACCGCCGCGCCGACGAGCTGACCGACCGGGCCGCGGGCGTCGCCACAAACCTTCGGGGGTACGACGATCAGCACCGCACCTGCTTCGGTCTGATCGCCGTCGAGCTGACGCGGGTGCTGGTGGCAGCCTCGCGGAATGACGCCGTTGAGGCGCTACGAAGGCACTCGACAGTGGTGCGGCGGGAGGCGTGGCGAAGGTTGCCGGCCGAATATCGGGGCGCGTACCTGGTCGACGTCGCGCGGGCGTGTCTCCACAGTGGTGACCTGCGCGGGGCGGCGCGGGCGTTGGTCGACGCGGACAGTGTCGCGCCAGCTGAGGTTCGGTGGCGGCCGGTGGCGCGTACTCTCATCGCCGATGTCGCCCGCGCGCAGCCGGCGCCGGCCGGCGTGGCGCGACTGGCGACGTTGGTCGGCCTCAGTCGCTGACCAGGTCACTGCGTCGAACGACAACCACCGTGGCGTGACGCAGCGGAGGGACCGCTCCTCCGAGTGGTCCCTCCGCTGGTGTGCTGGTGAGTGGCTAGACTTCAGGTTGGCAGTTCACCTGTGCTCTGCTGCGGCGGGCGCAGACCTCGGGAGGGTGTTCCAGCACCCTCTCGAGGGGCCGTCCCATCGGACGGGTGCCTACTCGCAGAAGACCCGCACGGTGGCATCGGGGGAGTCCACCTCCACCGTCATGTCGTCGAGGTGCTCCACGAGCGCCTCCAACTGCTCGGGCTTGAGCTGCGTCAGGTCGATCGGCACGCCCGAGTCGCTGAGTGAGGCGTTGGCCTTGACCAGGGCCTGCGGCGGGACCAGCGCCGCCAGCCGTACGCCGGCCCGCAGCAGTTGCAGTGGCACCCGCACGTTGACCCGCGACGGCTCGCCGTTGTCGGTGGCGTCCACCACCACCCGCAGGTACTTCACCTTGCCCTTCGGCCGGGCGTCGAGACCTGCCGCCGCCGGTGCCTGGTCCCGTTCGAGTGCGGCGATGAGCTGCTCCGCCTCCTCCGCGGTGATCTTGCCGGCGGCCAGCATGTCGAGGATGTCCTTGCGTTGTTCGGTCATTCGAACCTCTCCTATCGGATGGCCACGAGCACGGCCGTGCGGCCCTGCTCGATGTCGAAACGGGCGCCGGGCAGCGCGGAGATGACGCGCCAACCGGCACCGAGTGCCCGCACCGCACCGATGCGGAACACCAGGCAGGCCACGATCGCCGCTAGCACGACCAGGACCACGATCGGGAAGAGCAGGAGCGCCACCGGGAGCACCGGAACCCAGACGCGGATGGGTCGGCGGGCCGGGCGGTTGACCTTGACGGTCACCAGCTGCGGCATCACGGTCGGCCTTCCAGCTCGGCCAACGCCTGCTGGGCGGTGATCTCACCGCGGCGCAACCGGTCGATGACGTCGGCCCGCGACGGCGCCGGGTCGGTCTCGACGAAGTCGAGCATCTGCGTGATCCGGTTGAGTCGTGACTTGATCGTCGGGTAGCTCACCCCGAAGATGCGTTCCATCTCCTTGATCGAACCGTTGCAGCGCACGAACGCCGTGACGAAGACCTGATCCTCGACGTTGAGCTGAGCCAGTTGCGGTAGCTCGAACTCGCCCTCGATCGCGACGCCGTTGCCCGCCAGGCGCACCCGCTCGACGACGAACGGCTGCCCCCGCGTCAGGCTGGTGAGTTCCTGCCAGTCCATCGCCTGATCTGTCATACCTAAAGTCTAGGCTTAAGAATCCTCAACTTCCAAGAGCCAGACCTTAACTTTCTTAATCTCGTCCTGCCGGCTGACGCGATCCGGCTCGCCGCGCGCCTATGCGCCCGAGATGGCCTTGAGCGCCGTGTCGAGTGCCTGGTCGGCCGGGACGGGTACGTCGGGGACCACGCCGACGCCCTCCCAGTTGGTGCCGGTGACGCTGTTGATGGTCCGGGCGGTCGGCACGGTCACGAGGATGTGTGCGGTGACCGGGTGGCGGGCCGTCGGATGCGCGCCGCCACGGGTCGTCTCACCGACGACGACGGCCCGGCCGTGCGCCTGGAGGGTGTACGCCACGTCCTCGCCCCCGGAGAACGTCATCGCGCTGGTGAGTACATAGACCGGGCGGTCCGCATAGCGCGGCGCGGGAAGGTGCGCGGTCGTCCAGAACTGACGCGTGGCGCCGGTGGACCGCTCGTAGAAGTCGTTGAGGTGCACCTGGTCGTCGCGGAAGAAGTAGCTGCACCACATCGCGGCTCCCTCCGGCGTTCCACCGCTGCACGCGCGCAGGTCGAGGATGAGCGCGGAGCTGAGGGCGACCAGTTGCATGGCCGCGCCGATCGCGGCGGCGCCTTCGTCGGCGTACGCGATGCGCCGTACGTCGATGAGCCCGACGTTCCCGTCCACCTGCTCGACCCGGCGGATCCCCTGGTTCTCCGCCCTGAGCAGCGCGAGGAACGCGGCCCGCCCCCCGTCCTCGTCCGCCGGATCGAGCGACTGCGGCTGGTCCGCCCAGAGCAGCCGCAGATGCTTGTCCGGGCACACCTGCTGAAGGTCAGCGGTCACCGTCTCGCAGAGCGCCGGCCCGTCCAGGTCGTCGTACTCGCCGGCCTTGAGGCGGCGCCGGATCGCGACGTCGATGTCCGCGACCTTCGCGGGAAAGACGTACCCTGCCTCGATCCGATCCAGGGCCTGTCCGATTATCTGTTCGTTTGAGAGCACGGCGGGCCACGGTAGACCGTAAGCAGCCCCACGACCATCGAATTCCGGCTCAGGAGCGCGGCAGGAAGCCCACGAGCGACGTGATGATGGCGAGCCGCAGGGCTGTTTGCAGGTCGATGTGGTGGACCGCGAGCGCCGGCTCGGACTCGTAGACGGCGAGCAGGCTCGGCGGCGGCGACGTGTAGGCGGACACCGCGCCCGCCACGAGCAGGGCTTGCAGGCAGAACAGTTCGGCGCGTTCGCCGACCTCGGGCAGGTGCCGCCGGATGAGGTCGGCCATCAGCGCGAGGTTGGCGAGTGAGGCTCGCTTGTGCCGGCGGACCGCCTCGACCGAGACGTTGTGTTCGAGCACCCCGCCCTGCGCGCCGAAGAGATCACAGAGCACCGTCTGGGCGGCGAGCGACCGGCTGAGCACGTCCGCCGCCTGCTCGGCCCGTTCCAGCGCGGACCGGCTCGGGTCGACGCCCTGGTCCAGCTCGTGCTCCAGCTCGGTCAGCCAGGTCGTCGTCCGGTCGTCCAGCAGGTCGAGCAGCACCGCTTCGCGGGACTCGAAATAGCGCAGCACCGCCGTCTTGGCCAGGCCCACCCGCCGGCTCAGCTCGTTCAGGGTCACCGCGGCCACCGGCATCTCGTCGAGCATCGCCGAGGTCGTCTCCAGGATCGCCTGGCGCCGGACCGCACGCTGCTCCTCGCTGCGTGCCCGCTGGAACGTCATACCGCCAACCCTAGCTTAGGTACCGCCGGTCCCTTGACAGTGTACCGGTGGTACATTACCGTTCAGACATAACTTACCGGCGGTACATTGGGAGCCTGAGATGAACTGGACCGAGCAGCAGATTCCGCGCCAGGACGGCCGGGTGGCAGTGGTCACCGGGGCCAACACCGGGCTGGGCTTCGAGACCGCCCGGCTGCTCGCCGAGCGCGGGGCGTCCGTCGTGCTGGCCGTACGCGACACCGAGAAGGGCAAGCGGGCCGCCGCCCGGATGAACGGCGACGTCTCCGTACAGGAACTGGATCTGACCTCGCTGGACTCCGTGCGCGCCGCCGCGGCCGACCTGCGCGCCGCCCACCCGCGGCTCGACCTCCTGATCAACAACGCCGGTGTCATGTACACCCCGAAGCAGACCACCCGCGACGGCTTCGAGATGCAGTTCGGCACCAACCACCTGGGCCACTTCGCGCTCACCGGCCTGCTGCTCGACCTGCTGTTGCCCGTGCCCGGCTCCCGGGTGGTCACGGTCAGCAGCGTCGGGCACCGCATCCGCGCCGCCATCCACTTCGACGACCTGCAGTGGGAGCGTTCGTACGGCCGGGTCGCCGCCTACGGCCAGTCGAAGCTCGCCAACCTGATGTTCACCTACGAGTTGCAGCGCCGGCTCGCCCCGCACGGCACCACCGTCGCAGTGGCCGCACACCCCGGCGTCTCCAACACCGAACTGGTCCGCAACTCCCCGGCGGCCGTCCGCGCGCCGATCACCTGGCTCGCCCCGGTGATCACCCAGCCCGCGACGGCCGGCGCGCTGCCCACCCTGCGGGCCGCCACCGACCCGTCCGTCCTCGGCGGGCAGTACTACGGCCCCGACGGCCTGGGCGAGGTGCGCGGCCACCCGGAGCTGGTCACCTCCAGCCCCGAGTCCTACGACGTGACCGTGCAACAACGCCTCTGGGCAGTCTCGGAAGACCTCACCGGCGTGCGGTTCCCGGTCGGCCAGGCGGCATTCGCGGCGTGACCGTGCGACGAGGCAGGTGAGATCGGTCGCGGCGAGGCCCGGACGGGTCTCGCCGCGACCGTCGGCGTGAGGTCTGGCGACGTCAGCGGGGCGCGACGCTTAGCCCTCGGCGGACCTGCCAGGAGGCGGCGGGAAAGGCCGTGATGAAGCCAGCGATCAGCCCGATCTGGCCGGCGAACCAGAACGTGGGGCTGTTCGGTCGCAGGGTTGGCTCCGGAAAGACCATGTGATGCGCCAGCGTCAGCCACGCGAACAGGGCCACCTCGAACGCGGTGATGGTCACCAGTTCCACCTTCACGACGGTCGTCAGCGCGTGCCAGATCTGTCCGACGCTGTGACCGGGCCCGTCGAAGAACCGAAAGAGAACAGCGATCGTCACCGCCGCCAGATAGTCACCGGCGTAGTCGATCCACAGCGCGTTCTGGGGCGGGTCGAATCTGGCGACGTACAGGGCGACCTCGGCGACGATGAAGCCGAGAGCGCAGTGCGCCCCACAACGGGACACCTGGGTCACGATGACGCCCTGGCGATGCCGTCGAGGCTGATCGTCCCGCCGTCGCGGCGACAGCGCCTCGGGCCTGCCCCAGTTCCAGTAGAGGCGGACGGCTGCCGGACCGACGTAGAGGACGGTCACCAGCCAGACGATCTCCATGACCTTGACCGGCTGACGATGCCCGCGCAGGTAGGTGTCGGCGAGGACGACCGCGAAGCTGACGACGCCGACCGCGAGCGAGGCCCAGGAGAGCGCCACGAGCCAGGTCGGCTGCATCCTCGCCCCTTCCACGCGCCGGGCGCCGGTGCCTGCCCCGGCCGAAGGGGGAGGGGGCTCGCTGACTGGTGTCGACGGCCGAGGACGCCCCACAGTCTTTCATGGCGTACTCGTCCGTACCGGCCGATCGGCCGTTCGTCGTGCTGGCCGCTGGCTGGCGAAGTCGACGCCCGCGAACGTGCGGCGCGCGGATCACTCGAAGAACTTGATGCTGAACCCGGTGTCGGCCGTCGGGCCGGGCACGTTGGCGCGGCGGTAGGTGGTGTTGCCCCACCAGCAGAAGGTGCCGGTGTACCAGTACCGGTTCGCCCACGAGTACGCGGTGCCCTTGGGTACGGCGTGGAACATCAGCGGGAACCTCGGCCCGGCCGGCGGGCTCGTGGCGATGTCACCGTTGAGCAGGACGAAACTGTGGTGGCCGGGCCCGTTCACGTGCAGCGTGGGATCCCAGCCGGCCATCATGGTGGCCCGGTTCGAGCCGAACAGGCAGCCGTTCGACTTGTACCAGTCCCACACGTACGTCGGATCGCCGCCGGCCCGCAGTCGCAGGTCGGCGAGACAGTACTGGTCGCTCCAACTGCCGTTGGCGGAGTAGACGATGTGGAGCTGCCCGTTCGGGTCCCTGATCGCCTCGGGGGCCTCGTTGATGAACGGGTTGCCGACGACGCGCTCCCAACTCTCCCTCGGCTGGGAGATGACGAACCGGTTGCCCGTCGGGGTGAGCGGGTCGCTCATTCGGCTGAGATAGATGTTCTGTTCGACGTTTGTGTCGCCGGCCCACCCCGACCACACGAACCACCGCTGCCCGTCGAAGGTGAACAGGCTGCCGTCGATGGCCCACTTGCCGCCGGGCAGCGCGAGCTGCCGCTCGGCCGTGTAGCCGCTGGCCGGCGACGCCGAGTGGATCGCGTACATCCGGTGTGCGGCGCCGCGCCCGGCCGAGAAGTAGATGTAGTAACGGCCGCCATCGGTGACGATCTCCGGGGCCCAGACCTCACCGAGGTTGCGGCTGTCCGTCCACACCTGCCGCGCGGTTGCCGCCGCCAGCCCGTCGGTCGACGCCGCCTGCCGGACGGCGATCCCGCCGTTGAGCGACTGGACGGAGATGTAGGTGCCGCCAACGCGGATCACACTCGGGTCGGCGGCGCGCAGACCGGTCTGCCCGGCCGCCGCCGGCCCGGCGCCGGCAGCGGACAGGCCGGTGGCGAGCACGGCGGCCAGCATCCCCGAGAAGAGCCGCGACAGGATTCGACAACCCATGATCGGTCCTTTCCTCAACCCGGCGCGCGCGTCAACCCGTACTGTATTGGAAAACATCGATGCCCGTACGGATGCCGCCGGTCGCGCGCGGACCCGCTACTCGCGGCCGAGCCAGGTGGCGACGCAGGCCTCATTGCCCTCGGCGTCGGCCAGGACCCACCACCGGGGTGCGTGCGCATCGGAGACCAGGTGGCCGCCGGCGGCCAGAGCCGCGGCGATGCGAGCCTCCGCCTGATCGTGCGGGACGGCGACATCCAGGTGCATACGGTTGCGCTGTGGGCGCGGCGCCTGCATCGGCTGCAACCCGAAGCCCGGTCCCCGGCGCGACGGGTCGGACAGGTAGTCGTCGCCGATCTGCCGATAGCCGAGCAGCGCCCGCCAGAACGGCAGCACGTCCGCGCCGACCAGTGCGTCGAGGGTGACATTGATGAGCTGCACGGCGCTCGGGTCGGCGGAGATGTCCAGTGCCCTGGCGGCGGCCGAGATCCGACGAGCCAACGAGATGTCGCGCCGACTCAGGCTCACGGTGACGCCGGTGCCGCGCAGGTCGACGGCGAGGTACTGCTGCTGGGCCTCGTCGGCCAGCCGCCCGATCGCCGCGACGAGCGCGACGCCCTCGGTCAGCGAAGCTGTCGGGAAGTGGGCCGAGACCAGGTGGTAGAGGGAGCGCCAATCCTCGACACCGTCGGCCGCGTGGAACTGCCCCGCCGTGATCTGCGCAGTCATGCCGGTGACGCTACCGACGTGTCAACCTCCTCGCGCTCGTCGGCCGTGTCCGCCGTCGACGCGTCACGAGGTGCGCGGCAGCGCGAGCCGGACGCGCCCGGAACTAGAGTCGCAGGCATGCGGATCCGGATCGACGGCAGCGACCTGCCCGGGCGACGCGCCGGCGCCGGGGCCGACGCGCTGCGGCTCGGCAACGTGCACGTGGGGATCCAGCGAAAGGGCGAGGTGCTCGACCAGGTGCCCGCCGACGCGGCGGAGGCGACCTGGTCGTTCGAGGTGTCCAGCCGGGAGATCGACGGCGTGCTGGACGTCGGCGGGCCGTGGGTGCACGGCCGGCCCGGAGCGCGGTTCCTGTACCTGAGCTGGGGCGCGGTGACCGACGACGGCTTCGCGATGTTCCGACGGGCGAAGCTGATGTTCACCGACATCCCCACCGAGCTGCTCCGCGCCGCACACGAGGACGGTCGGACACTGGTCGGCCGGCTCGGCCTGACCGACGCCGCCGGCGAGCCGCTGTGCGCCCGGGTACGCCCTCCCGCCATCGCCTGGACAGTGGAGTGACGCTTTCGCTGCCCGGCAGGCGCGGATTGATCATCACGGGGGCATCGGTTAACGTGCGCGTTCGTGAAACCCATCCGCGTCGCCTCCGTGCTGTTGGTCCTTGCCGCTTCGACTGTCCTCACCGCCTGTGGGGGAGAGGACGCGGCACCGACGGCCGGATCGACCCCGTCGGCGCCCACGTCCGCAGCCCCGTCCTCGGCGGCGCCCTCCACGCCGGCCACCCCGGCGTCGGTTGCTCCGGCCACGTCGAGCGCGACGGGAGGGATGAGCGACAAGAAGCTGTGCGAGTCGGCGAAGAAGGCCGGGGACGAGATGAAGGCGGCCCTCATCGACATGGTGAAGACGGGTGAGCCCTCGGCGGCGGACTACCGGAAGATCCTGACCGGACTGGATCGGGAGCTGACCCGGGTGGCATCGGCCGGCGCGGGCAACAGCAAGGTGGCAGCCGCCCTGCGCCGCTTCGGTGACGAGGCGGCCAAGGCGGCGGCGGCGCCCGACCCGGCGAGCGCCGCCGACAATCCGACCTTCGAGAAGGCCGGCGCGAACATCACCACCGCGTGCAAGGCCGCCGGAGTCACCGTGAACTTCTGAGCCGGCGTCACGGGACGGTACGGCGTCGCGCCAGCCCCTGAGCAGGGCGCGGACGTCGCGCACCCTCGTGCGTGGTGCCCGGGGGTGGGCGGCTAGCTGGCGAAGTCAACGCCCGTGAGGGCGACCGAGCGGTGCGCGGCGAGGAGTTCGGCCTGCGCCGCGACGGCCTTGCGGGCGGCGTCCGACAGCCTCTGCCAGGGCTGGACGGCGACCGTGAACGTCCTGCCCGACTTGCGGGGACGCCAGGTGCCGACCAACTCGCCGTCGACCAGGACGGCGCCGGGTCGACCCAGCACCGGCCACAACTCCTTGGCGCGGGCGGCGTCAGACACCAGCGTCGCCCGGTCCTTGGCCTGCAAGAACAGGTCATACGGGCCGAGCAGGCGCGTCCCGGTGCCCTCGGCCGACTCCAGCGCCTCCTCGTCGGCGGCCAACAGCGAGCGCACCTCGCCGCCGACCGTCACCTCGATCACATCGTCCGGCCAGAGCGCCTTCACCTCCTTCGACGGCGCGTCGAGATAGTCGGCCACCTGTTTCGGGGTGGCCGGGCCGAGCAGGCGAAGGTACGCGCGGATGAGGTCGAAGCGGTCGTCCACGGCCGCCGCCTTCTTGAACCCGGTGATGCGCCGCAGGACCGGAGGTGAGGTGTCGAGATCCAGCTCCAGTCCGGCCCGCACGGCGGCGAGCCGGAACGGCATCTCGTAGACGTGCGTGGCGTCACACGGCCGGCAGAACCGCAGGTACGGCTCGGGCAGCATCGTGGCCAGCCGGCCGGACACCTCACCCTTGACCGTCGGCGCGGTGACGATGGCGCGCATGCGGTCGGCCACCTCGTCGAGGGCGGCGAGGTTGCCGATCCCGGCGGCCTTCAACGGCTTGGAAGCGTCGTAGATGCGCCTGCCCGCGTCGGCGTCGGAGAAGGGCTCGACCGCCGCCGCCACCGCGCCCACGTCGGCCCGACGGTAGAGGTGGGGAGCGCCTCGCACCGTCCACAGCAGGATCATGTCCTTGTCGGACAACGCGGTCACGTCGACCCCGCGCCCGGCGAGTGCCCAGCGGGCGCCGTCCGGCCCGGTGTTCTGCACACCGATGTCCAGGATCGCGGTGTCGGCGAGCGTGCCCTCGCTCCGGTCGAGCTGCTGCGCCCGGACGCGGAAGTTCATCACCTGGTGCCGATCGACCATGCCTGCACCCTAGTCCGGCAGAATGACACGCTCGTGCCAATGCCGGCCGGGGGAGGCGCCGATGGGTTACAGCTTCGAGCACGTCGAACTGCCCGAACCCGCCGCCACCGCGCGCGCCCACGCCGAGGCGTGCCTCGAACTCGGCGGGTCGTGCGGCAACTGGCCACGGTGCCGTGACGAATACGAATCGCTGGCCGCCGCCCACCAGTTCGCCCTCAACGTCGCCGGCATGGGGTTCTGCCGGGAGCACATGCGGCGCGCCGGCATGACCTACCAGGCGACACCGCGGCCCTTCCCCGACTGGCCGTTCGACGGCATCGACGACTGGCGCAACGCCGAGCAGAGCCGACGGGACGCGTACCAGCAGGCCGAACGGACGGCTGCCGCGCAGACCAGCCCCGGCATGGTCGGAATCCCCGAGTTCAAGTTCACGAGCAACGGCCCCTGGCTGGTAGGCACGACCGAGATCGAACAGGCGCTCATCTTCTACGAGGCGTCACCAGCCAGCCTGCGCGCCGAGTGCGAGGCCGACGAGCTGTGGGTCGCCTGGCTCGCCTGGCTGCGGGAGGCACGCGCCCACGGCGGGTTCACCGTCAGCTGAGCGGTCCCGCAGCGCGGCGTCAGGCTGGTGCCACATCACCCGGGGGTGGATCGTCCGCGGCCGTGCGGAGCGCCTCGAACTGGCTGTTCAGTTTGTCGACAGCCGCCTGCAGGCAGCTCTCCAGGTCCTCCGGCCGGTACCGGTCAGCGGCCTTTGTCGCGTAGTCCAGAAGGTGAAGGTCGAGGCCGGGCAGCTGGGTGTCCTCGCGGGGGAAGGAGCCGTTCTCCTCCGGCCAGGCGAGCCGGACGAGCGGCAGCGCGAGCTTGACGTCCTCCCGCTTCCTGCGGCGGGATCGGGTCTCCAGCAGCACGGCGCAGGCCTCCTCGACGACCTCACGGGCAGTCGCCTTCGCCGCGGAGACCGCGGACTGGAGCGCATCCCAGGACTGTCCGTGCGCGGCCACCGCGTCGCGTGCCTCCTGGACCAGCCGGTCGGCCCGATCCTCCGCGTCGGCGATCCGGTGCTCGGCGCGCTCGCTGCTGTCCGCGTACGGGTTGTGTGA
Organism: Micromonospora orduensis; assembly: GCF_006228125.1. GTDB lineage: Bacteria > Actinomycetota > Actinomycetes > Mycobacteriales > Micromonosporaceae > Micromonospora > Micromonospora orduensis. The sequence goes on along the minus strand of NZ_VDFY01000078.1, from coordinate 37,572 downwards.
CTGCACCTTCACCGCGATGGCGCCGATGCTCAGCAGGATGAGCAGCACCACGAAGGCCGGCTGGTAAACCGCGAGCCACTCGAACTCCGCGGCCTCGGACTGGGCCCGGACCAGCGCCGCAACGCCGAGCAGGCCGAGGACCAGCGCGCCGAACAGGACCGGGCCTGGCAGCCGGGACCACGGCAGGTCGTCCTCCCGGCGTTCCAGTGGCTCCGGTCGCCAGTCCCAGAAGATCCGGCGCAGCGCCACGGCGGGGTTCAGCGGCGGCAGCTCGAGTCGCCGGCTCAGCCGGTCCCGCCGCCGCAGCAGGTGCGTCGCCAGTTCGACGCCCGCCGCGTAGAGGCAGACCGCGATGCCGACGCCCGGCAGGTAGGCGAAGTAGAAGAGCGGATGCTTCCAGTCCACGTCGAAGATCTGCTGCATGAGGCTGCCGATGAACGAGGCGTCGAAGAGGGCGGAGAGGCCGAGCACGAACCAGAGCAGCCGCGGATGCATGGCACGTCGGCGGCGATCCTCGGGGCCGTCGCTGGCGTGCCGCCGCACCACCCGGTCGTTCTCGTCCAGGGCCTCCACGACACTGCCTCGGGCCCGGAAACGATCGACCTGGTCGATCCGGGCACGGGCCGCGTGATAGCGGGCGACCACCTCCGCGCTCGCGGTGTTGACCGGCGCCTGGGACTGCCGCACGGAGGCGTTGCCCGCGGTGAACGCCCGCAGCAGCGCGGCCGCCTCCAGGTCGTCCGGGTTCTCCTCGTAGCGGGTCGGGCCGAGCCCGATCGGGTCGGCGGGTGCCCCGGCACACGATGCGGGAGCGACCCATCTCGGCGCGCGGCCGTTTGTGTGAATGGTGCCGTCCGTCATGGGATCCCTCACAGAGTCGTTCAGCTCGCGGTGATGTCGACACGGCGCAGGCACTGCAGACCCGCGTCGGAGGTGTCGCTCGACGGAACGGGGGTGCCGTCGAAGCAGGTCGTGGTCGCCCCCATCCCACGAGACTGCGGCGACCGCACCCCGTCGGCCGCGAGCGCGTCGGCGACCGCCCGCGCCCGGTTTTCGGACAGGGTGCGGTTGTCCACCTCCCCGCCCCGTGGATCGGCGTACCCCGAGACCACGACCCGTGTGTAGGGACTCGACCTGATCTGCACCGCGATCCGGGCCAGCACCGGGGCCGCCTCGGGGCGCAGCGTCCACCTGCCGGTGTCGAAGAGGGCGCCGGGCAGGGAGAAGGCCGCCGCGTCGGTGCCGAACCGCACCGGCGGGTCCTGAACGCTCTCGTCGGGCGCGGGGACGGTGCCGGCCGTGTCGGTGTCAGGCACCGTGCCCGCCTCCGGTGCGCCGGTCGCGCCCGCCGCCACGCAGAGCGCGGCCCACATGTCTCTCAGCCAGCGGACCTGGGCGGTGCTGGGCATCGGCTGGTCGGCACCGGGATGACCGACGCCGACCATGGTGACGGTGATGCCATCCAGGTCCTTGACGCCGAGTTCACCCTTCAGGCACTCCGCCACGATCGCGTCGATCTCCGGCTTCCCCCGGAACCTGGAGCGGGACAGATCCGCACAGCCGTGGGTCACCAGACCATCGGTCGCCACCACCAACTCGCGGGTGGGAGCCCTCGGGTCAGCACGCAACCAGGCCGCGGCCTGACTGATCGCACGCAGGACATCGGTACCGCCGGGGCCCGGCACCGTCTGCTGAGCGTGGCGGACATCGTCTTGCAGGCAGCCAGCGGCGTCCTCCCGCTTGCCCTGCCGGTTCTTCGGGTTGCTCGCCTGTTCCTTCCAGTTGGTCGCCCGGGTCGTCAGGCTCAGGTTGCCGGACGGGCCGCTGAACGGGGAGATGGCGACCGTCCGCTGATCCCCGACCGCCTGCTCGATCGTGCCGCGGAGAGCGGCCGGATAGTCCGGGGAGCCCACACCGGACGCGGATCGGGTCGACGTCGAGACATCGACGAGAACGGCCAGCCGGCCGACCCCGGCCTTCGGCGACTCCGCCAGCCAGCCACACGTCGGCTTCTTCGGAGGCGGCGGGCAACCGGTCGTGACCGGCAGGGCCGCGAACAGGGCCACGGCGCACAGCACCCCGCTGCGCCTGACGCCACTCATCGGGCCGTCCCCGCTTCCTCCGGCTCGACCGGTTCGCCGAAGTCGGCGAGGTGCCACTTGCCCAGGTCGATGCCCATCTGCCGGCAGAACGCGCGAAGGGCCTTGTCGTACGCGTTCGCGAACTCGAACAGACCGACGCGCTCGTGATCGCGTACCGCCTGGGCGAGTACGCCGACCAACTCGTCGTACCGGGACCGTCGTTCCGCGGCGAGGGCACTTGTCACCTTCGCCAGATCCGCGTCGACCAGACTCGCCGCGAACGGGACCAGGAACTGGCGCTCGTCCTTGCCGAGGTGACGGAACTGCTCCAGCTCCTGGAATCCGTGCAGCCACCGCTCGGTGCGTTCGCGGACGATCTCGTCACGCGCCATCGCCAGTTGCTGTTCGATACGCCGTAGCTCGAGCGGAGCCTTCTGCTCCCGCAGCCGGGGATCGATCGTCACCCGGATCGACGGGCGGCAGCGCAGGTCGGGGTTCGCCTTGGGCCAGCAGAACCCGCCGGCGAGCGACTCGTTGAGCAGCTTCTCGGCGCCCGCCGGGTCGAGAGGGTCGAGTGACCGCGCCTGGCGCCACACCGCCTGCGTTGTCCGCTGCCGTGCGATGTCCTGGTAGGCGGCCGACTCATCCTCGATCTCGTCGAGGTCGAAGTGCCGGGACGGGCTGTCCCAGCGCAACTGCACGAAGACGTGGAAGTCGTAGACGTCGCCGTGCGCCGGCACGACGACGGGGGTGTCGCTCGCCGGCGGCTCGTAGACCTCTCCGGGCCCACGAGCGGGAGGAGGATCGACAGGGCCCCCCTTGAACGCCTTCCAGATACGGCTGAAGAAGCTGTCGGTCCTCGCCATCAGTTGCTCCCTGGGTCGAGTTCGGGGGTGAGGCGTTGCAGCAGCGCGGCGATGAGCACCGCGTCCGGGTGGCGGTTGCGCCAGATCCGGAGATTGAAGCGGGCCCGGTTGTCGAGCGGGTCGGCGAAGATCTGCATCGCCAGTGCCTCGACGAGAGCCCGGAGGTCCTTGTCGTGATCGGCGGCGAGCAGCCACCGCCGCATCGGGTTCCAGGCGCGCCGGGACGTCTCGGCGTTGGTGAGCGCGTTCCGCCACAGGCTGACCAACGCCTGCTGCCATCCCCGCCGATGCTCGGCCAGCTCCGGCAGGGCCGGCCAGCCCTGCCGTTCCGCGCTGCCCGGCTGCTGAGCGAGAATCACCAGGCTCCGTACGGCGTGCTGCGGCAGGTACTCGTTCGAGGAGGTGATCCAGCTCGCCAGCTCGTCCATGACCTGGTCGGTGGCGCCGAGGAGGAAGAGCGTGCTCATGGCGGCGGCGACCGAGCTGCTGGCGGCCAGCTCGGGCTGGCGACCCATCCGGGTCAGCTCGCGGATGGCCACGGGAACGTCCTCCTGCCCCAACCGCATCCCGTAGACCCGGGCGGCGGTGTCCTGGAGCAGCGGATCGGGGCTGCGCGTCCAGTCGTGCACCCGCTTACGGACGCGTTTGGTGAGGTCCCGGTCGACATAAGCCATGTCCATCGCGAGCGCCGCCGAGCGTCTGTACCTCGCCTGCCACCGCGCCCAGACCAGGATCAGTGAGCGGTAGACCTGCTCGAAGTCGAACCCGGCGAGAATCCCGGCGATCTGCGCGGCGCGTAACCTCACCTTCCACGACGGGTTTCCGGCGAGCACCGTCAACCAGGTCATCAGGGGCTCGCGCAATGAGTCGTAGTCGTGCCAGGCGACATCGAGGATCGCGGTGATCAGCGTGTCGTCGGTCAGCTCCGCGCAGCGTGGGCCGGACCGTTGGTTGTCGTCGCGCGCCGACGCCACCATCGACGGGTGGATCAGCTGATCCACGTTGCCGTCGAAGATGAGCCGGTCCGGTGGGGTTTCCCGGGTCTCGTAGAGCGGCATGATCTGTCGGCTGAGCAGCTCACCCGCGAGGAAGACGTCGGACAGCGGGTGACCGGCGAAGACCGCGTAGGCGATCCGGAACGCCTGACGACGCGGGGCCGGCTGCGTCTCGTCGGTGTCCTCGGCGGCGGCCAGGATCTTCTTGGCGAGCTTGCGGGAATGGTTGTCCCACTCGGTCAGCGCCTGCTCCAGATCGCCGTCCTCGTCGCTGCCGGGGGGAGCGACGAGGTAGCCCTCCAGGAACTCGGCGAGCCTGACGACGTGGAAGACCGAGGTGGCCAGTCGGATCCGGCGGGCCACCGCCGGGTGTTCGACGACAGCGGCGTGCCGGACCGGGTCGGGACGCTGGGCACCCTTCGTGCGCTCGGCCGCCCGGTTCATGTCGAGCCGCGCCTGGAGATGGCGCTTTAACACCTGCTGGTAGTCGGGGTGCTCGTGCGTGAAGGTCGCCTCGGCGACCGCGCCCTTGCGGTCGTCGAGGATGACCACGAAGGCACCGGCGTCCCGGGCCCGGCGCCGTAGGGCATCGACCGCCCCATCTCGCATCGGGCGGCCGGCACGGTCGATGATGAGCCCGTCGCCGGCCTGCATCACGCAGTCCTCCGCCAGCACCGAGAAGATCAGGTCGTCGTCGACCTCGACCGTGCCGATCCGGTCGGGCCGGCAGCCGACCTCGCCGAGGAGCTTGACCGCCGTGGTCCTGCGACCGCTGCCGACGTCGCCGCAGAGCCGCACGAGATGCTCCTCGTTCAGCGTTTCCCACATCACGGCGAAGCCGGGTACCCGCACGTAGGTATCCATCTGGGCGGCGACGTACCGGGCGCCGAAGAATCCGTACTGGACGGTGAACTGTCGTCCGCCGTAGGAGACGTGGTAGACCCGCTGGTCGTAGTAGGAGGCGCGGGCATTCGGACCGGAGGCTGCGGCTCCCCGACCGGTCCTGCTCTGGTTCCGCTGGAACCGCTCGCGATCCTTCTGCTCCTCGGGGTCGTAGTCGGCCCGGTCGCCATCGTCCGCGGCACCTGGGGCGCTCGGCTTCTTGCCCTCGGTCGACTCGGCGTCGAAGCCCTCCCGGATCCGCTCGGCCACCTGTTCGTCCGCGCGCCGACCGGGGACCGCCACGTCGCTCTGCGCGGCCCGGGCATCAGTACGGTTGTCGCCGGCGCTGGAGCCGTTCGGAGTCGGACCGGACGGCAGTTCGGGAAGCCGCTGAACGGGCACCCTCGGCCCTTCGGCGACACTCGGCGCGGTGGGCTCCGCCGCGGACTGCTCCGGGATGTCCGGCACAGTGCCTGTCACGTGGCCGTTGGCGGCCGGGTCGGAAGTGTCAGGCACGTCGCTCACTCGTCCTCCCAGGGCCGAGGCGGTCGCTTGCCCAGGGGGCCCGGATCGTTGTCGTAGTGGATGGCCTTAGCGTTGGCACCGGCGGCGGCGGGTCCTCGGTGGGTTGTTGCGATGTTGCTCGTGCTCGTGTCCTGGCTCGGCCGCTGTCGAACCGGGATCTGGTTGCGGAGGACCGCGACGATCTCGGCGAGGTCGTTGTCCGCCTCTCGCGAGCGGAGGTGCCGGTACTGGAAATCCGACAGGCCGGCGATGTCCGAGGGAAGGTCCTGCGCCTTCGGTAGGGAGGCGCCGTCGAGCAGTACCGGCAGCACGACCTTCTGCCACTTGATGGATTTCCGGATCTCGTAGCGCACGTAGTCCTTCCGGTTGGCGATCCTCCGGTTTCCCTCGGAGTCCTCAAGGTCGAGCCATTGCCGACCGATGAGGACGAGCAGGACGCGAGCGTCCCGCAGGCGGCGCTTCAACTCGGGCGGAAACTGTTGCCCCGCAGGCAACCCCGTGGAGTCGAGAAAGACCCGTTCCTTGCCGAACACGTCACGCAGTCGCTCGTTGAGCAGCACGGCCATGTCCTGTCCGTCGCCGGTCCGGTAATTGATGAATACGCCAGTCATTCAGTCCGCCTTTCGGCTGCACAGCGCACGTGTTCGACGCTGCGTTTGCGACGCCATCGTCGTAGAGCAGCGGCGTGAAGGTGCGGAAAGCGGCAGGTTCGTCACTCGAGCGAATGTCGCTGCTCGAGAATCAGAGTTTCATCGAACGCCGCGGCGAAGCAATGGCGTTTCCCTCCACCGTTTGGCCGGACAACGGGACACCGAGGGTTACGCCGATGTTTACTTTCCGCCAGAGTGCAGGACGAGGGTCAGGTCCTGGTTCACCCGGCAGACCTCCGCAACGTCGCGCCAGCGGCCGAGGGTCCTCTTCAACAGGCGCAGGTCGACCCGGACGGTGGCGGAGTCGACCAGATGGGCCGCGGCGATCGTCCGCTCAGCCACCGCGCAGGCGTGATCCAGTTGTCGCACGCTGGCCAACGCCAGTGCGAGTCGGGCACCGTAGCGGGCCCGAGCCCGGAACGCCTCAGATGGGATCGCTTCGAACTCCGGCATGAGCGTCTCCGCCGCTCGGGCCGGCTTACCCAGGTCGAGCAGGCACCAGCCCCGGACGAACGGCACGGGACTGCGGACGGTGCTCGACCCCAGAGGTGGCGTTCCCCCGGTCGGCTGGTCGCCGGTGGGATCGGTCAGTTCCTCGGCCTGGTCGAGCGCACGCAGGCAGGCGTTCTCGTCGCCGGCGAGGGCATGTCCCTGCGCGATCCGCTGCCACGCGAAGGCGCGGACCCGCCTACCAGCCGCCCGGGCCAGGGCAGCGTGACCCGAGGCGAGCACACCTACCGCATCCTGCCGGTAGAGCGCGATCTCGGCGGCACGCACTGAGGCGTAACCGGTCATGTCGGCGTCGTCGCCGGCCTCGGCGAGGTCGACGGCGAGCGTCGTCCACCAGGTGGAGGTCCGGTCGTCGCCGTTTTCCTGGGCCATCCAGCCGGCGTACTCGGCAAAGCGGGCGGCCAGGAGGAAGGCTCGAGCCCGGTCGGCTCCAGATGCCCGCGCGGCGCGTCCGCGCAGGGCGCTCGCCGCAGTGGCGACCTGTGGGAAGACCTCCGCCGGAGCGCTGCTCTGGCCGAGCGCCCGGAGGCTGGTCAGCTGCTGCCGGTAGGGATCAAGGCCGTCGTGGACGAACTCGGTACGCGCCGTGACGGGTACGGTCCCGGCGCTCCAGGACATCATCGCGACGGTCCCGGAGGCGAGCAACGCTCGCCGGCTGATCGCCTGGAACTCGCCTGATCCGTCCGGGCGTGTGTGAATGGTCAACCCCTCGTCCCTCCCATCCGGTCCGGGGTCGTCGTCGCCGGCCTCAGGTGCGCGGCGCGGCGAGACGAGCCGGAGCAGGGCGCCGTCGGCGGCGAGGAACGCGTCGCAGAGTCGAGCCACCTCAGGGCTCGGCCTCTTGTGTCCGGACTCGATCTTCGAGAGGTAACCCTTGGTGTAATTGATCCCTCGGGCGAGATCGCTCAGCGAGCGTTGCGCCGCCAGGCGGCGCTGACGCAGCTCTGTGCCGAAATTATGCAGACCGGTCGGCTGCTGTTCCATGGTTGGCACCCCGTTTCCGTCGCGCATTCGGGGAAGTGTGAGGGCAACGGTATCGGGACCGTGCAGCAGGAGCGAGAGACTTCAACCGGTTGGCGAACAGGTCCGGCTCATCTGGTGAACGTGAGGTAGAGGCCGACGCCAAGAATCGCCAGGACGGACGATCCGTAGATCAGTACGATCGACGGACTGCGGAGTGCGCCGACCACATCGGCAATTCGCGTCCGCTCAATGGTCAATACCCAGCTGGCTGTCGTCTGGCCGACAGCATCACGGTAGAGGACACGGTACGCGCGTTCGAGGCAGAGATAGTAGGCATCGAGTACCGCGAACGCGACAATGACGTAGAAGGCGATGAACACCACGACGATGGTGTCGGCCTTTGCCCCGAACCCGAGTAGTGCCGCGGTCACCGTCACGCACCAGGTCTTCACCGCCGTTGACTGGGTCGACAACCGGGTGATGACGGACTGGATCATCTGCAGATACGCTTCCTCAGCCACTGCACGATTGTGTCAGTCACGATCAACCTGAGCCATCCACCTTCGCGGATCAACGAGATCCAGGACGCCCGTTGGCCGCGAGTCAGGGAGCAGATGCCCGATGGCCGGGCTGGTCAGGGCGCTGGCGGGCGAAGGCGTCCGTGAGGCCCCAGCGGCCCGGGATGTCCAGGAGGGCGATCCGGCCGAAGGCGGGCGGCAGCGCGGGATTGACAGCGAGGTGGTCCTCGTGCGGGTCGATGCCGAGCATCGTGCGGATGAGCAGCATCGACGCCCCGCTGGACCAGGCCTGGGGGCTGCCGGCGGTCGGATACCGCACCGGGTACCGGGTGGTGCGGCGGTCGAATCCACCGAACGCCTCCGGCAGCCGGTCCTGGAAGTAGGTGGCGGCGGAGAGGACACCCTCGGCGATGCGGGCCGCCTCGGCGCCGAAGCCGTACCGGCGCAGGCCCCACGCGATGAACGAGTTGTCGAACGGCCAGACCGTGCCGGTGTGGTAGCCGAGCGGGTTGTACCGGCCCTGCCCCTCGGCGAAGGTCCGCACGCCCCAGCCGGAGAACAGCGCCGGACCCATCAGGTGCTCGACGACCTGCGCGGCCCGTTCCCGGGGCACGATGCCGCTCCACAACAGATGCCCGACGTTTGACGACAGGCTGTCGACTGGAGTGCCGTCGTGGTCCAGGGCCAACGCGTAGTAGCCCCGGTCGTCGAGCCAGAAGTCCTGGTTGAAGCGCTCGTACAGGGCCGCCGCCTCACGTTCCAGCCGGTTGGCGTAGTCGGGGTCGCCCCAGATGGTACGGGCCAACCGTGCCCCTCGGATCTTGGCGTCGTAGGCGTACCCCTGGGTTTCGCAGGTGGCTCTCGGGAAGCCCGGCAGTCGCCCGTCGGCGTACGAGATGCTGTCCCAGGAGTCCTTCCAGCACTGGTTCTCCAGGCCGGTGTCGCGGTTGCGCCGCTCGTACCAGATGTAACCGGTCGCGTTGAGGTCCGCGTACCGGTCGATCCACCCCAGGGCCGCGCGGGCCTCCTGCTCCAACTCGACCACCAGTGCCCGGTCGCCGCTCCAGCGTTCGTACTCGTCGAGCAGCACCACGAACAGCGGTGAGGCGTCGGCCGTGCCGTAGTAGGGGGAGTGCGGCTGCTCCTCGAACGCGGCCGACTCCCCGTAACGCAGCTCGTGCAGGATCCGACCCGGATCCTCTTCCAGCACGTCGTCGGTGCGGGCGCCCTGGAGTGAGGCGAGGATCCGCAGCGTCGGCGGGGTCAGCGACGGTGTGACGGCCAGGGTCTGCAAGCAGGTCAGCAGGCTGTCGCGGCCGAACAGGGTCATGAACCAGGGCAGGCCGGCCGCGGGCACGGCGGCGCCGCTGAGCGAGAGGGGAGCGAAGCGCAGCGCGGCCAGGTCCACCAGGCTGCGGTGGTACACCTGCTGGAGCGTGATGCTCTCGGTGTCCAGCTTGGGCGCCGCGGCAACCCACTCCCGGACGCTCTCGGGCAGGGTGGACTCGTCCGGCCGGAGCGCCCGCAGGGCCGACCGGAAATCGACACCGTCCGGGCGGAGCGCCCGCATGACCACCTGCAGCCGGGTCGACCACTGCTGGCCGGACCCCAGCCGGGCCGTGAACCGCAGACCCCGCGGGTCGAAGGTGGCCGGCTCGCTCGCCGTCACGGACACCTCGCGCCGGTACGTGCCGCGCCGGTATCCCAGCCGCAACTCGTTCGGCTCGACCTCGGTGTAGTGGCTGCCGACCTTGTCCGGGATGTCGAACTTGATCTCGAAGATGTCGGCGAAGTCGGCCATCACGTCGAGCCGTACGTCGAGATCCAGGTCGTGATCACCGTAGTTGAAGATCGTCAGGGACTCGGTCAGGTCCGGGCCGATGCGTCGCCGCCGGATCGCCGACACGTCGGCCTGCACGTAGTCGGCCGCCCCGCCCGGCACGACGAAGAACGTGACCTCGTAGTACTGGCTGTCGTCCACCGAGAGCGAGATCGATATTAAGGAGCCACTGCTCCAGATCGTCCCCGTCCCGGATGTCGAATCGGACGCTCCCACACACCTTGCTGAAGCGCGGATCGTGGCCGGCATCGGTCAGCCGCTCGAAAAACATGCTGGTCGCAGTCATTCCGACCTCCCCGGCGCCGGCAGAAGCGCCTGTCGGCTACCCGTCGGCGGTCACTGTTAACTCATCCGACTGGTACGCGACGAGATCTGACGCCCTGCCGGCTCGTGGCCGGACCGTCCGGTCGGCGCGTGGCCCCGTTTGTGGTCAGGGAGCCGGGGAACGCGCCCTGTTCGTCCGCCGGCAGGTCTGACGGCCGGTCGCGGAGACGGAAGGGAGCGGGTCATGGAGTACGAGCAGATGATCGCCACGGTCCGGCGACGCGCTGGCCTGGGGGAGAACGAGGCCGTGCGGTCCGTGCAGGCCGTCCTGTCGGTGCTCGGCGAACGGCTCGCCGGCCAGGAGGCCGACCACCTGGCGGCACAGCTGCCGGATCCGCTGGACGGATCCGTCACCCGGAACCCGCAGGGTCGCCGGTGGGACGTCGGCGAGTTCCTCAAACACGTCGGCGACCGCGAGCAGGTCGCGGACGCGGACCAGGTGCGTCAACACGCCCAGGCGGTGCTGCGGACCGTCGCCGAGGCACTCGATGACGACGAGCGGCACGACCTGCTCGCCCAGCTGCCCGCCGGCATCATCGACCTCTTCGGTGTGCCCACCCCGCGCGGCTGAGCACCGACAAGCGTCACGGAATCGGCCACTCGTGCACCGGCCGGTTGCTGTGCATCAGGTCCAGGTAGTGCCGGACCACCTCGCGCAGCGCCGCCGGACGGTCCAGGTGGTCGGCGGACTCCAGCCGGTGCAGGGTCTCCACCTGCCAGGTCGCGCCGTTGCGGCCGGTCAGGCAGCGCTGCTCGACGATGCCGAGCAGCCGGTCCCGCTCACCCGGGTCGAGCCCCCACCGGTCCAGGCCGTGATGCGCCATCGGCAGCAGCCGGCGGAGCACCAGCTCGGTCACCGGCAGGTAGCCGAGGCCGGGCCAGAACACCTGCGCGTCGATGCCGTACCGGGCGCAGCTTGTGAAGTTCTCCTCAGCGGCGCTGAACGACATCTGTGACCACAGTGGCCGGTCCGACTCGGCCAGGGCGCGCACCAACCCGAAGTAGAAGGCGCCGTTGGCGATGGTGTCCAGCACGGTGGGGCCGGCCGGCAGCACCCGGTTCTCCACCCGCAGGTGCGGCCGGCCCCGCGACACGTCGTACACCGGGCGGTTCCACCGGTAGACGGTGCCGTTGTGCAGTCGCAGTTCCGCGAGGTTGGGCACCTCACCCGCGGCGAGGGCCTGCGCCGGATCCTCCGGGTCGCAGACCGGGAGCAGCGCCGGGAAGTAGCGGACGTTCTCCTCGAACAGGTCGAACACGTTGGTGATCCACCGTTCGCCGAACCACACTCTGGGGCGTACCCCCTGGGCCTTGATCTCCTCCGACCGGGTGTCGGTGGCCTGCTGGAACAGCGGGATGCGGGTCTCGCGCCACAACTCGCGGCCGAAGAGCAGCGGCGAGTTCGCGCCGACCGCGACCTGGATGCCGGCGATCGCCTGGGCGGCGTTCCAGTAGTCGGCGAACTGCGCCGGGCTGACCTGGAGGTGGAACTGGGTGCTGGTGCAGGCCGCCTCCGGGGTGATCGTGTCGGCGGTCACCGCCAGCCGCTCCACCCCGCTGATCGCGATCGGCAGATCCTCACCACGGGCGGCGAAGATCTGCTCGTTGAGGAGCTTGTACCTGGGGTTCGCGGAGAGCGTCTCGGCGGTCAGGTGCTCCGGGCGCAGCGTCGGCAGGATGCCGATCATCACCATGTGCGCGCCGATCGCCCGGGCCTTCTCCTCGGCCGCGTTGAGGCTCGCCCGCACATCCTGCTCGAAGGCCGCGGTGCCGGTGCCGGTCAGCCGCCTCGGTGGCACGTTGATCTCGACGTTGAACTGGCCCAGCTCGGTCTGGAACAGCGGGTCGGCGACGGCGGCCAGAACGTCGGCGTTGCGCATCGCCGGCATCGAGGCGTCGTCGACCAGGTTCAGCTCGATCTCCAGCCCGGTCATCGGCCGGTCGATGTCGAAGCGCGACTCGCGCAGCATCTCGGCGAAGACGTCGAGGCAGATGCGGACCTTCTCGCGGTAGCGGGCCCGGTCCTCCCGACTGAAGGTTCGTACGCCGACGTCCTCGCCCATGGTCACCACCCTGTCACCGCTGGTTCCCCCCAACCTCGCACGGGCCTGGCGGGCGGGGGAAGACCCGATGGTCCCTTCCTACCCAGCTGCCCGCCCCGATAGCCCAGCCGGAGCGCACCGATAGCATGGCTGTCCGAAAGGTGGTGGCGTGGGGATGCGCGAGAAGGTGACGAGGCTGTTCGTCGCGGCGGCGATCGCCGAGGCCTGCTCCTGGCTGGCCCTGCTGGTCGGGATGGCGGTCAAGTACGGCCCGCCGGGCAACGAGCTGGGCGTCAAGGTCTTCGGCCCGATCCACGGCGGCCTGTTCGTCGCGTACGCCCTGCTGGTGCTGGCCGTGGCCCGGCTGCGCCGGTGGAGCCTGCCGGTCACGGCCGTGGCGCTGGTCAGCGCGGTGCCGCCGTTCGCCACAGTGATCTTCGAGCGCTGGGCCCGCCGCCGGGGGATGCTCGGCGTCGACCGCGAACCGGCCCGCGAGCCCGCCCCGGTCGGCTGACCCGCCGCCCTTTCGGGCCAGGCCGGCCGGGCCGGCTCAGGTCAGCGCCGAGCAGGCCATGATGCCGGTGAGCAACAGCGCGCCCAGCACGGCCTGCAACAGCAGCGGCGGGCCGAGGTGCGACCAGAGCGTCGCGGTACGCGGGGTCAGCAGCTGCCCGGTCGTGAGGTTGACGATCCGCTCGATGCGCGGCGGCAGGTCCGGGTCGCGTTGCGGGCGCAGGGTGAGCTGGACGTGGTCCGCCGGGTGCAGCGCGCTCTGCGGCAGGTGGCCGTGCAGCTCCACCTCGCACAGCTGACCGGCGGCGTTGCGCAGCCGCACCGGGGTCACCAAATATTCCGGGCCCTGCTTCAGCTCCTTCCACCGCCGTCGGGTGCCGCCGCCGCCGAAGGAGAACAGCGTGCGCAGCAGGAGGGCGGGCAGCCGGGCGATCGCCGCTGCGGCGAGTACGGCCACCAGCACCGGCTGACCGATGCGCACCTCCCGGGTGTAGCCGTCCAGCAGGCGGATCAGCCGTCCGGTGACGATCCGCTCCGTCGGGTGCACGATGCGTCGGGTATCGAGTCTGCTGTCCATTTCCACCACCGAGAGTCCGCGTACGTTCACTGATCGTATCGATGTCCTCGGTTGAACGACGTGAATGAAACCTGGTCACGGGCTCACGGCGGCGAGGTGACATCCCGGGCGAGCAGGGTAAGCGGGGGGCCGAGCTGGAAAGGGGTCGAGCATGCAGCTGTCCTTCCTGCGCCCGCTCTACGACCGTCCCGGGCCGTGGTGCTCGGTGTACGTGGACGCCTCCGCCGACACGGAGGACGCCCACGCGGCGCTGGCCCTGCGCTGGCGTGCCCTGGAACGCAGCCTGGCCGACCAGGGAGCCGACGAGGCGAGCATCGCCGCGTTGGACCGGGTGGTCCGTGGCCACGACCCGATGGTCGGGGACTACGGGCTCGCGGTCTTCGCCAGTCACGGCCGGGTGGTGCTCTCCGAGTACCTGTCCGCGCCGCCACTGCGCGACCTGGCCCACTACGGGCCGCTGCCGCACGTGATGCCGCTGCTCGCCCAGCGCGGCGAACAGGTGGCCTGGGTCCGGGTGCTCGCCGACCGCACCGGCGCGGACGCGGTCGCCATCAGCGCCGGCGGAGTGCCCCGACGGGCGCACGTCGTCGGCCGGGAGACCTTCCCGCTCCGTCGGGTGCAGCCCGGCGGCTGGTCCCAGTCGCACCACCAGAAGGCCGCCATGGAGGCGTGGCACCACAACGCCGGCGACGTCACCGCGGCGACAGTGGAGCTGGCCGAGAAGGTCGGCGCGGAGGTCGTGGTGGTGGCCGGCGACGTCCGGGCCACCGGGGTGATCGCCGCGCAGATGCCCGAGCGCTGGCAGGACCTGATGGTGCGTACCGACGCGGGCTCCCGCGCCGGCGGTGCCGACCAGACGCTGCTGGACGACCTCACCGTGCAGACCATCGCGGAGGTCGCCGACCAGCGGATCGCCGCCACCCTGGACAAGTTCGGCGTGCAGGAGGACGTCGGCGGCGGCCTCGACGCGGTCGTCTCGGCCCTGCAACGCAACCAGGTGGACACCATGCTCATCGTGGACGACCCGTCGGCCAACGGTGAGCTGTGGATCGGTCCGGAACCCACCGAGATCGCCGTCGACCCGGGGCAGCTGGCCGCCATGTCGGTCACCGACCCGCAGCGGGTACGCGCCGACGCGGCGCTGGTCCGGGCCCTCGTCGGCACCGACGCGGCGCTGACCGTGCTGGGTCCGGACGAGGCACCCGAACTCGCCGACGGGGTCGGGGCGGTCCTGCGCTACGTCGACCCCGCCACTCCCGGGCGCGGCAATGGCTGAGCGGAGCGTGGCCGACCTCGTGGTGCAGCGGCTGCTGGCCTGGCGGGTGCCCCGCGTGTTCGGCTACCCGGGCGAGGCGATCGCCCCGCTCGTCGAGGCGTTGGAGCGGGCCGGTGGTGACCCGGCGTTCATCCCGGCCCGGCACGAGGAGACCGCCTCGTTCATGGCCACCGGCCACGCCAAGTTCACCGGCGGCATCGGCGTGTGCCTGGCAACCCAGGGGCCCAGCGCGGTCCAACTGCTCAACGGCCTGTACGACGCCAAGCTGGACAGCAAGCCGGTCGTCGCGATCGTCGGCGAGGACATCTCCGGACCGCTCGGCGGCGCCCACCAGGAGATCGGGCTGAGTCGGCTCTTCGCGGACGTGTGCAACCAGTTCGTCCGCTACGGCCGCAGCCCGCAGGACGTGCCGGGGCTGCTGGACCAGGCGTTCCGTACGGCGGCGGCGACCCGCAGCCCGACCTGCGTGGTGCTGCCCCGGCAGTTGCAGGAGGCCTTGGTGCCCGACCTGCACGCCAACGCCGTCGGGGTGATCTCGGCGACGCCAGGTGAGCCGCTGGCCCGGGTCCTGCCGCACGAGGTGGACCTGGAGGCCGCCGCGCAGCTGCTCGGCAGTGGTCAGCGCACCGCGATCCTGGTGGGCCAGGGCGGGCGGGGCGCCGCCGCGGAGATCGTCGAGCTGGCCGACCGGCTCGGCGCCGGGGTGGCCACCTCGCTGCTGGGCAAGCCGGTCCTCGACGAACGGCTGCCGTTCCATACCGGGGTGCTGGGCGAGGTGGGCACACCGGCCGCGGCCGAGCTGATGGGCGGCTGCGACACGCTGCTGCTGGTCGGCACCAACGATCCGTGGACCGACTACCTCCCGATGCCGGGGCAGGCCCGCATCGTGCAGATCGACATCGACGGGCGGCGCATCGGCACCCGCTACCCGGCCGACGTGCCGCTTGTCGGCGACGCCGCCGAGACCCTGCGGGCGTTGCTGGCCCGGGTGCCCGACCGACCCAACCCGCAGTGGCGCGCCACCGTGGAGAACTCGGTGGACCGCTGGCGGGCCGACGCCGCCGACCGGGCCGCCGCGCCAGCCGAGCCGATCAACCCGCAGTTGGTGCTCCAGGAGCTGTCCAGCCGGCTGCCGGGCGTCGGCGCGGTCGCCGTCGACGTCGGCTCGGTCCTCTACTGGTACGCCCGGCACCTCTCCCTGCCACCGGGGGTGAACGCGCAGTTGTGCGGCACCCTCGGCTCGATGGGCTGCGCCCTGCCGTACGCGGTGGCCGCCAAGCTGGCCGCACCCGACCAGCCGGTGATCGCGCTTGTCGGCGACGGCGCCATGCAGCTCAACGGGCTCGCCGAGCTGATCACCGTGTCGCACCACTGGCAGCAGTGGCGCGACCCTCGACTGGTGGTGCTGGTGCTCAACAACCGGGACCAGAACGGCATGGGCGGCGGGCGGCAGCCGTCGAACGATCCGACCCGACGTCGACCCGACGTGCCGTACGCCGGCTGGGCCCGGCTGCTCGGGATGCACGGCGTCCGGGTGGATCGGCCCGAACTGGTCGGCGCGGCCTGGGACGAGGCCCTCGCCGCGGACCGTCCCTGCGTACTGGAAGCGGTAGTGGACCCGGCGGTGTCGCTGGCGCCGCCGGACCCGGCGTTCGCCGACCTGCGCGGCCTGTACGCCGACGGGGCGGCGGCCCGGAAGGTACGGGAGCAGACCGAACGCACTGTCGCCGCGCAGGATGTCGTTTAGCGGCCCAGCTCAGGGGCATCAGAAGCGGCCCGACGACGCTGGAGGTCACATGCCGGAGCCCGCCGACCGCCGCTACGGTCCCGCGCCACTACCGCAGCCGCGCGGTCCGCTGTCCGCGGCGGTGACCGATGCCCTGCGGCGTGCCCCGCACCACCTGCCGGCCAGCCTTGGCGCCGATCTCGACCCGGCGGACCCGCTCACCGACGAGGACCTGCAACTGACCCTGTTCCTCTGCTACGAGCTGCACTACCGGGGCTGGCGGGGCGTGGACGAGGACTGGGAGTGGCAGCCGACGCTGCTGGGCCTGCGCGCCCGCGCCGAACGGCCCTTCGAGGCGGCGCTGCGTCGGCTCGTCGGCTCCCCGCGGGTGCCGGCCGCCGGGGTTGCCGCCGGGCTGGCCGAGCTGGTCACGGCCGACGACGGGCCGTCGCTGGCCGCTACCCTTCAGCGGCGCGCCGACCTCGCTCAGTTCCGCGAGTTCGTCGCGCACCGTTCCGTCTACCACCTGCGGGAGGCGGACCCGCACAGCTGGGCCCTGCCCCGGCTCGGCGGCGAGGCCAAGGCCGCCCTCGTGGAGATCCAGACCGACGAGTACGGCAACGGCCGGCTGGACCGGATGCACGCCGAGCTGTTCCGGCGCACCCTGGACCGGCTGGGCCTGGACACCGGGTACGGCGCCCACGTGGACGCGGTGCCCGCCGTCACGTTGGCGACGAACAACCTCATGTCGCTGTTCGGGCTGCACCGGCGCCTGCGCGGCGCGGTGCTCGGGCACCTGGCCGCCTTCGAGATGACCTCCTCGCTGCCCAACCGCCGCTACGGCAACGGGTTGCGGCGGCTCGGCTTCGACGAGGTGGCCACCCGCTTCTACGACGAGCACATCGAGGCCGACGCGGTGCACGAGCAGATCGCCGCGCACGACATGTGCGGTGGCCTGGTCCGCGCCGAACCGGCCCTCGCGCCGGATGTGCTGTTCGGCGCGGCGGCCGGGCTCGCGGTGGACCGGCTGTTCGCCGCGCACCTGCTGGACAGCTGGGCCGCCGGCCGCAGCTCCCTGCGCGCACCCGCCCCGACCGCCGGTTCAGCCGCCGCCGTGGCGCCGCTCGTGCCGCCGACGGTGTCCCTCCCGGTGACGGCGGCCGCCGTCGCCTGAGCGGGCGCGCCCTCGGTCAGGCGCTGACCGTCCGGGCGATCAGCCCTCGCGGGTCGTACCCGCCCGGAAGTTGGCCACCTTGTGGGTGCCGTCGCAGAACGGCTTGAGCGCCGACTTGCCGCAGCGGCACAGCGCCACCGTGCCCCGGCGGGCGTCGATCCGCTCGCCGTCGGGCGTGACCAGGGCGAAGTCGCCGCGGACCAGGAGCGGTCCGTCCTCGTACGGGGTGATCGTGGCGGCGGCGGGCTCGCTGGTGTCGTCGGTGCGCATGGCCCCGGAAGTGCCCGCCCTGGCCGGCCCGAAACCCGAGGGACCGAACGCCGGTGATGACCGGCGCACCCCACCGACCAGCGGATTGTGCCGCCGGGAGGGTGATGCCCCGTTTGAACCCCATCGGGACGGGAAGCCGGGCCGCGTGGTGAGCGAACGAGGCAAGGTGGGGCCGGTGCACAAGGTGCGCAAGGGGCTCGTGGCCGATGGCGCCGGCCTGGCCGGCGACCGGGTCGTGGCCGTGGGCAGCGCCGCCCGGGTGCTGGTCGCCGCCACCGCCCGCGCGCTGAACGGCACGGACTGCGCCGACCTGGGCCACACCGGGCCGATGTCGCGGTTCCCCGGCACACCCGAGCCGGTCCGCCGGGCCGCCGTCAGCCGGGCCGCGGGGCGGGTCGCCCTCACCGCCACCCAGGTCGACGAGGTGGACGCCGCCCGGGTGGCCCGCTGGTTCGTCGACCAGTACCCCCGGCGGCGCTACCCAGGCGTGCTGATCGGCTCGCCGCACGGTGCGGTGGCACACCTCGCGGTGGCCCTCGGCGTTCCGTGGCTCCCGGCCGGCTTCGAGATGACCGCGCACTGGTCCGACGGCGCGGTGGACCGCCCGGCGGACGCGCTGGAGCACGGCGCGGCACTGGCCACCCCGCTGCTCGCCGCGAACACCGACCTGCACCTGCGTCAGGTGCACTGCCCGGCCAGTCGGGGATCCCTGACCGGGGTGACGGTGTCGCTGACCGCCGCCTGGCAGGCCCTACCGGCCGCGTACGGGCAGTTCCTGGCCGATCGGCTCGCCCCGGGCGCCCCGGTCGTGCTGGTCCGTGACGTGCGGACCTGGCCGGTGCTGGAGCACGGCCCCAGGCACAGCTTCCAGGTCGGCTGCCCGGCCAGCGGGCTGGACCCGGTCGACTTCCACCCGGACAGCCACGCGCTGCGCCAGGTGCTGCGCTCCGTCGGCGGCGACGCCACTCGGTGGGAACCGCCGCAGGTGTCCGCGCCGTCCGGTTACGCCGAGCACGGCGTCGACTCGGGCTTCGAGCTGTCCGCGCGGGACTGGGCGGCCCGCCGCGACCATCCGCTGCACCGGGTGCTCGTACCCCGTCCGGCGGCGCTCAGCGCGGGGGTGGCGGACCTGTACCGGCGTTGGCTGCGCGGCGCCGGCAAGACCGGTGACCGGTTGGTGGTGGAGTGCGGCCGGCTGCTCGATCCGTGGCAGGTGGTGCGGGCGGGGCTGGTGCCGTACTGGTGTGAGAACGCCACCCGGCGCAGCGTCGACGAGGCCGAGTGGTGGCTGGCCGGCAGCGAGGCGTTCACCTCGGTGGACGTGCTGCCCGAGCCGCCCGGCGTGCGCTCGCCCGCCCTGGCCGGCCTGCCGCAGTGGCTGGCGGTCGCCGGGTTCGGTCGCCGCCGTCGGGCGCTGGACCGCACCTCCGCCCGGGGTTACCCGGTCACGTCGGTACCCACCCGCCGGGCCACGGAGGTGCTCCGCTCCCAGCCGTACGACCTGCCCGCGCCGCCCCCTCTGGGGGCCGCCGAGGCCCTGTCCACGCTCCACGACAGCGGCCGCCACCAGGGGTTGCTGGTCTCCTGAGACGGAGGACGCCGAAACATCCTCGCGAACCCGGGGTCCCGTGATTGAGTACCTACGGAGCGGGAACATCGCTGGCTGCGACGCCCTCATCGCGTTGCGTGCACGGCGTTGTCGCCCGCTGGCATCCCAGTCACTGACCCACCTTTCCGGCCCGGTGCGTGGCTCGACCACGCGCACGACCGGTTTCCCGATCCGGGCGGGGGACCTTCCTGAGGGAGGCGCGGATGTTCGGACAGACGAGCACCACCACGACCACACCACCACCCACCGAGCGGGGTCTGGAGGACCTCGACGCGGCGGCGCTGGCGTACGCGGCCCGGATCGAGGGGCTGCCGCCGGAGCGTCGGCAGGAGGCACGGGACGACCTGGTCCGCTTCGCGCTGCCGTTCGCCGGCCGGCTCGCCCGCCGTTATCGGGGGCGCGGAGAGCCGCTGGAGGATCTGGAGCAGGTGGCCCGCCTGGGGCTGGTCAACGCCGTCGACCGGTATGACCCGGAACGGGGTTCCTTCACCGCGTACGCCGCGATCACCATCGTCGGCGAGATCAAGCGGCACTTCCGGGACCGCACCTGGGGTGTGCACGTGCCCCGGCGGTTGCGTGACCTGATCCTCGAGGTCGGTCAGGCCACCGCCGCGCTGACCAGTGAGCTGTCCCGGGCGCCCACGGTGGCCGAGCTGTCGGCCCGGCTGGAGACGCCGGAGGAGGAGATCCTCGCCGCGCTGGAGTCGGCGGCCGGCTACAGCCCGGCGTCGCTCAACGCGCCGGTCGGCGGGGAGAGTTCCGCCGAGTTCGGCGACCTGGTCGGCGAGTCCGACAACGCGCTGGAATCGGTCGACGACCGGGTGACGGTCAGTGGCCTGCTGCACCGGCTGCCCTGGCGGGAACGGCGCATCCTGGCCATGCGCTTCTACGGCAACCAGACCCAGGCGGAGATCGCCGCCCGGTTCGGCATCTCGCAGATGCACGTATCCCGGCTGCTGTCGCGGGCGCTGACCTGGCTGCGTCAGGCGATGCTCGCCGACGCGCCGCCAGCGTGGCAGAACGGCGCCGCCGAACCGGACCCGGGCAAGACCCGGATCTCGGTGAAGCAGAACGGCGACCGGGTGGTGGTGGAGGTCGGCGGCGAGGTCGACCGCGACGGCGCGGACCAGCTGCGCCGGGCCATGCTGGAGGCGGTCACCGGCCAGCCCAGCGAGGTGGTCGTCGACCTGGTCGGCGCGGGAGGCTTCGACGCCGGCGGGATCGCCGCGCTGATGGCCGGGCGGGACGCGGCCGAGCGGACCGGGGTGCCGCTGCGGCTCACCCGGGTCCAGCCCGCGGTCCGCCGTTCGCTCACCGCCGCCGGCCTGGCGCCGGCCCGGGACTGACCGACCACAGCCGGACGGACGAAGGGCCGACACCCAGCGGGTGTCGGCCCTTCCGCGCGTACCCCTGATCAGTGCTCCTCGGGGTTTCGGTCGCTGTGCGGGTGCCGCCAGCGCTCGTGCGGCTTCGGCGCGTCCTCGGCGTCCTGCGGTGGGTCGCTCTGCTCGAAGCTCGGTCGCCTTATGCCCTCGGGTTCCGGCACGTCCACCGGCCGGGCGCCGGAGCGGGCCGCCGGCTGGTACTCGGCGGCGTCGCGGGCGCCGTGCGCGCCCTCGGCGGCCGGCGACTCCGGAACGTGGTGCTCCATGTGCAGCTCCTCGGTGAACTGCTGCGGCGGCTTGGTGGCGCGCTGCGGCAGGTCCCGGCCCAGGTCAGCGACGAGCGGGCCGTACTTGAGGTCGAAGGCCGGCCGCTCGGAGCGGATCCGGGGCATCCGGTCGAAGTTGCGCAGCGGCGGCGGGCAGCTGGTGGCCCATTCCAGGGAGTTGCCGAAGCCCCACGGGTCGTCCACCGTCACCATCGCGCCGTACCGCCAGGACTTCCAGGCGTTGTAGATGAAGAACAGGGTGGAGAGGCCGAGAATGAACGCGAAGATGCTGGAGATGGTGTTCAGCGTGGTGAAGCCGTCGCTGGGCAGGTAGTCGGCGTAGCGGCGGGGCATCCCCTCGTTGCCCAGCCAGTGGTGCACCAGGAAGGTGCCGTGGAAGCCGATGAACATGGTCCAGAAGTGGGCCTTGCCGAGCCGCTCGTCGAGCAGCCGCCCGGTCATCTTCGGCCACCAGAAGTAGTAGCCGGCGAAGAGGGCGAAGACGACGGTGCCGAAGACCACGTAGTGGAAGTGCGCCACGACGAAGTAGCTGTCATGGGTGTGCCAGTCCGCGGGCGGGCTGGCCAGCAGCACCCCGGTGAGCCCGCCGAGCAGGAAGGTGACCAGAAACCCGATGGAGAAGAGCATCGGTGTCTCGAAGGTCAGCTGCCCCTTCCACATGGTGCCGATCCAGTTGAAGAACTTCACGCCGGTGGGCACCGCGATCAGGTAGCTCAGGATGCTGAAGAACGGCAGCAGCACCTGACCGGTGGTGAACATGTGGTGCGCCCAGACCGTCATGGACAGCACGGTGATCGCGACGGTGGCCAGCACCATGCCGGTGTAGCCGAAGAGCGGCTTGCGGGAGAAGACCGGGATGATCTCGGTGATGATGCCGAAGAACGGCAGCGCGATGATGTACACCTCGGGGTGGCCGAAGAACCAGAAGAGGTGCTGCCAGAGCATCGGGCCGCCGGTGGCTGCGTCGTACACGTGCGCGTTGAGCAGCCGGTCGGCCGAGAGCGCCAGCAGGGCGGCGGCCAGCAGCGGGAACACCAGGATCACCAGCACGCTGGTGAACAGCATGTTCCAGGTGAAGATTGGCATCCGGAACATGGTCATCCCGGGCGCGCGCAGGGTCAGGATCGTGGTGATCAGGTTGACCGCGCCGAGGATGGTGCCCAGACCGGAGACGACCAGGCCGAGCACCCACATGTTCGCGCCCACGCCGGGGCTGTTCTCCACACTGCTCAGCGGGGTGTATGCCGTCCAGCCGAAGTCCGCGGAGCCCTGCGGGGTGAGGAACCCGCCGATCACCATGAGGCCGCCGAACAGGTACAGCCAGTACGCCAGCGCGTTGAGCCGGGGGAACGACACGTCCGGGGCGCCGATCTGGATCGGCACGATGAAGTTGCCGAACCCGAAGGCGGCGGGGGTGGCGAACAGCAGCAGCATCACCGCGCCGTGCGAGGTGAAGAGCTGGTTGTACTGCTCCGAGGAGAGGAACTGCATCCCCGGGCGGGCCAGCTCCGCTCGGATCAGCATCGCCTCTACGCCCGCCACCAGGAAGAACCCGAAGGAGGTCAGCAGGTACAGGATGCCGATCTGCTTGTGGTCCGTGGTGGCGAGGAACTTGATCAACGAGTTGCCGGGGACCGGCGCCCGTACCGGTCCGGGGAAGCCCCCGAAGCGTGCCGGTGCCAGGATCGCCGGACCCCGATCGCGACCGGGTTCCGTGGTTACCCGCTTGGGCATGGCTGCTCACCCCGTCGTGACGGCAGAAAGGACGGGCGTGCCTACCCGACCCTCTCACCATGAAACCAGGCCAGAGCGGTAATTTCGGTCAGATCGCCAGTACCGGTGGAACCACCGTGAACGCTCAGCCGACCGGCAACAACGCCCAGACAGCCTTGCCCGGACCGGTCGGCACACTGCCCCACCGCTGCGCAAGCTCCCGCACCAGCAGCAACCCGCGGCCACCCTCGGCGCGCAGGTCCATCCCGGCCGGCTCTGCCGCCGCCCGGCTGCCGTCCACCACGGCCAGGTGCAGGTACGGCCGGCGCAGGGTCACCGTGACCTGCATCGGCGTCCCCGCGTGGCGGACCACGTTGCCGACCAGTTCGCTGAGCACCAGCGCGGCCGGACCAGCGGCCTCCGGCAGGTTCCAGCGCGCACACGCGTCCCCGACCAGCTCCCGGGCCCGTCGGCAGGCCCCGGCGACCGGTTCCAGGCGCGTCCGCAGCCGGGGCGAACTGGCTTCGCCGGCCATCCGGGTCGCCTCCGCGCAATCCGGCGACACCGGAACCACCCGGCACGTCGTCGACTCGGCCAGCCAGCGCGCGGCGGCCGGCGGGGGAGCGCAGAGCACCACCGGCACGGCCGGCCACTCCTCGGCCCGCCGGGCCGTGGCCGCGAAGACCGACAGCGCCAGCCGGTCCCGGACGGTGACCTCGGCGAGGTCGACCACCAGCGCGTCCGGCTGGGCGGCCAACGCCCCGTCGAGGGCCTGGTGCACCGAGCGCATGGTGCCCAGGTCCAGCGCGCCGGCGAGCCGGACGACCGCCACCGGTGCCGTGTCGCGCACCTCGCAGGTGATCCGGCTGGGCATGCGGGTCCCTCGATTCACTGGTGGGCCGGGACCTGCCAACTACCCGAGGCCGAGCAGCGCCAAACCGGACCGACCGGCGGGCCGACGCAGGTCACCGCCGCACTCTCCCGGTCAGCAGGCCCAGCGCGATCATGCCGACGCCCAGGCCAAGGTGCAGCCAGCCGTCGGCGTCGTTGACCGGCAGGACGTTCGCGCCGGTGTCGTGGTCCACCGCCAGCCCGTACAGCCAGAGCACCAGGTAGACGGCGCCGCCGCCGACCAGGAACGTCCGCGCGCCGCCGACCGTCCGCGCCAGCGCCAGGCCGGCCACCCCGAACAGCAGGTGGACGAGGTTGTGCAGCACCGACACCTGGAAGACGCCGAACAGGAACGCGCCCGAGCCGTGCCCGGCGAACCGCAGGTCACCCGTGCCGCTGGTGATCCCCGGCACGAAGCCGAGCACCCCGAC
The DNA here is from genome assembly GCF_006228125.1 of Micromonospora orduensis. GTDB lineage: Bacteria > Actinomycetota > Actinomycetes > Mycobacteriales > Micromonosporaceae > Micromonospora > Micromonospora orduensis. Next base: position 13,524 of record NZ_VDFY01000078.1, on the reverse strand, counting down.
CAGCAGGAACACCACAGCCACCGTGGCCGCCGCGCGGCGTACCGGCGGCTTGCCCTCGGCCGGGTTGGCCCGGGCCCGGGAGTGCGCCATCGGTCCGACCATCACCGGCTCCTCGCTGCGCGGCGGGCGTGGGCGCCGCGCATACCCGGTGCCGCCGCCGGCAAACCGCCGACGGCACCGGGGCAGGTCAGACCGGTTGCAGCCGGGTCGTACCGGCCAGCTCGCGGACCCGCTGGTACAGCTCGACGTAACGCTGCGCCATCACCGCCGGGGTGAACCGGCGCGCGGCCACCCGCCGGCACTCGTCGGGGTCGAGCAGGTCGGCGGCCAGCACGAGGTCGGCCAGTTCGTCCTCGTCGGCCGTCAACAGTCCGGTGCGGCCGTGCTCGATCAGCTCCGGCAGGCAGCCCCGGGCGGTCGCCACCACCGGCGTGCCCAGGGCCAGCGACTCGACCACCGCCGTACCCCCGGGCTCCTCCCACCGCAGCGGGAACAGCGAGGCGCGGGCGCTGGCCAGCAGGTCGTCGCGCTCCTGACCGGCCACCGTCCCGACCCAGCGGACCAGGTCACCGTCGACGTGCGGCGCCACCTCGTCGAGGAAGAACCGCACGTCCGGATTCTGCCGGGCCTCGTCGCCCGCCGCCGCCAGCTCGGCCGGACGGTGGTACGGGCCGACCGGACCGGCCAGCACCAGCGGGATCCCGACCCGGTGCGCCAGCCGCGCACCCACGTCCTGCCCCTTGCCCGGGTTGATCCGGCCGAGGATCAGCAGATGCCCGCCCTTCTCCGGGCGGGGCCGGCGGTCGGCGTCCACGGCCAGGGGGGTGGACAGGTGCACGTGCCCCACCGAGTGCTCCCGCAGCGCCAGCGGCGCCCGGGCCAGCTGGGACGCGGAGACACCGTTGACCCGGACCCGGGCGCCGCCGTCCAGGCTGCCGTACAGCGCCGGGTGCTTGGCCAGGTCCCAGTGCAGGGTGTGCAGGGTCGGCGGACCGGCCGGCCCCATCGCGGCCAGGGTGGCCAGCCCGACGGCCTCCACGTGGTCGTGCACCAGGTCGATGTCGTCGCGGGAGTGCAGCTCGCGGACCACCCCGGCGAGGTGCGCCTGGGCGATCCCGCAGACCTGGTTGTACGGGCGCTGCAACGCGGCGAACTGCTCGTCGGCGAAGACCGACATCCGGTCGTCCACCGGCAGGGTGCTGCTGCCCACCGAGGCGAGCACCACCCGTACGCCGAGTCGCCGCAGCTCCGGCACCAGCGTGGCGATCACGTTCTCGATGCCGCCGTAGCCGGGGGGTGGCACGGACAGCCACGGACCGGCGTTCATCAGGACGGTGAGACTCATCGGAGGACCTCCCGGTCACTCATGCCGCGGCCACCCGTCGGCGGGGCAGCTGGTGACGCAGCTCGGCCAGCGGCGGACGCTCCTCGATGGACACGTCGCTGACCACGATCTCCCGGTCGAGGTTCGGCAGCGTGTCCGAGCCGCCCCGACGGAACTGGGTCAGCAGCGCCTCCGGCGACAGGCCGGGGCTCGCCCAGCCGCGCCGCTGCAACCGGGACCACGCCGTCAACATGATCTGCGCGGACATCCGCCCGAGCGCCGCCGTGTCCTGGTGGCGGTGCTTGCGCTCACCGAGGTCGACCTGCGCCAACGCGTCCAGACCGACCAGGTCCAGCAGGTCGATCAGCATCGCCGTCTCGACCCCGTACCCGGAGACGAACGGGACCCGGGCGAGCACGTCCCGCCGTGCGGCGTACTCGCCGGCGAGCGGCTGCACGAACCCGGCCAGCTCCGGCCAGAACAGGTTGAGCAGCGGTCGGGCCATCAACTCCGTCACCCGGCCGCCACCGTCCTGCTCGACTGCCGCCGCGCCGACCAGGGGCCGGTGGTAGAAACCCTTCACGAAGTCGACCGACGGGTCGGTCAGCAGCGGGCCGAGCAGCCCGCTGACGAAGTGCGGCCGGAACTCGCGCAGGTCGGCGTCGATGAACGCCACCACGTCGCCCTCGGCCGCGGCCAGGCCGGCCCAGAGCGCGTCACCCTTGCCGGTGAGCCGGGGCAGACCCCGGGTCATCTCGTCCTGGCTTACCACCTCCGCGCCGGCCGCCCGGGCCACCTGCGCGGTGCGGTCGGTCGACCGTGAGTCCACCACGATCAGCTCGTCGACCAGGGCCACCCGGTCCATCAGGTGCTCGCGGATGGTCGACACGATGGCGCCGACCGTGGCCTCCTCGTTGCGCGCCGGCAGCACCACGCTGACCCGGCTGTCGCCCTTGGCGCGCAGCAGCCGGCGTGCCGGCCAGTCCGCCGCCGAAGTGGTCCGGTACGTGGCCCACGCCTCCACCACCGGTGACACGCTCGATGTCGTATCCCGCACTGGCACCCCTTATGAATCGTGGGCGGAAAGAACCGCGTTCGGTAGTTCCCATTCCTGACCATGCGCTAACCGCTTCCAGGGCAACAGCTTGATCACGCAGGTGACGACACCGCGTTCCCGGGGGATGAACGTTTGATTGCGCACATGCCAGGGGACTGCTCCCAGCGGTCATGAAAAGTTCTCGAAGGGGTTGTCGAATGCGTAGATGCCGGGTGGGTCTGGTCGGCGCCGGGGGAGTGGCACAACGCCACGCGCGGGTGCTGGACGGGTTCGATGACGTCGAGCTGATCGGGGTGACCGACGTCATGCCCGACGCCGCCGCGACGCTGGCCGCGCGGCACGGGACGCGGGCACACGCCGACGTCGCCGAACTGCTGGCCGCCGGACCGGACGCGGTGTACGTGTGCGTGCCGCCGTTCGCGCACGGCCCGGCCGAGCAGGCGGTGCTCGACGCCGGGCTGCCGATGTTCGTGGAGAAGCCCGTCGCGGTCGACCTGGCCACCGCCGAGCACATCGCCGCCGAGGTGACCCGCCGGGGGGTGCTGACCGCCGTCGGCCACCACTGGCGGTACCTCGGCGTCGTGGACGAGGCCCGCGAGCTGCTCGCCGACCGTCCGGTGCGCATGGTCAGCGGCGCCTGGCTGGACAAGGTCCCCCCGGTGGCGTGGTGGGCACGGCGCGACCGCTCCGGCGGCCCGGTGGTCGAACAGGCCGCCCACGTGCTCGACCTCGTCCGGGCACTGGTCGGCGAGGTGAGCGAGGTCACCGCGTACGGCAACGGCACGCCCCCGCCGGTCGACGGAGCGGACATCGACTCGGTGACCACCGCCGTGCTGCGCTTCACCAACGGGGCGGTCGGCACTCTCAGCGCCGCCTGTGTGCTCGGCTGGAAGCACCGCGCCGGGCTGGAGATCCTCGCCGACGGGTTGGCGCTGTCGCTCACCGAGGAGGGCCTGACCATCCGCGACGCCGACGGCGAGCGGCACGTACCGGCCGACCCCGAGGCCGCCCGGGTGGCCGTGGACCGCGCCTTCGTCGACGCGGTGCGCGGCGTCGGCGACGACGTACGCGTCCCGTACGCCGAGGCGCTGGCCACCCAGCGGCTGGCCCTCGCGGTGTCCGACTCGGCCCGCACCGGCGCGGCCGTGCGGCTCACCACCTCCAGCGGCCCCGCGGTGCTCAGCCCCGGGGTGACCGTCGATGCGTGACAAGGTCGTGGTGGTCACCGGGCCGGGCCGCGTCGAGGTGGTGGAGCAGGACGCCGCGCCGCTGCGCCCCGGCACCTTCCGGGTGGAGACGTTGTTCAGCGGCGTCTCCGCCGGCACCGAGCTGAGCTACGTCAAGGGTACGAATCCGTACCTGAACGTCACCTGGAACGCCGACCTGGGGCTTTTCCAGCCCGGCGAGGCGAGCACCCCGTACCCGGTGACCCGGCTGGGCTACATGCAGGTCGGCCGGGTGGTGGAGAGCGAGACCCCGGCCGTCGCGGTGGGCACGGTCGGCGCGATGACGTACGGGCACCGCACCGGCTGGCTGGCCGACCCGGTCGCCGAACGGTTCGTGCCGCTGCCCGACGACCTGGACCCGCTGCTCGGCGTCTACGTCGCGCACATGGGCCCGATCTGCGCCAACGGTCTGCTGCACGCCGCCGCCGACCTGCACGGCACGGACGTGCGCTCGCTCGGCGACGGCGTCCGCGGCCGGCGCGTCGCGGTGGTGGGCGCCGGCGTGGTCGCCCTGCTGACCGCCCTGTTCGCCCGCCGGCACGGGGCCGCCTCCGTGGTGGTGCTCGACCCGACCGAACAACGCCGGCAGGTCGCCGAGGCGCTCGGCCTGGAGACCCTCGACCCGGAGGCGGACGACCCGGCGGCCGTGCTCAAGACCCGGTGGGCGCACACCGCCGGTGACCGGGGCGCCGACGTGGTGTTCCAGTGCCGGGGGCAGGCGTGGGCGTTGCAGCTCGCCCTGCGGCTGCTCCGGCCGCAGGGCACGGTCATCGACCTCGCCTTCTACCAGGGCGGCGCGGACGCGGTCCGCCTCGGCGAGGAGTTCCACCACAACGGGCTGGCGCTGCGCTGCGCCCAGATCGGCCGGGTGCCGCGCGGGCTCGCCCCGACCTGGGACCGGGAACGGCTCTCCGCCGAGACGATCGACCTGCTGCGGGCGTACGGCGACGGGATCCGCAAGCACCTGGTCTCGGCGGTGGTGCCGTTCGACGAGGCGGCCACCCTGCTCACCGACCTGGCCGAACGCCGACGGCAGGAACTACAGGTGGTACTGGCCGCCTGACCTGGCGTCCGGGCGTGACCGGGCGGACTACCGTTCCCGGCATGACCGCTTCCGAGCGCCGGCCTCCCGGCCTGGCCGCGCTGCTGCCGTACCTGCGGGACCACCGCGGCACCCTCGCCGTGGTGGGCGCGCTGTCGCTCGTCGGCGCGGCGGCGTCCCTCGCTCAGCCGCTGCTGACCCGGTCGGTGCTCGACCGGGTCAGCGGCGGTCTCGGGGTCTCCGACCTCGTCGCCGTGCTAGTGGCCCTCGTGGTGCTCGGCGCGGCGATCGGTGGTCTGCGCGACTACCTGCTGCAACGCACCGCCGAAGGGCTCGTGCTGGGCACCCGGCGGCGGCTGGCCGGGCACCTGCTGCGGCTGCCCATCGCCGAGTACGACAGCCGGCGCACCGGCGACCTGCTCTCCCGACTCGGCTCCGACACCACCCTGCTGCGGGCGGTCGTCACCTCCGGCCTGTTCGAGACGGTCACCGGGGCGGTGATGGTGCTCGGGGCCGGCACCGCGATGGTGCTGCTCGACCCGCTGCTGTTCGGCGTCACCCTGCTCGGGGTGGGCCTCGGTCTGGGTTTCGCGCTCACGTTCGCCCGCCGGGTCCGCGCCCTCGCCCGCGCCGCCCAGGAACGGATCGGCGAGATGACCTCCGCGGTGGAGCGGGCCATCTCCGCCGCCCGGACCATCCGGGCCAGCCGCGCCGAGGCCCGCGAGGCCGAGATGGTCACCGGCAGCGCCCGCGAGGCGTACACGGCGGGACTGCGGGTGGCCCGGGTGCAGGCGGTGGTCGGACCCGTGGGCTCGGTCACCGTGCAGGGCGCCTTCCTGCTGGTGCTGGGCGTCGGCGGCGCGCGGGTGGCCGCCGGCGCGATCACCGTCGGCGATCTGGTCGCCTTCGTCATGTACCTGTTCTTCCTGGCCCTGCCGCTGGGCCAGGTGCTGCGCGCGTACACCCAGTTGCAGTCCGGCCTGGGCGCGTTGCAGCGGATCGAGGAGATCCTGACCGTGCCGGCGGAGGGCGCGGCGGACCGGCCGGCGTCGGGGGCAGCCACGGCGACCCCGCGCCGACCCGCCCCGATGATCGAGTTCGAGCGGGTGGGGTTCGGCTACCCCGGCGGGGCGCCGGTGCTGCACGAGGTCAGCTTCGCGGTGCCGGCCGGCACCCGGACCGCCCTGGTCGGCCCGTCCGGCGCCGGCAAGTCGACCCTGCTGGCCCTTGTCGAACGCTTCTACGAGGTGAGCGACGGCGCGGTCCGCCTGGACGGCACCGACGTGCGGGACCTGCCCCGCGACGCGCTGCGGGCCCGGCTGGGCTACGTCGAGCAGGAGGCCCCCGTGCTCGCCGGCACGCTGCGCGAGAACCTCCTGATCACCACCCCGGACGCCTCCGACGACCGGTTGCGCACCGTGCTCGACGAGGTCAACCTCGCGCACCTCGCCGACCGCAACCCGCAGGGCCTGGACGTCCAGGTCGGCGAGGGTGGCGTGCTGCTCTCCGGGGGCGAACGGCAGCGCCTGGCCATCGCACGGGCGCTCCTGGCCGGGCCGCCGGTGCTGCTGCTCGACGAACCGACGAGCAACCTCGACTCGCGCAACGAGGCCGCCCTGCGCCGCGCCATCGACGCGGTGGCCGTCCGCCGGACGTTGTTGATCGTGGCGCACCGGCTCGCCACCGTGGTCGACGCCGACCAGATCGTCGTCCTCGACGGCGGCCGGGTGGTGGCCGTGGGCACCCACGCCGAGCTGAGCGCCACCGACCCGCTCTACCGCGAGCTGGCCGCCCACCAGCTACTGGTCGTCTGAGCCACCGGCCCGGGGCGGACATGCCGGCGGCCGGGCCGCGCAAGCCGGCCCGGATCGCGTACCGTTGCCGCTCATGGGTGTCTCGCAACGGTTCAAGAGCAAGTTCCGGCGGTTCCTCCAGCGCCCGGGCTCGACCGTCGAACTCGCTCCGCTGGAGAAGATGCTGCCGGCGATCGAGGCGCGCGAGGCCGACCTCGCCGCGCTTGACGACGCCGAGCTGACCGAGGCCGCCGGCGCCGCGACCGGGTACGAGGAGATCTGCGCCGTCGGCCGCGAGGCCGCCCGCCGGGGCCTCGACCAGCGGCCGTACGACGTGCAGCTGCTCGGCGCGATGGCGCTGCTGTCCGGCAAGGTCGCCGAGATGGCCACCGGTGAGGGCAAGACCCTGACCGCCGCGATCGCCGCGTACGGGCACGTTCGGCTCGGAAACGGGCCGGTGCACGTGCTCACCGTCAACGACTACCTGGCCCGCCGCGACGCCCAGTGGATGGAGCCCGTCTACACCCTGCTCGGCCTGACCGTGGGCTGGGTCAACGAGGCCTCCACCCCGCAGGAGCGGCGCGACGCGTACTCCTGTGACGTCACCTACGTGTCGGTCAGCGAGGCGGGCTTCGACTACCTGCGCGACCAGCTGGTCACCGACATCGCCGACCGGGTGCAGCCGCCGCTGACCACCGCGATCGTCGACGAGGCCGACTCGATCATGATCGACGAGGCCCGGGTGCCGATGGTCCTCGCCGGCGCGGTGCCGGGCGAGCAGGACCCGGTGCACGCCGCCGCCGCGCTGGTGCGCGGGCTGCGCAAGGACCGGCACTTCACCGTCGCCGAGGACGGGCGCAGCGTGGCGTTCACCTCCGCCGGCCTGGCCGCCGTCGAGGCCAAGCTGGGCATCGACCTGTACGACGAGGAACACGTCGCGCAGCTCTCCGCCGTCAACGTGGCGTTGCACGCGCACGCCCTGCTGCACCGCGACGTGGACTACATCGTCCGCGACGGCTCGGTGGAGCTGATCGACGAGATGCGCGGTCGGGTGGCCCAGCGCCGCCGCTGGCCCGACGGGCTCCAGGCAGCGGTCGAGGCCAAGGAGGGCCTGGACGCCACCGCCGAGGGCGAGGTGCTGGGCACCATCGCCGTGCAGGCGTTCATCGCCCTCTACCCGAAGGTGTGCGGCATGACCGCCACCGCGGTGCTGGTCGGCGACCAGCTGCGGGAGTTCTTCGGCCTCGAGGTGGCGGTGATCCCACCGAACACGCCGTGCGTGCGGGAGGACGAGCCGGACCGCATCTACGCCACCCGGGCGGAGAAGGACGAGGCGCTGATCGACGAGATCCAGCGTTGGCACGCCAAGGGGCGGCCAATGCTGGTCGGCACCCTGGACGTCAAGGAGTCCGAGGCGCTGGCCGCCGGGCTCAACTCGGCCGGGGTGCCCTGCGTCGTCCTCAACGCCAAGAACGACGATGAGGAAGCGGCGATCATCGCTGAGGCGGGCGCGTACGGCGCGGTGACCGTCTCCACCCAGATGGCCGGCCGGGGCGTGGACATCCGGCTCGGTGGCAGCGACCAGGCCGACCAGGAGCGGGTGGCCGAGCTGGGTGGGCTCTACGTGATCGGCAGCGGCCGGCACGACAGCCGGCGGGTCGACGACCAGCTGCGCGGCCGGGCCGGCCGGCAGGGCGACCCCGGTGGCTCGGTCTTCTTCGTGAGCCTGGAGGACGACCTGGTCGTCCGCCACGCCGCCGACTCGGTGCCGGCGTCGCCACGGATGAACGCCGACGGCCTGGTCACCGACGAGCAGGTCGACTACGCGGTGGAGCACGCCCAGCGGGTCGCCGAGGGCGTCAACCACGAGATCCACCGCAACACCTGGCGCTACAGCGTGGTGATCGAGCAGCAGCGCAAGGCTCTCGCCCAGCGCCGGGAGCGGCTGCTGACCAGCGACGTGGCCGCGCTGATGCTGCTGGACAAGGTGCCCGAGAAGGCCGGCGAGATGGACGAGGACCTGCTGGCCCGGGCGGCCCGGTCGATCGCCCTCTACCACCTGGACCGGCTCTGGGCCGAGCACCTGTCCGAGCTGTCGGAGGTCCGCGAGGGTGTTCACCTGCGGGCGCTGGGCCGGCTCGACCCGCTCGACGAGTTCCACCGGGCCGCCGTGCCGGCCTTCAACAACCTGGTTCCGGAGATCGAGGCCCGCACCATCGCCACGTTCACCGAGACCGAATTCGACGAGGACTGGGAGCCCGACGACAGCACCCTGGTACGTCCGACCGCCACCTGGACGTACCTGGTGCACGACAACCCCTTCGGCTCCGAGCTCGACCGCCTGATCGCCTCGATCGGCCGACGGCTCAGCGGCGCCTCGCGCTGACGCTCCGGCGTGGCTCCTGTTCGCGCGCAACCCGGTGCGGCAGGAGCCCCGTTTTACGCCGTTTCGACCCGGCTTTCGCAGGGTAGTAGGGCGGGTCGGTCAAGTCGGAAGAGAGCAGACGATGACACAGGTGACGGTGCCTGCTGGGCAGGCGCGGAGGCGTACGGGAGCTGCGGACCAGTGAACCTGGACACGCGGGAACCCGTGGTGCACAACCTGGGCGTGCTGGAGACCGCCGCGCTGTTGCGGGAGCTGACGGCCGGCCTGATCGCGCTGACCGATTTCGATGAGGCGCTGCTGACGCTCGTCCGGGTCACCAGGGACGCGGTGGCCGGCGTGCGCTGGTGCGGATTCACGGCGCTGCGCGCTGGCGAGCCTGCCGGCGTGGCCGCCTCCGACGAGCGGCTCGCCGGCCTGGACGATCTGCGCCACGGCCCGGACTCGCCGGCGATGAGCGCGATCCGACGCCGCGAGATGATCCTCGCCGTCGACCTGGCCGGTGAACCACGCTGGCCGGCCTGGACGGCGCGCGCCCGCGACCTCGGCGTGCGCGGAGTGGTCTCCGCCCCGGTGGACATCGACGACCAGGTGATCGGGGCGATAAACCTGTACGCCGCCGGACCGAACCTGCTCACCCCGCAGCACCAACTGACCGCGATGCTGCTCGCCGAACACGCCGGCCTGCTGCTGGCCGCCGTGCGGGACCGGGGCCGGCAGGCCGAGATGGCCGGCGAGCGCGACGCCGAGCTGCTGCTCGACGGCGTGATCGGCCAGGCCGTCGGCGTGATCATGACGCAGCGGGGCTGCCCGCCGGCCGAGGCCCTGGACGTGCTGCGCACCGCCGCGTCCTCGCTGGACATCCCGCTGCGCGAGGTGGCCGAGCGTCTGGTGCGGACGGTCTCCCGCCAGCGCGAGAGCTGACCGGACGCGCCGCTCCTCGCCCGTGCCCGATCTCCCGGCCAGCGATGGCCGCCCGGGCGGCGAGGGTGGTGCGGCCGTCCTCTGGAGCTGAATCGTCTGCGACATCAGCTCCAAGGGCTCCACGTAGGGCACCTCCGCCCGCTCTGGCACGCGGCGGCGATTCGGGCGGCGTCGTTTCGTGAAGACGGGGCACGGGTAGCACTCTGGTACTGGTGAGCTGCGCCGACCCCGGGGAGGACCGATGCAGAGCCGGCTGCGGGTGCAGGGGCACCCCATCCAACCGATGCTCGTGACGTTTCCGCTCGGGCTGTTCGTCAGCGCCACCGTCTTCGACCTGAGCGATGTCGTCGGCGGGCCGGCGTTCCTGGGTGAGGTTGGCTACTGGACCGGCGTCGCCGCCCTGTTCGCCGCCGCGATGACCATGGTCGCCGGCATGGTCGACCTGTGGGACGTGCCGGTCGACCGCACCCGCCGCACCGCCATCGCCTTCAACCTGGTGAACGCGGCGATGGCCGGCCTGTTCCTGGTCACCTGCCTGGTGCGCGCGCACTCGCCGCAGCGCGGCGCGACCGTCGCGATCCTGCTCACCGAGCTTGTCGCGCTGGTCGCCGGCGGGGTCGGCGTACGCCTGGGCGCCCGGCTCATGCGCCAGTTCGACACCGGCCGCGCCGAGACCGGCAGCCTCGACGCGCTCGCCGGTTCCACCGTCGAGGTCGCCCGCCCGCGTCCCTGACCGGGCGCGTGCGACGGCAGATGGCTGCCGTCGACCCGGACGCGTACGTCAGTGGGGGTGGGACTCGTGGTGGTCCGCCAGGACGTCGGCGCCGAAGTCGCTGGCGGGGCGGCGCAGGACGGTGTGCGCGTGGTTGCCGTCCTCGGTGGTGTTGTCGTACTCGATCAACAGGTCGTCGCCCTGGATCCGGTAGTAGTGGCGCTGCCCCGGACGGGTCGGGCCCGCCCAGGCGAAGTGCAGCTCGCCGTCGTCGAGACGCCGCGCCTCGCGGACGGCCAGCTCCGGCGGTAGCCGGTCCAGGTAGAGCGCGACCACCTGGTCGAGCAGTGCCCGGCCGGTCGGTCCCAGCCGGCCGGCCGGCACGCCGAGTGGCTCCAGTGGAGTGTCGACGTGGGCGCGGGTGGCGCTGATGATGTCCGCCGGCGCCTCGTCGGCGATGATCGCGGCGGATCGTCCGGCCGGGTCGAGCGCGTCGAGCAGGGCGCGGGCGAGGTCCTCCTCGACACCGAGTGGCCGGGAGACCGGCCGGCCGGCGTACCGCACAGCCGCCGGGTTGGCGCCGAAGAAGATCGGCGCGGGGGAGACCTGGTCGTCCACGACGGTCATGGTCACCGACAGGTGGTGCCCCTCCAGCCGCCACGACCAGCGGTCGTCGCGCGCCGGATCACCGAACACAGCGACCCAGTAGTCGCCGCTGTGCCGCCCGCGACGCCAGCCCTCGGCGCGGTCGAGGACCTCCTCCAGCGCGATGATCGCCATCGCCTGCGCGTACGCGGACGGGCTGAGCGCCGTGGCGAGGAGCCGGTGTGCGGCCTTGCGCCCGACGACGTCCAGCTCGGCGAGGCTGACGCCGGGTCGGGGTCGGGGTCGGTACTCCAGCCAGCGTCGGGCGGGCTCGTCGTCGAACGGGTGCGACGCCTGGTCGCGGGCCGTCGGGTCGAGCGCGGCCAGCAGTGCCGTGCCGGCGGTGCGCATCTGCTCGGGCAGAGGATCTTCCACCGACCCTGTATACCGGTCGTTCGGGGTCGACGTCAGCCGGCCCGCAGCAGTTCGGTCATCTCCGGCAGGTCGAAGAACTGGGCGGTCTCCGCGGCGGACGGGCTGCCGTGGGCCGGGTCGGCTCCGGCCGCGAGCAGCGCGCGGACCGCGTCGGTGCTGCTGCGAAAGACGGCGGCCGCCAACGCCGTCTGACCCCGGTCGTTGACCCGGGTGTGGTCCGCGCCGCGGCTGAGCAGGGCGGCCACCGTGTCCGGGTGGGAGTGGTACGCGGCCAGGATCAGCAGCGTGTCGCCCTTGTCGTTGGTGAGGTTGACCGGCAGGCCGGCGTCGAGCTGCGCGGCCAGCTCCTCGGTGGAGCCCGAGCGGGCCAGGTCGAACATCCGGTGGGCGAACGCCAGCGTCGCGGCGTCGAGGTCATCGGTCACCGCTCCAGGTTAGGCCCTGGCGCCCTGATACGTTGCTCGGCCGGCGAGCGGGGAGAGGGGTCCGATGGGTGAGACGGTGTACGTGGGCAACGCGGGTGTCGACGGCGCCACCAACGCCGGCTGGCTGCTCGGGCACTTCGCGCCGCCCGGGGAGGTGCGGCACAGCGCCGACGTCGAGGTGAAGTGGGGCGTGCACCCGCCGGGGCAGGCCCGGTCGCGGTGGGCGACGGGGGAGCGGCGTACCACCCTGCTCGTGCTCGTCGAGGGGTGTTTCCGGGTGGAGTTGCCGGACCGGACGGTGCGGTTGGCCGAGCCGGGCGACTACGTGGTGTGGGCCCGCGGGGTGGACCACTCGTGGTACGCCGAACGCGCGTCGGTGGTGCTGACCGTACGGTGGCCGTCGGTGCCCGGCTACCGGGTGGACCCTCCGGTGCTGCGCTGAGGTCGACGGACGCCGTCCCACCAGACGGAATTACCTACTAAACCTATAGGCCTTGCCGACTAGAGTACGGAGGCACCCCACCGAACGACCCGCGAGGACCGCCATGATCCACCACAGCCCGGAGGGTGACCTGCTCGCCGTCGCCGCCCGGTGGGCCGACCCGACCGGCTGGCCGGTGCCGCTGCGGTTCGACGCCGCCGAGCGCTGGTACGCGCGCCTCGCCGCCGACGACGACCACGAGGTGTGGGCGCTGAGCTGGCTGCCCGGCCAGGGCACCGACCTGCACGACCACGGCGGCTCCGCCGGAGCGTTCCGGGTCGTCGCCGGCGCCCTCACCGAGGAGACCGTCGCCGCCGGCCGGCTGCGTCCACGACTGCTGCCCGCCGGCGCCGGTCGGCGCTTCGGCACCCGCCACGTCCACCAGGTGACCAACCGGGGTACGACGCCGGCGGTCAGTGTGCACGTCTACCGGCCGGCGCTGCGCCGGATGACCCGCTACCACCTCCTCGACGGGCGCCTGCGGGTCGCCGAGGTCGCCGAGGCCGGACGCTCCTGGTGAGCGCCGCCCAGCCCGAACCAAACCCCCCCCCACGCACCGGAAGGAACCGATGATGCTGACGACCGCCGAGCACTGTCCGGCCCCCGTACCGCCGCCGGGCTCCCAGGGCATCGACGAGATCCTGGCCGCCGCCCGCGCCCGGCTCGACCGGCTCGACCCGGAGCGGGCGCACCTGGCGTACCGGACCGGCGCGCTCCTGGTCGACATCCGGCCGGCCGCCCAGCGGGCCGCGCACGGCGTGGTGCCGGGCTCACTCGCCGTCGAGCGCAACGTGCTGGAGTGGCGCTTCGACCCGCGCTGCCCGGCCCGCCTGCCCGAGGCGGTCGACTACGACGTACCTGTGGTGATCCTCTGCCAGGAGGGCTACACCTCGTCACTGGCCGCCGCCGCGTTGCAGGACATCGGCCTGCGCCGCGCCACCGACGTGATCGGCGGGTTCGCGGCCTGGCGGATCGCCGGCCTGCCGGCTCTCGGTCCGACTCCGCTGCACCGCGCGTTCTCCCTCGCGTCCCCGGTCACCGCCGGGTCGGCGCGCCACTGACCGCCACGCCGCACCGGGCGTGGCGGTCGTACCGCCATCTCAGGAGGCACCATGTCCGTCGTCGCCATCCCCACCC
>NZ_VDFY01000283.1 GCF_006228125.1 Micromonospora orduensis | reverse complement strand
CCAGCCAAACCAAAGGCCTGACCAGTCCGGGGTATAAATCATAATTGGCACTGGCTTTACAAGCACCCTGTTGAGTTCTCAAAGAACAACCACACACCGATCAGAAGCACCACACTCAGTGGAACCCATCTCGGGGCTTTTCCCGCTCTGTGTCCCCGCCGCTCTCGCGCCGGGCACTTTTACTACGTTACCTCACCGTTTTCGCCGTGTCAAACCGTGTGTCCCGGTCTGTCATGCTTCGTACGGGTTGGCACCGGCGCACTCACGCAGCAGCGAACCGCTGCGTCAGGTCGTCGGATTCGGCAGGCCGGCCGCTGCGGTCTCCCGCAGGCTCGCCCGGTGCCCTGCCGGTCGTAAACCTTACCCGGTCGGTTCCGCTGCACCAAATCCGCCTCGCGGCCGATCCGGCGAGCCCCGCCCGGACCGTGTCCCGCAGGAGCTAACCCCTGCCTGACCCGGTTGCCAGTCCGTTCCGGTGCTCCAGGATCTTCGTCCCGTTTGCCCCGTTCCGCGCTGGCAGAGAGAAAGTTACGCGTCCACGGGTTTGATCGTCAAATCGACGGGTAGCGTCCCGCGTCACACTCTGGTTGTAACGACGTTTTCGCAGTTCAGGATGCGGCGTTGCGACGGACGGCCAGCCACGAGCGGACGCCGAGGACACCGACGGTCGTACCGATGGCCAGCGACGCCGCGATCAACAGCGCGTGCACCCACAGGAAACTGGTGGGCGTGCCGTCCCCCACCGTGCCGGCCGACCAGGCCCGCGGGTCCTGCCAGATGGCCACCGCGAACCTCGGCCAGATCACCCAGGTCCAGATCCCGACCCCGACCAGGAAGACAGACCACCCGCGCGACAGCACCATGGCTGCCGAGTATGCCACCGGGGCTGGTCACCGGGGCGGACGGCGGCCCAGCTCGTTTCTGGCGCCACCAGGCTGGGCACTGAGTAGCGGGACAGCCGAAAGCCGTCCCCGGAGGTGCCCCGTGCAACCCTCGATCTTCAATCCATGGGCCTGGCGAGACCCGTCCGCTCTGGCCGGTGGGTACACGCAGACCACTCCCTCGACCAGCCCTCCGGACGAGCCGGGCGACAGGCGTGAAGGTCCCGACGCCCCCGGCCCGGGTACGCCCGTCGACCTGGTCGGCTACCAGGTCCAGGCGAGCGACGGGCGGATCGGCGCAATCGACGAGGCGAGCGACGAGGCGGATGCCGGCTACCTGGTGGTGGACACCGGGCCGTGGATCCTCGGTCGCAAGGTGCTGCTGCCAGCCGGCACGGTGGACCGGGTCGACCACCAGGACCGTGCCGTACACGTCGACCTGACCCGGCAGGAGATCAAGGACGCGCCGCCGTTCGACCCGGAGTCGACCGACCCGGAGTACCGGGACCGCGTCGGCAGGTACTACACGGACCGTTACCTGCCACCACCGGGAGAGGCACCGCGGGTAATGTGAGGCCGTGGTCCGGGTGAGCAGCTGCGCGCCGGAGGCGGTCGATCTGGTCGATGGCCTCCCGCTCGGCGTGGTGCCCCGGTTCCCATACAGCTCCGGCGATGGCCGTGAGCAACTCCTCGATGTCCTCCGTGCCGGTGGTCTGCGTTTCCGCGCCGGCGCGCGATGGCGGGCGACCCGCTGAGTCGATCCCGCTGACCGAGGGGGCCAACCCGCCCCGCTCGGCGCGCGCCCACGCGTGACCCACCTTCCGAGTACGAGAGGCACACCACCATGTCCGTCGCACGCATGCTCACCGGCGACCGGCCCACCGGTCGCCTGCACCTAGGCCACTACGTAGGCAGCATCGCCAACCGGGTGCGGTTGCACGAGCGGTACGAGAGCTTCTTCATCATCGCCGACCTGCACATGTTGACCACCAGGAACCGCCGCGAGGACATCGACCAGGTCTCCACCAACGCCCGCGAGATGGTGACCGACATCCTCGCCGCCGGCGTGGACCCAGCACGGGCCACGTTCTACCTCCAGTCGGCCATCCCGGAGGTGGGCGACCTCAACACCCTCCTGCAGAACCTGGTGACTGTCCCCCGGCTGGAACGGGTGCCGTCGCTCAAGGACATGGCCCGCGACGCCGGCAAGGAGGAGATGCCGTACGGGTTGCTGGGTTACCCGGTGCTCCAGGCCGCGGACATCCTCTGCGTCAAGGGTGAGGTGGTCCCGGTCGGCCGGGACAACGCCGCGCACGTCGAGGTGACCCGCGAGATCGCGCGCCGGTTCAACCACCTCTACGGGCCGGTCTTCCCGGTGCCCGAGCTGATCCCGGCGGAGACACCCAGCCTGGTGGGCACCGACGGGGCGGCCAAGATGAGCAAGAGCCGGGGCAACACGATCGCCCTCTCCGACGATCCGGCGACGGTGCGTCGAAAGGTGCTGGGCATGTACACCGACCCGAACCGGGTGCGGGCGGACGTGCCGGGAACGGTGGAGGGCAATCCGGTCTTCGCGTACCACGAGGTGTTCAACCCGGACCGGGACGAGGTGGCGGACCTGGCCCGGCGCTACCGGGCCGGGCGGGTCGGCGACGTGGAGGTCAAGGAGCGGCTGGTCGTCGCGTTGGAGTCGTTCCTGGCGCCGATCCGGCAGCGTCGGGCCGAGATCGAGGCTGACCGAGGGTTGGTGGACCGGTTGATCGTCGAGGGCACCGAGCGGACCCGGCTGGAGGCCCGCCAGACCCTGGTCGAGGTACGGCGGGCGATGGGGTTGACCGGCGCGTACCAGCAGGTGCGGCGGCGAGCCGAGCGCAGCAGGCGCCGGCGGGAGGCGTCGGCCTGAGCGGCGTGCGCCTCCAGAAGTTCCGGTCGTCGTGTCGACATCCCCGGTCCCCGTTCGTCGTCATGCTGTACGGCGGACGGCCCGCCGCGCGAGAGGAGCCGAGACGTGAAGTACATGCTGCTGTTCATGAGCCCCGCGACCGACGGGGAGGCCGGCAACGGGTGCACCTTCGAGGACTGGATCCGCTACGACCGGGAGATGAAGGACGCCGGGATCTGGGTGTCCGGGCATCCCCTCCAGGACCTGACCACCTGCACGACGGTGCAGGTGGGCCCGGACGGCGAGCGCACGATCACCGACGGGCCGTTCGCCGAGACCCGCGAGGTGCTCGGCGGGTACGACATCATCGACGTGCCGAATCTCGACGTCGCGCTGGACTGGGCGGCCCGCAGCCCGGGTGCCACCGGCGGCGCGTCGGTGCAGGTGCGGCCGGTCGCCGAGGTCAAGGTCGAGGTCTGACCGTGGCGGGTGCGGAGGCGGCAGCCGGGTCCGTGGAGGCGGTGTTCCGCGAGGAACACGGTCGGCTGCTCGCCTCACTCGTGCACCGTTTCGGCGACCTCGACCTGGCCGAGGAGGTCGCCTCGGAGGCGATCGAGGCGGCGCTGGTGCGCTGGCCCGTCGACGGTGTCCCGAGCCGGCCCGGCGCCTGGCTGCTGACCACGGCCCGCCGTCGGGCTGTCGACCGGCTGCGCCGGGACCGGGGGCTGGCGACCCGCCTGGCGGTGCTCCAGGCGGAGGCCGAGCGGGCCGACCCCGCGCCGCCCGCCGACGCGGACCCCGACCTGCCCGACGACCGGTTGGCGCTCTTCTTCACCTGTGCGCACCCGGCTCTGCCCGCGCAGGACCGTGGGGCGCTCACCCTGCGCTTCCTCGCCGGTCTCACCACGGCGGAGGTCGCGCGGGCCTTCCTGGTGCCGCACGCCACCATGGCCCAGCGTCTCGTCCGGGCCAAGCGGAAGATCCGCGACGCCCGCATCCCGTTCCGGGTGCCGGGCGCGGACGAGCTGCCGGGGCGTCTGCCCACGGTGCTCCAGGCCGTCTACTCGATCTTCACCGAGGGGTATGCCGCCAGCTCCGGCCCCGATCTCCAGCGCACCGAACTGGCCGAGGAGGCGATCCGGCTGGCTCGGATCCTGCGCCGGCTGCTGCCCGCCGAGCGGGAGGTAGCCGGTCTGCTCGGGCTGATGCTGCTGGTGCACGCCCGGCGTGTCGCCCGTACCGGGCCGGACGGGGCGGTGGTCCTCCTCGACGACCAGGACCGCGCACGCTGGGACCACGCGATGATCGACGAGGGGCGGGCGCTGGTACTCGTGGCGTTGACCGGCCCGGCGCCCGGGCCGTACGGGGTGCAGGCCGCCATCGCCGCGCTGCACGACGAGGCCGCCGACGTGGCCAGCACCGACTGGCCCCAGGTGGTGGCGCTCTACGACGTGCTGCTCACCATGGTCCCCTCACCGGTCGTGGCGCTGAACCGGGCTGCCGCCGTGGCGATGCGCGACGGGCCGGACGCCGGGCTCGCCCTGCTGGACGGGTTGGCCGACGATCCGCGTCTACGCGGCTACCACCTCTATCCGGCGACCAGGGCCGACCTGCTGCGTCGGCTCGGCCGCCACGACGAGGCCGCGGCGGCGTACCGCAGCGCGTTGGCGCTGGTAGGGACCGAGCCGGAACGGGCGCACCTGCTGCGCCGGCTGGCATCCGTCACCGACGACGGACCGGACCGCGGCTGTACCCTTCCCCGATGAGTCTTCCCCTGCCACCCGGTGAGTTCGCGGCCTACCTGTTCGACTGCGACGGCACCATCGTCGACTCGATGCCGCTGCACTACCTGGCCTGGCAGCGGGCCCTGGACGAGTGGGGCTGCGAGTTCCCGGAGGACCTCTTCTACGCCTGGGGTGGCCGTCCGACCGCCGACATCATCGTCGCGCTTAACGAGCGGCACGGCCTGGCCATGCCGGTGGCGACAGTGGTGGAGAACCGCGAGCGCATCTACCAGGAGTTGTTGCCGCAGCTCGCCGCCGTGCCCGAGGTCGTGGAGCACATCCACAACGCGCACCGGCGGGTGCCGTTCGCCGTCGTCTCCGGCAGCACCCGGGCCTCGGTCATCGCCTCCCTCGACGCGCTCGGCCTGCTGGACCGATTCGACGTGCTGGTCTGCGCCGAGGACTACACGCGGGCCAAGCCCGATCCGGAGGCGTTCCTGCTCGCGGCCGAGCACCTCGGCGTACCCCCGGGGTCCTGCCTGGTCTTCGAGGACACCGACCTGGGCATCCAGGCCGCGACGGCGGCCGGCATGGCTTCGGTACGCGTGCCGCAGCAGCGCACCCGCTGAGTGCTCAGGCCACCGTCAGCAGGAGCTTGCCCAGGTAGGAGGTCTCCAGGCGCTGGTGCGCCTCCCGTACCTTGCCCAGCGGGAACGTCTCCGCCACGTGCACCACGAACGGTCCCACCTCGATGAGTTCGTTGAGGCGCTGCAACTGTCGAGGGCTCGACTCGCCGTCGTAGGCCCGGACGACGACACCGGGTCGTTCGCCCGGCTCCGGCCGCACCCCGTGGGCGTACGCGACCACCCCGCCGTCGACAAGCGCCTCGGTGAGCCGGTCCAGCGTCCTGCCGGCAGCCATCGCGAGGATGGCGTCCACGCCGGCCGGTGCCGCGTCGCGGATCCGGGCGAGCACCTCGGTCATGTCGCCGTGCCCGTCGAGGGACACGTCGGCGCCGAGCCGGGTCACCAGCGCGACGCCGTCCGAGCCGGAGGCCACGGCGATCACGTTGAGCCCCTGCCGCTTGGCCAGCTGCACGGCCAGGTGGCCCTGGCCGCCGCTCGCGCCGAAGATCAGCAGCCAGGCGCCGGCCGACAGGCTGAGCGCGTCGAGTCCGGCGAGCGCGGTCAACGCGTCGGTGGGCATGGCGCCGGCGTGCTCGGCCGGTACGCCGTCGGGCACCTTCGCCGCGTACTGCGCCTGCACCGCCGCGTACTCGGCGTAGAAGCCGCCCTTGGGCCGTGCGGTGGCGGAGACGTAGACCAGGTCGCCCACCCCGACATTGGTGACCTGGCTGCCGGCCGCGACGACGGTCCCGGCGCCGTCGGAGCCGGGCACGATCGGGAGGTCGGAGCCCTCCGGAACCAGGACGCCCTGCCGCTCGTACACGTCCCACACCCCGACGCCGGCGCTCAAGACCTTGATCAGCACCTCGTCGTCGGCGATCTCCGGCACCGGCAGCTTCCGCAGGGTGATCACCTCCGGGCCGCCATGCTCGTCGAAGGCGGCAGCCTGCATCTGCTCGGGCACGTCCCCGTCAACCATGTGGACTCCCTGAAGATCACCACGGTGGCCGCCGCCGGTGGCGGCAGCAAGGCGGCCGCCGCCATGAAGCGGTTCGCCGTCTAGGCCGGGAAGGCGAGCCAAGCATGGCCGCGCGGATCACGCGGGCCAAGAAGAAGATCACCAACGCCCGGATGCCGTACCAAACCCCGTCGATGCCGCCCACCTACGGGCAGCGGCGGTGTCCACCGGAGTCAATGGCTGATAGTCGACGTCGTCTACCTGTCGTACACCCCGCGTTCATCTCCAGTTCCTACGTCGTTCAAAGGCTGCTTTGAGGTTCACCTGGTTACGTCCCCTTCGTCCCGACCGTGACCAGATTGGCTACCAGGATGCGACTGCCGTTCCGACGACGTGCCGTGCCGCCGGATCGCTCCGGCGGGGGTGGACCGCCAGACTCCGACCGTTCGACCCCGTCCGCCAGCCAGGCGCCGGACCGCAGTGATGATCACGCCGGTCATGCGCTGCGGGCACCGAGCAGGCTGCACGCCTTCAATCGCTACGAGATCAAGTACCTGATGTCGAGTACCGCCGTACCGGTGCTGCGCAAGGAACTCGCCCGGCGGCTCGACGCCGACAGTCACGGCATCGGTGGTGGCTACGGCGTCTGGAGCGTCTACTACGACACCCGTGATCTCCGGTTCTACTGGGAGAAGATCGAGGGCTTGCGGTTCCGGCGCAAGTTGCGGGTGCGGCACTACGGCGACCGGTCGACCGTCGACGACGACAGCACGGTGTTCGTCGAGATCAAGCAGCGGGTCAACCGGGTCACGCAGAAGCGCCGGGTCGCGTTGCCGTACCACCTCGCCCGCGACCTGTGCGACCGCCGGGAGATGGTCGCGCACGAGCCGGGCCAGCGGGCGTTCCTCGAGGAGGTCCTGGATCTGCTCTGTCGGCTGGACTTGCGCCCGGTGGCGATGACCGGGTACCAGCGCGAGGCGTTCGTCGGTCGCGGCGCCGAGGCCGGCCTGCGGGTCACCGTCGACCAGCGGGTCCGTGGCCGCGACCGCGACTTCGACCTCGGCGCGGACGCCGAGAACCGGCTCATCATCCCCGCCCGGCTCGCGGTGGTGGAGCTGAAGGCGAACGAGCGGATCCCGTACTGGCTCACCGACCTCGCGGCCGAACTGAACATGTCAGTGGTGCGGATCTCGAAGTACTGCCAGAGCGTCGAGGCGTTCGACCGCGCACCCCGATCGGTCTTCCATGTTTCCGATGACGACCCCTCCGGCACCCCCGTGCCGGCTGCTGCCCGAAGTGAGGCCTGACCCATGCCATTCGACGTCCAGGATCTGTCCGGCACGTTCAGCGTCGGCGACATCGTCATCGCGCTGTCACTGTCGTTCGTGCTCAGCGCCATGATCGGTTGGGTCTACCGGTTCACCCACCGCAACGTCTCCTACAGCCAGTCCTACGTGCAGACCCTCGTCATCCTCGGCATGCTCATCGCTCTGATCATGCTGGTGGTCGGGTCGAACATCGCCCGCGCGTTCGCGCTCGTCGGAGCGCTGTCGGTCGTGCGGTTCCGCAACGCCATCAAGGAGACCCGCGACGTCGGCTTCATCTTCCTGGTGATGGGCATCGGCATGGCCGCGGGCACCCGGTTCTACACCCTGGCAGTCGTCGCCGCCGTGGCGATCTGTCTCATCATCCTGGTCATGTACCGGTTCAACTGGTTCGCCTCCAGCATCCAGCGGCAGGTGGTGAAGGTCCAGGTCCCGCCGGACGGTGACTACACCGCACACATCCAGGACGTGCTCATCGCGCACACCAGCGAGTTCGAGCTGGTGAGCATGGAGTCGATCCGCGGCGGCGCCCTGACCGAGATGATGTACACCGTCCGGCTCAAGAAGGGCCAGGGCCCTGGCGACCTGATCACGGCCCTCGGCGAGCGGACCGGCGGGCAGCGGGTGACCGTGCTGACCGGCTACGACCAGACGGACCTGTGATGACGCCATCGCAAACGTCTCCGGCACCCCCGGGCGCGGCGATGCGGCGGCGGCTGGTGCACCGGATTCCGGTACGGGTACGGCACTACTGGAAACTGCTCGCCACCTGCGCGGCGTTCGTCGTGGTGTGCGCGGTGGTGTTCAGCACCGTACGGGTCACACCGCTGGTGACCAGCAGCGCCACCACCGCCGACCGGGTCCGCCAGAACATCGCCGGGACGACGGCTCTCTTCGACCCGGCCGTGGCGCATCGGATCACGGTGACCTTCCGCGACGAGGACTACCAGCGGCTGCTCGACGAATTCTGGGAGGAGGGCGAGAAGAGCTTCCTCGAGGCCGACCTGACGGTCGACGGCACGCGCGTTCCCAGCGTCGGTATCCGGTTGAAGGGCAACTCCACTCTCGCCGGGCTGACCCGCAACGGCGAAGCCCGACAGCGGGGGTTCGGCCCTGGCCGTCCCCCGGGCGGAGGGCAGGAACCCGGGCCGGGCGGTGACGCCCCCGTGGGGGGCTTCCCCGGCGGGGACCCAGCGGGTGCGCCGGGAGGCGGGGCGCGCGGCGGTGCCGGTCCGGGCGGATTCGCCCGGGCGTCGCTCAAGGCCGAGGAGCCGGAGACCCTGCCGTGGCTGATCCGCTTCGACGAGTTCGTCGAGGGCCGCCGCTACCAGGGCCACCGCGAGATCGCCGTACGGGTCGCCGGCATGGGTGGCGGCAGCACGGTCCTCAACGAGGCCGTGTCGCTTAACGTGTTGGCCGCCGCGGACGAGACCGCCCAGCGGTACGCGTACTCGAGTTTCACCGTCAACGACCGGCCCACCACCGCCCGGCTCATCGTCGAGCACCCGGACGAGGGTTTCGCCGACACGCTTGGCGGCGACGGTGTGCTGTACAAGAGCCTGGCCACCGGGCAGTTCACCGACCAGGGCGACGACCCCACCAGCTACGCGGACGACTTCAAACAGATCACCATGAAGGGCAGCCAGGATCTCCAGCCCGTCATCAATCTGATCAGGTGGGTCAACACCAGTAGCGACGCGGACTTCGACGCGCACCTGGACGACCACGTCGACGTACAGGCCCTCGCCCGCTACCTGGCCGTGCAGAACCTGCTGCTCAACTTCGACGACATGGCCGGGCCGGGCCGCAACTACTACCTGTGGTACGACCTGGACACGAAGAAGTTCACCGTCGTCGGCTGGGACTACAACCTCACCCTCACCGGCGACGCCAAGCAGGGCCCGCACGACGCCAGCCGGATGGGTGGCCGTTTCCCGCCGGGCGGAGGCGCCGCACCCGAGGGCATGCAACCGCCCGAGGGGATGCAACTACCTGAGGGGATGCAACTGCCGGAGGGAATGCAGCCGCCTCAGGGCATGCCGGGTCCGGGCGGCGACACCGCCGGTGCGCAGGGCCGACCGAACGGCTTCGGCGGCCACAAGCTCAAGGAACGCTTCCTCGCCAGCGCCGCCTTCAAGCCGGTCTACGAGAGCGCGTACCGCGACCTCTACCGCAGGATCTACGCGGACGGCACCGCGATGAACGCCGTCGACAGCATCACCACTGTCCTGTCCACGGTCGCCGGGTACGACCAGCAGAAGACCGCGACGGACGCCGAACAACTGAAGACACTCGTCCGGCAACGCACCGAGCACCTCGCCACCGACAGCGTCATCACCAGCGGGTGACGCGGATGGTCGGCGACGAGGCGTAGGACGCTGCGGGCGGTGGTGCGTTCGCGCACCACCGCCGCAGCATTCGCCCTTACGGCGTGGCGGTGGCCGTGGGGCGGAGCACCTCGCACGCCTTCAAGGCCTCGGCGGCCTTGGGGTCGGTCGTCGCCGGGTTGGCCCGAAGGTCGACGCCACGGTCGGCGAGGCAGTTGCGGTAGGCCGCGGTGGCGTCACCGTTGCCGCCCGCCGGGCCGCCGGGGCCGTTGCCTCCCGGGCCACCGGTGGGCCGCACCGACGCGCAGGCCTCCTGTGCCTTCTGCCAGGTCGCGTCGTCGACTCCCTGGGGGCGGAAGCCGTCCGTCCGTCCGCCACCCGGCCCGCCGGACGGGAACCCGCTGGGACGCCCGGACGGGGACGCGGTCGGGCGACCGGACGGGAAGTCGGTCGGCCGCCCGGCGGGAAACCCGCTGGGACGACCCGAGGGGAGGGTGTTCGAGATGTCGATGCCCTGGTCGCGGAGGCAGCCGAGGTATGCCGAGACACCCTCCGGCGCGCCTGCGGGCGCCTGGCTGGGGCCGTCGGAGCCACCGTCACCATCCGAGCCGCAACCGGCCGCCATGAGCAGCGCCGCCGACCCGGCGGCAAACGCCAGGGTCCATCGCGTACGGCGAGACTGTCGCATGCGCAGAGACACAGGTCCTCCATCCTCGTCGTGCCGCCGGGGTCGGAAACGTTCGGCGGCACACCGGCCCATGCAACCGTCACGACCTCCGGGCCAGGTCAGGCCAAGCTCAAAGAACCCTTCGAATCGACTCTGAGGGAACTTCGAGGTTCGGTTCAGCCATCTGCGAGGTGCGCCACCGATACTCGCCGCTTATGGGCTTCCTCCGAAGAAGATGGCGTGGCCACGGCAGGCTCGCCGTGTGCGGTCTCGCCGCGCTGGTCGTGCTCGGCGTCGCGGTGGTGGTGTGGACGTCGCACCGGGGAGAGCCGGCCCGGTCAGGCGACAGCAGCACCGCGCGGGTCGACCGGGGTGAGGTCGTCACGGCCGTCGCGACGACGGGATCGCTCGAGCCCGCGCAGACCCGCACGCTCGGCTTCAGCACCGACGGCACGGTGACGGCGGTCAACGTACGGCCCGGTGACCAGGTGAAGGCCGGTCAGGTGCTCGCCGAGATCGACGCGGCCGCGGCCAAGAAGCGGGTGAACGACCGGCGACAGTCACTCGACGACGCCGAGGACGCGCTCGACGAGGCGGAGGCGGCGGCCGACGCGGGGACGGGTGCCTGCCCCGTCGCGTCCGTCCGGAGCGGGCGGGTCCTCCCGGTCGCCCTGGTCGCCGGTGGCAGCCAGACGCCGTCGCCGTCCGCAACGCCGTCGCCGTCCGCGGTCCCGTCGGTGTCACCGAGCGGCCAACCGTCGCCGTCGCGATCGGTTCAACCGCCAGCGAGCCAGCCGTCGCGCTCCGCCGGCGGGCAAGAACCGGGTGGTGGCAAGGCACCCGGCGGTCAGGTGCCGGGCGGCGGCCGAAATGCCGCGTGTTCCGCTCAGCGGTCCGGAGATCCCGTGCTCGCCGCGCAGCAGCGGGTGACGAGTGCCGAGCTCGCCCTGGCCGAAGCGGAAGATCAGCTCGCCGGCACCAGGATCAAGGCACCGATCGGTGGCAAGGTGCTCACGGTGGCCGGCGCGGTGGGTGCCGACGTCGGTGCCGGCAGCACCTTCGTCACGCTGGCCGACGTGGGTGGCATGCAGGTGGCGGCGGATGTTCCGGAGGCCTACGCGGGCCGTCTGGAGATGGGCCAGAGCGCGACCGTCACGCTCGCCAACCGGCCGAACGAGGAGTTCGCCGCCCGCGTCGTACGGATCGACCCGGTGGGGACCGCCGACGGAAACCTGGTGCGGTACGGCGTCGTACTCGCCTTCGAGGAGGTTCCGGCGGAGCTTCTCGTCGGCCAGAGCGCGAACGTCCGGGTGCGGACCGGAGAGGTCGCCGGTGTGGTGCGGGCACCCTCGGCCGCGGTGCACGGCGACGACACCGTCGTGATCAGGACGGCCACCGGTGACCTGGTCCGCGCCGTTTCCGTCGGGCTGCGCGGCGACCAGTACACGGAGATCACGAGCGGGCTCGCCGAAGGCGACGAGGTCGTCACAGCCGGCGCAAAGGGTGGTCCTAGCTGACTCCGAGGTAGCTCCGATAGAAGAATGGCGTGGCTGGACGGTTGACCCGAGTGCTCGTCGTCGACGACGAGCCCAACATTTGTGCCCTGCTGTCGGCGACGCTGCGGCTCATCGAGTTCGACGTGCGTGTCGCCGGCAGCGGGCACGAGGCGTTGGCGGCGGCTGTCGAGTTCGACCCCGACCTGGTGGTGCTCGACGTGATGCTGCCCGACCTCGACGGCTTCCAGGTCGCGCAGCGTCTGCGGTCCGGGCAGGAACCGCACGTACCGGTGCTGTTCCTGACCGCACGCGACGCGGTCGAGGACCGCATCTCCGGCCTGACCGTCGGGGCCGACGACTACGTCACCAAGCCGTTCAGCCTGGAAGAGGTCGTCCTCCGCATCCGGGCGATCCTGCGCCGCAGCCGCATCGAGCCGAACGGCGACACCGGCATCCTGCGCTACGCCGACGTCGAACTCGACGAGGACGCGCACGAGGTACGCCGCGGCGGCCGGCTGGTCGACCTGTCGCCGACCGAGTTCAACCTCCTGCGCTACCTGCTCGTCAACGCGGGCCGGGTGGTGAGCAAGGCGCAGATCCTGGACCGGGTCTGGAACTACGACTTCGGTGGTGACGGCCGGATCGTCGAGTCGTACGTCTACTACCTCCGCAAGAAGATCGACTGCTGGGAGCCGCCGTTGATCCACACGGTCCGTGGTGTGGGGTACGCGCTGCGCCGGCCACCGGACGAATGAAAGTGCCCAGGTGGCGGCACTGGACGCTACGGTCCCGCCTCGTCGTCGCCGTGGCCGCGCTGAGCGCCGTCGCCCTGATCGTGTCCAACACGGCCGGCATCGTGCTGCTGCGTCAGTACCTCACCGACCAGATCGACAACCAACTCGCCGGAATGCGTCACGTCGCGACCCGCCCGTTGCCACCCGACCCGACCGGCGATAACCCGTTTCCGCGCGGCCGCTTCGACATGTACCGCACGCTGCTGGTCTTCGACTCCGATGGCCGCCAGATGCCGTCCCCGTCGTCGGACGAGATCTCACCCCCGCAGGTGGGGTCGATCGACGCTCTGCGGGACAGGGCGGACGGCGAACCGTTCACCGTGGAATCCGTCGACGGTGAGGACCACTGGCGGGTGACGGTGGTCACCCAACCCGACGGCGCGGTCGCCGTCCCCGCCATCTCGCTTCGCCAGGTCGAGGCCACGGCCGACCTGCTGATCGCCATCGACCTGGTCGTGATGATCGTCGTGCTGGTCCTGCTCGCGCTGGTCGCCGCCGCGGTGGTGCGGATCGGCCTGCGCCCGCTGATCCGGATGGAGAGCACCTCCACCGCGATCACGGCGGGCGACCTGACCCACCGGGTCGACGACGCCGACCCGCACACCGAGTCGGGCCGACTCGGCATCGCGTTGAACTCGATGCTCGACCGGATCGAGTCGGAGGTCGCCGCGAGGACCGCTTCCGAGCAGCGGCTCCGGCAGTTCGTCGCGGACGCTTCGCACGAACTGCGTACCCCGCTCACGTCGATCCGGGGCTTCGCCGAGCTGTACCGGCGCGGCGGGGCGCCGCCCGGGCGGCTGCTCGACGAGACGATGTCCCGCATCGAGGCGGAGGCCGCCCGGATGGGGCTGCTGGTCGAGGACATGCTGCTGCTGGCCCGGCTGGACCGCCAGCGGGAGCCGCAGCGACGCCCGGTCGACCTGCTCGCCATCGCCGCCGACACGATCAGGGACGCGCACGCCCGCCGCCCCGACCGCCGGGTCCAGTTGGCCAGCTTCGGCGGCGACCAGTGCGCCTTCGACCCGGTGACGGTGCTCGGCGACGAGCACGGGCTCCGCCAGGTCGCCACGAACCTGGTCGCCAACGCGTTACAGCACACGCCGCCGCACTCCGACATCACCATCCGGGTCGGCCGGCTGACGACGTACCGCCCGCGCCGGCACACGGCCGCCGTGGTCGGCGAAGAGCCGCCACGTCGTACGCCGATCGCGGTGTTCGAGGTCGCCGACAACGGCCCCGGCCTGCCCTCGCAACACGCCGGGCGCGTCTTCGAGCGGCTCTACCGGGCCGATCCGAGCCGAGCCCGGAGCAATGGCGGCTCGGGGCTCGGCCTGTCGATCGTCGCGGCGATCGTGAGCGGCCACGGTGGGCGGGTCGAACTGGAGACGAGTCCCGGCCAGGGAGCCGCGTTCCGGGTGCTGTTGCCCACCGGTTCCCAGTCAGCTTTGAGCTGACGCGGGGCTTGCTCCGAGCCGCCTCCTGCAGGCTGTCGCGCATGCGCCACAACCTCCCGAGACTGGGCAGGCCGTCGTTCGCGAGACTGCGGAGGTCGCCTGCCCTGATCGTCAACGTCCTACTCGCCTTGGCGGTGGCCGGCGCGGCCACCTGGGCGTACACGTCATTCAGCACCGCGAAGGCCGCCGAGCCGGGGGCCGGCGGCAGCCGCACCATCGCCGCGGCCCAGGGCACGGTCACCGCGACGGTCTCCTCCACCGGCACCGTACGCAGCGCCTCGACGGCGACTGCCACGTTCGGCACCTCCGGCACCGTCACCGCGATCAGGGTGCAGGTCGGCGACAAGGTGACCAAGGGGCAGGTCCTGGCGTCGGTTGACGACACGGCCGCGCGGCGGCAGCTCACCACCGCCCGGACCAACCTCGACGCCGCCGAGGCGGCGCTCGACCGGGCGCAGGACGCCGACGGCGACACCTCGGAGGCCGAGTCGCAGGTGGACCAGGCCGAACTCGACGTCGACGAGGCCGAGGACGCGGTGGCCGGTGCCACCCTCAAGGCGCCGATGGGGGGTACGGTGACCGCCGTCAACGGCACCGTCGGCGGATCGGCCTCGGGAAGCGGCGGCAACGCCTCGAACGGCGGCGGCAGCGCGCCGGGCGGCGCCTCCAGCGGCGGCGACACCGGAACGTCGTCGACCGGCTTCATCGAGATCGCCGACCTGAGTCGGCTGGAGGTCTCCGCCTCGGTCGCCGAGGCCGATGCCACGAAGCTCAAGGCCGGCCAGACCGGCACCGTCACCTGGAACGCACTACCGGGCGCGCGGTCGGCGGCCAAGCTCGCCGCCATCGACCCCAACGCGACGACCGAGAACAACGTCGTGACCTACGGGGTCACGTTCACCCTCGACGACCTGCCCAAGGGGGTACGCGCCGGCCAGAGCGTCAACGTGTCGGTCATCGTCGGCCAGGCCGACAACGTCCTGTACGTCAACTCGGCGGCCGTCACCAGCGCGGGCAACCGCCACACCGTCACCGTGATGGACAACGACCAGCGGGTCGTCCGCGCGGTGGAGGTCGGCCTCGAAGGCGACGGTACGACCGAGATCAAGTCCGGGCTCACCGTCGGAGAGCACGTGCTGATCACCATGCCGAGCAACTCCAACCAGGGGACGCAGCCGGGCGGCGGATTCCCCGGCGGAGGGGCGGGCCCCGGCGGTGGAGGCTTCCCGGGCGGCGGAGGGTTCCCCGGCGGCGGGCGTCCCGGAGGTGGCCGGTGACCGTCCTCGACGTACGCACCGTAACCAAGGTGTACGGCCAGGGCGCCGCCACTGTCCACGCGCTGCGCGGAGTGTCACTGACCGTCGCGCGGGGCGAGTACCTGGCGATCATGGGCTCGTCCGGCTCCGGCAAGTCCACACTCATGAACATCCTGGGCTGCCTCGACATCCCGACCACCGGTCAATACCTGCTCGACGGCGTCGACGTGAGCCGGCTCAACGACCGACAGCTCGCGCTGGTGCGCAACCGCCGCATCGGCTTCGTCTTCCAGTCGTTCAACCTGATCCCCCGCACGACCGCGGTGGCCAACGTCGAACTCCCCCTCGCCTACGCGGGCATCAAGGCGGCCGAGCGTCGTCGACGGGCGCGCGGCGCGCTGGACATGGTCGGCCTCGCCCAACGCGGTGACCACGAGCCCAACCAGCTCTCCGGCGGCCAGCAACAACGCGTCGCGGTCGCCCGGGCGCTGGTCACCGAGCCCGCGCTGGTGCTGGCCGACGAACCGACCGGCAACCTCGACAGCCGGTCGACCGAGGACATCCTCGGCATCTTCGACGACCTGCACGCCGCCGGCCGCACCATCCTGCTCATCACCCACGAGGAAGACGTCGCCGCCCGCGCGAGCCGCCTGATCCGGCTCGTCGACGGTCAGATCGTCACCGACGTCCGGCAGCGGGTGCTGGCATGAGCGCCTTCGAGGTGTTGCGTTTCGCCGTACGCGGGATCGGCGCCAACAAGCTCCGCTCCAGCCTCACCATGCTCGGCATCCTGATCGGCGTCGCGGCGGTGATCCTGCTGGTCGCCGTGGGCAACGGCTCCGCCCGCCAGGTCGCCGACCGGATCGAGGCGCTGGGCACCAAGACCCTGACCGTGCAGGGCGTCGGCGGCAGCGGCGCCCTCACCCCGGCTCTCGCCGAGGCGCTCCAGGACCCGGTCCTCGCACCCGACGTCGCATCGGTCTCGCCGGTCAGCAGCACCCAGGCGACCCTGACCTACCAGGGCACCGACCACTCGGTGCAACAACTCGTCGGCAGTTCACCCAGCTACTTCGCGGCCTCGAACTCGCCGATCGGCGCCGGCACGGCCTTCACCGCCGACGACGTCGCACAGGGTCGCCCGGTCATCGTGATCGGGCGGACCGTCGCCGACGAACTGTTCCCCGGCGTCGACGCCGTCGGCGAGGAGATCACCGTCAACGGCGCCCTGTTCTCGGTCATCGGGGTGCTGGACGAGAAGAGCAGCGCCTCCGGCTTCATGGACGCCAACGACGTCGCGATCGCACCACTGACCGCGGTCCAGCAGGCCCTCACCGGGTACGGGCCACTCACCTCGATCGTCGTCGAGGCCCGTACGCCAGAGAAGGTGACCGACGCGCAGTCACAGGTCGCCCTGATCCTGTCGCAGCGAATCCAGGTGTCGGCCGGCTCGACCAATCAGCCGTACCGCATCCAGAACGCCTCCCAGCTCCTGCAGACGCAGACCGAGACAGCCGACACGTTCACGACGCTGCTCGGCGCGGTGGCCAGCATCAGCCTGCTGGTCGGCGGCATCGGCATCACCAACATCATGTTGGTCACGGTCACCGAGCGGACCCGCGAGATCGGTATTCGCAAGGCGCTCGGCGCACCCCGCCGGGTGATCCTCACCCAGTTCCTCGCGGAGGCGACGATGCTGAGCCTGATCGGTGGTGGGTTGGGCGTCGCGGCCGCGTTCGTCGGCAGCACCTTCACCATCGTCGGCGTACGGCCGGTCATCGTGCCCAGCTCGATCGCCCTCGCCCTGTGCGTGTCGGTCGCGATCGGGCTCTTCTTCGGCAGCGTACCCGCCAACCGCGCAGCCGGCCTCCGTCCCATCGACGCCCTCCGCTACGAGTGACCCGGGAGAACCCTGTGACCGCATCCACCCTGGACGCCGAACTGGCCGCCTCGGCGAACCGCCGCTGGTGGAACAGGACGACGATCGTCCTCGCTGTGACGCTGCTCCTCGTCGGTGGCTTCGTGGCCGGAATCGCGGCACAGCAGAAATTCGGCGAACAGCCCACCGCCACCGGACCGGGCGGACTCCGGGGGCAGGGGGACTTCACCCCACCCACCGCCTTCCCGGGCGGTGGTTCGGTCGGCTCGCAGGGCAGGCAGCAACGCCCCGAGAGCACCACCGGAACCGTGAAGCTCGTCGACGGCACCACGATCTACCTGCAGACGGAGTCGGGTGAGGTGGTCACCGTCCGCACCGACGGTGACACGGCCGTACGGGTCCCCGGGAAGTTGACGAGCGTCAAGGCCGGCGACAAGGTCAGCGTGGACGGCGACGCCGACACGAACGGCTCGGTGACCGCGTCGTCGGTCACGAAGACCGACTGAGGGGTCACGTTCAGGCCGTCGGGCTACTGAGATCCCTTCCGGCCGTACCGCTGGGCGCGCTGGGCCCGGTACTCGGCCAGCACCTCCACCGCCTCGTCGAGGCGGCGGCACCCCTCGGCCGTGCACCGCCCGCACGTGTTCCTCTCGTGAAATCCGATGCAGTACGAGGCCTGCTCAACATAGAACGGCACGTGGCTCAGGCCATCCGGTCCCGCACAGGTTCGGTCACGATGATCGGACCTGCGCGGGGCCGGACAGCGCGCTCTCCGCGTTCACGCCGTCAGCGGGGCAGCGCGGCTCTGTGTCAACAAGGGATACTCCGCGAGCCCGCTTCGCCAAGTCGTTCAGCCGCGCCGCACCGGCACCGGGCAGCGCCATCGCGGCACCCATTGCTACGCCGGACGGTCATCTCGACCTTCCGCGCAAGGAGGACCTCACCTCACCATGCCAAGAAGATTGCTCTGTGCGCTGATCTCCGCCGGGCTCGCGATCGGTGGGGCGCTCGGCGTGCCGCAGCCGGCACAGGCCGCAGACCCGACCGCCGACGGTGGCGGCCGGGCCAACGCCGGCGTCGCCCCCGGCGCGCGCAGCGGCGCGGTGTCCACGAGCGCCGACATCCCGGCCGGCTACACGATCCGGGGCATCGACGTCTCCAGCCACGATCACAACCTTGGTCCAATCAACTGGCCGCAGGTCGCGGCCAGCGGCGTCAAGTTCGCGTACGTCAAGGCGACCGAGGGTCGGACGTACCTCAACCCGTACTTCGCCGAGGACTACGCGGGAGCCAAGGCAGCCGGTCTGGTCGTGGGCGCCTACCACTTCGCCCGCCCGGACAAGCGTGACCCGATCAACGAGGCGAACTACTTCATCGACAATGCGCTGTGGGCGACCGACAGCCAGACGCTCGTGCCCATGGTGGACATCGAGTGGCCCTACTGGGACGGGGCGCCGACCTGCTACGGGCTCACCCCGACCGAGATGTCGGCCTGGATCCGCTCCTTCACCGACCAGGTCAAGGCGCGCATCGGTCGGCCCGTGATGATCTACACCAACACGAACTACTGGAACCCGTGCACCGGCAACGACGCGTCCTTCGGCGCCAACCCGCTGGACATCGCCGGCTACACCACCACCCGCCCGCCCCTGCCGTCCGGCTGGACGACGGAGACCATCTGGCAGTACGCCGCCGGTAACTCGAGCAACCCCGGCGACTACAGCCAGAACGTTTTCAACGGGACGTACGCGGAGCTCACCCAGCTCACCGGCGCCCCGGTCGCCGCGCCCCCGCTCGCCCTCCGCTCGTGGACCAACGGCAAGTACGTCTCGGCGGACGGCCGAGGCTCCCTGCCGCTGATCGCCAACGGACCGACGATCGGCACGTGGGAGAAGTTCACGCTCATCAACAACTCGGACGGCAGTGTCAGCCTCCGCGCCGACATCAACGGCAAGTACGTCTCGGCGGACGGCCGAGGCACCCTGCCGCTGATCGCCAACGGGCCGGCGATCGGCACGTGGGAGAAGTTCACGCTCATCAACAACTCGGACGGCAGTGTCAGCCTCCGCGCCAACATCAACGGCAAGTACGTCACCGCGGCCGGCAAGGGCACCCTGCCCCTGATCGCCAGCGCGCCGACGATCAGCACCTGGGAGAAGTTCGACCGGTTCGCCGCCTGAGGCACCGCTGCTGCCCGGCGCGGGAAGTGCCGGGCAGCAGCGCACCGGGACGAGGCGGTTACCGCTTCGCGGCCCAGAGGACGTAGACCGCGCCGTACGGCACGGCGGTCGTCTCGCCGTCGGTGCAGGCGCCGGCCGGGGCGACACCACCCGAGGTCAGCAGGCGGTTGATGTACGCGACGTTGCCGAGCATGCCGGCGCCGCTGTGGCTGTCCACCGTCGGCAGCCAATCAGGGTGTGGGTTGAGGTAGACCGGATCAGCCCCAGGAATCTACACTCGTCTGTGTTAGCGCTCACACTCGTCCCAGTGCTGAGGCAGTACCGCCGTGCCGGCCTGTCGATCGGCGCGTGCCGGGCGATCCCGGCGGCCCACATAACGGCCCTTGCCCTCGGCCAGCTCGACCAACTCAGGGGAGAAAACATGCGAACGAGGGCACGATGGCTCGCGACGCTCGCCGCGCTCGGTGTCGTGGTCGCCGGTGTGGTGACACCAACCGGCCCGGCCAGCGCGGAGTCCAACGGCGGGGTGCGCGTGATGCCGCTCGGCGACTCCATCACCGAGGGCACCCAGGTCCCCGGCGGATACCGCATCGGGCTCTGGCAGCGCCTCGCCGCCGGACGGTACACAGTGGACTTCGTCGGATCGCAGTTCAACGGGCCGGCCAGCCTGGGCGACCACGACCACCAGGGGCATCCCGGCTGGCGCATCGACCAGATCGACGCCAACGTCGTGGGCTGGCTGAACACCCAGCGGCCGCAGACCGTCCTGCTGCACATCGGCACCAACGACATCCTGCAGAACTACAACGTGAGCAGCGCGCCGAACCGGCTCTCCACGCTTATCGACCGCATCACCACCACCGTGCCGACGGCTGAGGTGTTCGTGGCGCAGCTCATCCCGCTCGCCAACAGCAACCAGGAGAACGCCGTCCGCACCTTCAACGCCGCCATCCCCGGAATCGTGCAGAGCAAGGTCAACGCCGGCAAGCGGGTACGCCTGGTCGACATGCACAGCGCTCTCACCACCGCCGACCTGATCGACGGCATCCACCCCACGGCGACCGGCTACGACAAGATGGCCGCCCGCTGGTACAGCGCGTTGCAATCGGTCCCCGGCAGCATCGGCAACCCGAGCAGCGGCGGGGGCGAGACCACCACCACCACCATCGTGGGTACGCTGTCCGGCCGGTGCGTCGACGTCCCCGGCTCCTCCACCACCAACGGCACCCAGGTGCAGTTGTGGGACTGCCACGGCCGCACCAACCAGCAGTGGACCTACACGTCCGGCAAGGCCCTGACGGTGTACGGCAACAAGTGCCTCGACGCCGCCGGCTACGGCACCTCCCCGGGCACCCAGGTCACCATCTACGACTGCCACGGCGGGACGAACCAGCAGTGGAACGTCAACGCGAACGGCACCATCACCGGAGTGCAGTCCGGCCTCTGCCTGGATCCCGTCAACCAGGGCACCGGCAACGGCACGAAACTCGTCCTCTGGACCTGCACCGGCCAGACGAACCAGCAGTGGAGCCGCCGATAGCTCGCGGGACCGTGTGGACACCACCACCACCGCCGCCGCGCACGCGCTATCTACCTGAAGCGTCGTGCGGGGCGGCGGGGGTGACCGGCTGCCGGAGGATGGTGCGCTGCCTGTCCGGTGCGACCTTGCGGAAGTCGCTGAGGTAGATCTCGTGGTGAGTTCCGGCCATGCGGAGCCGGTTGGCCGGGATGTACTGGTGATGCAGTTCTGCGAGTACGTCGGCCTCGTCGTCGAAGGAACCGACGTGCAGCGTCTGCACGCACCGCCCCTCGGACAGTGTTCGGAGACGGACGTCGTCGATACGCGCCGGTCGGCCCTTGGCGCCGGCCTGGCCGATGGCGGTGGTGACCATCGGCTGGTCGATCCAGTCGGGGACCATCAGCATCAACGTCCAGTGCCACCGCGCCTTGTGCCGCGCGGTGGTGAAGGACGCCATGTCCTCGGCCCACCACAGACCTTCCAGGGGCGGGACGACGTAGTCGCGTCCGAGGTCGCGCTTGCTGGCGAACTTCAGCCTGTAGGCCGTCGGGTAGAGCGCCTCGATCGCCTCGGTGAAGGCGGGCGAGGTGTTGGGGTCACCCTGGCCGTCGATCATGAGGTACTGCATGTCGGGGACGTCGACCATCCGGAACCGGCCCTGCTGCGCCTTGTAGGCGTCAAGCGTCCTCTTGAAGTCGATCTTGTCGGCGCTCTTGTTGGTCACGGGACACCTGGACTCGGGTGGCGAGCCACTGCCTTTCTGCATCCATGAGCTTCAGCGAATAGGAGAAGACCTCGCCCGCCGCGTCCGGGAGGGGACCCTGCGCATGCTGCGCCGCCCGGATCGCGGCGATCCGGGCTTCGAGCTGCGCCAGCCGGGTGCGCAACGCCTGCTCGTACTGCCGATGCGTGAGCAGGGACAGGTTGGCGACGCCGACCAGCAGGGGCTGCGGATGCGGACGCGCCTCGGCGATGAGGGCCAGCGTCGTACGTGCGGCAACCCGCCGGCCCTCGTCGGTGGGGTGCAAGACGCGGCGGGACCTGGGGGCTGCCGGAGCCTCCGGCACATGGAGCAGGCCACGCCGTTCCAACTTGGCGAGCAGGTAGTAGATCGAGGAGAACCCGATGTCGGTCCACTGCCGAATGCCCCGCTGCTCGATCACCTGCTCCAGGTCGTACCCGTGCTGCGGCCGTTCGATGACCAACCCCAACACGGTCAGCTCAGCGGGTGTCAGCTCCACCGTCCTATTCTAGCGCTAGAATCCCGCCCGCCGCCGGCGCCGATGGCGGCCGGTGACCTGTTGCGCTGGCCGAGAGCCGGGAAGAGCCCTGACTCGATCATCAGACCGTCACTCACCGGCCAGCCCGTTGTCGGCGAGCCACTGCGGGTCCGGTGCCACCATGTCCCCACGGCTCGGTCACGAGCGGCATGCTGACCCACACTCGTTACTCGATCTCGGCGTCGAACAGCGTGCGGGCGTGCTCGATCTGCGGCATGTGCGCGTCCGCCCACTCGAGGAGGGCGTCGATCGGTGCACGCAGGGTTTTCCCCAACCGGGTGATCCGGTACTCGACCGCGACCGGGCGGGTGGCCACGACGTGGCGTTCGACGATGCCGTTACGTTCGAGTCGTCGCAGGGTCGCCGTGAGCGACTTCTGTGTCACCGCCGGGATCGCGCGGCGCAGTTCGTTGAAGCGGCATGGGTGCTCGCACAGTTCGTTGAGCACGCTGAGCGACCACTTGTCCAACACCTGGTCGAGCAACTCGCGGTGCGGCGCGTCGATGCGTAGCTCCGCGGCACGAGGGGCGGTATCGCGCATGAAACCAGGTCTCCTTGAAGTGTGCTGCGGCAACTAGGTATCAATGGTAAACCGCAGTTGTTCCGTGGAGGAGAACCGATGTCTGTCACCCGCTTCAGCCCCGACGGCCTTCAGCCGCACACGCCCTACCATCACGTCGCGGTGGCCACCGGATCGCGCCACATCCACGTCAGTGGCCAGATCGCCCGACGGGGTGATGGCACACCCGTCGCGCCGGGCGACCTGAGCGGACAGGTCGCGGAGGCGCTGCGCAACACCGGCCGCGCCCTCGCCGGCGCCGATTCCTCCTTCGAGGACGTCGTCCGGTTGACCTTCTACGTCACCGACTGGGCGCCCGAGAAGATCGGGCCGTTCATGGCTGGGATCGAGTCCGTCATCGAGGAACTCGGCCTACCCTGGCCTCTTCCGCCGGCGTCGCTGATCGGCGTGGACCACCTCTTCGAGCCTGACGTACTCGTCGAACTCGAGGCGACCGCGATATCGCACTGAGTACCGGAACATCAGGCCGCGCGGTCCGTACTCCTCGCCCGTAGCGTTGGCCAGGATGGGCGCCGAGGAGCGCCCTCGTTCATGGGCGAACGGGCGATGAGATGAGCGGACACTCCATCCGGTTGCGGCCGGTCGTCGAGGAGGATCTGGCCATGTTCCGTCGATTCGCGACGGAACCAGGCCTCATCGGATTGGACTGGACCGGATTCAAGGACCCGCAGGAACCGGCGCGGCGCTTCGCCACCGATAGCTACCTCGGGGCGGAAAGCAGCCGGCTCATGGTCGAGGTAGAGGAAGAACAGGTCGCGCCCGGGTTCGTGAGTTGGGCGCTGCGGGACTTCGGCGGCCCGACCAGGCACTGGGAGATCGGGATCGCGTTGCTGCCGGAGTGGCGCGGGCACGGGATCGGCTGGCGGGCGCAGGCGATGCTGTGCGACTACCTGTTCACGCACACGCCGTTACAGCGCATCCAGGCGGGTACTCACGCTGAGAACATCGCCGAACAGAAGTCTCTGGTGAAGGCCGGATTCCAGTTGGAGGGGGTGGTGCGAGCCTGTGAGTTCCGGGACGGCCGATGGTGCGACGGGTACCTGTACAGCCGCCTGAGGAACGACCCGTCGCCTTTGTGACCTGAGCGCACGCAGTGGCGCTTCCGGAGGACATGAAAGAACCCCCGACCTTGCCGTTTGGCTGGTCGGGGGCTTCCTCTTGCTATGTGCGCCCGAAGGGACTCGAACCCCTAACCTTCTGATCCGTAGTCAGATGCTCTATCCATTGAGCTACGGGCGCTCGTGCTCAGCCAGTGTACACACCCGGCTTTCGCGCGGAGACTCCGGGATTCGAACCCGGGAGGGGCTTTAAGACCCCAACCGCATTAGCAGTGCGGCGCCATAGACCAGACTAGGCGAAGTCTCCCTGGTGGCCCGCAGACCACCGCGCCCGAGGATACAGGTCGTCACCCACCGGGGGCAAAACGACTTCCGGGGTACGCCGACCGGGGTGGCACGCCGCTGGGTTTCGCGGCTGTGCGGTGACGTGATCGGGACTAGGCTCCATCGATATGCAGGAGCAGCCGCCCAGCGAGCCGACCCGTCGAGAGCCTGCTGACCGGGCGCGTCGGCGCTCGGCGCGGGCCACGTTCACGCCGCCGACGGCAGCCGAGCCGCCCGCCGACGAGGCGTCCCCGCCGGCGGTTCCGGCGAGCCCGCGTCCGCGCCGGGCCAAGGCGGCACCGGCGGTGCTGTTCCAGCCACCCGAGCCGGACCGTGTCCTGCCCCGACAGCCGGACAGCACGCCAGCCGACGCGAACGGCACGAGCGCCACGAACGGCGCGAAGACCGTGCAGCCCGACACCACGAGATCCGACCGCAGTGGCACCATAGCCGGGAAGCCCGACCGCACGAGGTCCGACGACAGCGGCACGAGTGCCGAGCGACCCGGAGGGAGCGGCCCGACGTCCGGCCAGGCCGGCGACGTGCCGCCGGCCGCGGCGGGCGCAGCACCCGCCGGCGCGGAGGCAGCCCGGCCAGCGAAGGCACGGGCTCCCCGGGCCCGGAGGGTCGCCACGGAGGCGGCCGTCACGGCACCGACGCCACCGCCGTCCACGGATGCGATCCCGCTCACACCGGAGCCGGCCCAGAGCCCGCCGACCCCGCGCAAGCGCGCCGCAACCCCGCGCAAAGCCACCACGCCCAAGGCCACGCCGCGCAAGGCCACGCCGCGCAAGGCCACCTCACCCGGTGCCGCAACGCCGAAACCGCGAGGGCCGCAACCCGCACCAGAGCCCGGCCCGGAAGCGGCGTCACCGAGCACGGCGTCGGCACGTACCCCCGGGGCGCTTTCACCGCGTACCCCGGAATCTGACCTGCGCGCGGTGACCGCGCGCGTGCTCGACCACCCGGGTTTCGCTCCGGAGCTGCTGGCGTTGTCGGCGGTGGAGTCGCTCGGCCCGAGCGCGGCCGACTGGGCCGAGCGGCTACGGACCCGCTACCCGGACGCCTCGGCGGACGGCCTGGCCCGGCTGGCGACCCGGCGGTTCGTGCGGTCGGCGGGCGTGGGAGGGGCGGCGGCCGCGCTTGCCGGGTTCTTCGCGCCGCTGGCCGAGCTTGCCTCGGTGCTCTGGACCCACTCGAACCTGGTGCTGCACCTGGCGGCGGCGTACGGCAGGGATCCGGCGCATCCCGATCGGGCCGTCGACCTGCTGGTGCTCACCCAGGTGCACCCGGATCCGGAGAGCGCGCGCGCCGCGTTGGCCGCCGCGCGGGCGGCCGACGACCCGGTCGAGGGGGCGTGGCCGCGAGCGGCGGAGGCCGCGTGGCGGCTGGCGGCGCCCCTCACCGCGCAGGCCGGCGGCTGGGTGGCGTTGCGGCTGGCGGCCCGGTTGCTGCCGGGTGCGGCGGTCCTCGCGGCGGCGTTGGGCGACGCGGCGGCGGCGGACCGTCTCGCGGCCCGGGCGGTGGCTACCTACCGGCCGCGTCAGAGCCAGTCGAACCACTCCCGGGGCAGCAGCGCGTAGCCGACGAAGGCCACCACGTCGAGCAGGGTGTGGGCGATGACAAGCGGCATCACCCGCCGGGTACGCAGGTAGAAGAGGCTGAAGACCACGCCCATCACCGCGTTGCCGACGAACGCGCCGAAGCCCTGGTACAGGTGGTACGAGCCGCGTAGCAGCGCGCTGGCCGCGACGATCGTGACCAGCCGCCAGTGCAGCTGACGCAGGCGGGTGACCAGGTAGCCGACCACGATCACCTCCTCCAGCACGGCGTTCTGCACGGCGGCGAGGATCAGCACCGGAACCGCCCACCAGACCTGCGGCAGCGCGGCCGGCACCAGCGTCGCGTTGAGGCCGAGCTGGGCCGCGACGAAGAACAACGCCAGCCCGGGTAGGCCGATCAGCGCGGCGAGGCCGGCGCCGCGGGCCAGGTCCTGGCCGGGCCGCCCGGCGTCCAGGCCGAGGGTCCGCGCCGGGTCGCCGGGGTCACGGCTGAGCAGGTGTACGGCGAGCAGCACCGGCAGCAGCGCGAACACGATGCCGAGGAGCTGGTACGTCAGGTCCAGCCAGGGGCGGGCCGACGCCGACGTGTTCAACGAGGCGGTCTGCTTGGAGAGCGGCCCCTCGGCGGTCAACTTCGCGATGATCGAGACCACCGCGTAGACCGCGGACTGGCCGAGGGACAGGCCCAGCACCAGCAGCGTCTCGGTCCCCAGCAGCCGGCGTGACACCGGGCGGGTCAGCTCAACGGTCACCGCACCACTCTGCCCGACGGGATGCCCCGCCGGCAGGACCGACCAGCCAGCGTGAGCCGATCGCACATTCTGTGCGATCGGTCGGCACTCTCCGTGGACATTCTATGGGCGCCCGATCCGCTGCCGTCTGGAGAAGGAGCACCCCCGTGGATGACGTCGCGCGGCTGCTGAAGGAGAGCTGGACCCTGGTCGAGGAGGACCGGGACCGGCTGAGCGGGCACTTCTACGCCCGCCTGTTCCTGCTCGACCCCGCCCTGCGTCAGCTCTTTCCGGTGCAGATGTCCGGCCAGGGCGACCGCCTGCTGGAAGCGATCATCACGGCCATCCACACCGTGGACGACCCGGAGAGCTTCGACGAGTTCCTCCGGGCGCTGGGCCGTGACCACCGCAAGTACCACGTCGACGACCGGCACTACGCGACGATGGGCGTCGCGCTGCTGGACGCGCTGCGCAGCACCGCCGGCGACGGCTGGAACCTGGAGTACGACCAGGCGTGGCGGGACGCGTACGCGGCGATCTCGGCGAAGATGATGGCCGGTGCGGCGGCCGACGACAATCCGCCGTTCTGGCACGCCGAGGTGCTGACCCACGAGCGGTACGGCCCGGACACGGCCGTGCTGACCTGCCGCGCGTTGCAGCATCCGCTGCGCTGGCAGGCCGGGCAGTACGTCAGCCTCGAGGTGCCGCGGCACCACCCCCGGGTGTGGCGGACGTACTCGGTGGCGAACGCCCCGAACGACGACAGCGTCCTGGAGTTCCACGTGCGGACGCCGGGCGCGGGCTGGGTGTCCGGTGCGCTGGTCCGCCGGGTACAGCCGGGTGACCTCCTGCGGCTCGCCGCGCCGATGGGGTCGATGACGCTGGACCGATCGTCGGAACGGGACATTCTCTGCGTGGCCGGCGGGGTCGGGCTCGCGCCGATCAAGGCGCTGGTCGAGGAGTTGGCCACCTACAACCGCACCAGGTGGGCGCACGTCTTCTACGGCGCCCGGCGGGCGGCGGACCTGTACGGCCTGGCCGGGTTGCAGGAGCTGGTGGCCGTACACCCGTGGTTGTCGGTGACGGCGGCGTGCAACGAGGACCCGGACTTCGACGGCGAGGTGGGTGACATCCCGGACGTGGTGGCCCGGTACGGCCCGTGGACCACCCACGACTGCTATGTCTCCGGCTCGGCCCGGATGGTCCGCGCCACGCTGCGGGTGCTGGCCGCGGACGACGTGCCGCCGCCGCACATCCGCTACGACACCTTCGGCGACCTCTAGGCGTTCCTCCCCCCACACCGGGGCGCGTGCCCCTGCCCCCTGGGGCGCGCGCCCCGGTCCCCGCGTCGATCAGTACCGCCAGGGTCGCCCGGTCTCCCGGTATTCCTCGACCGGCACGAGCGGCACGCCGGGTGCCATCCGGTCGACGTAGAGCCGGCCCTCCAGGTGGTCGATCTCGTGCGCGACGAGCCGGGCCATGCCGAACTCGAACGAGGTGATGATCCGGCTGCCGTCCCACTGGGCGTGCTCCACGTCCAGGCGCAGTGGTCGGGGCACCAGACCCCGGTGGTCGAAGAAGGAGAGGCAGCCCTCGTACTGCTCGTCGGTGTCCGGGTCGGCATCGACGACCCGGGGGTTGAGCAGTACGACCGGATCGGCCGACCGGTCCGGGGGCCGCACCACGGACACCGCCCGACCGACGCCGAGCTGGGGAGCGGCGACACCGACCCCCTTGCTGAACGGGTGCAGCTCGTCGAGTCGGACCAGGACCGCGGTGAGCCGGTCGACGACCTCCCGGGCGGCCTGCTCCTCAGCGGGCAGGTCGAATGGGCGGGCTCGTTGGCGGAGCAGGTCGGCGCCGCGCTGGACGATGCCGATGCCGCGCATCCGGTCGCTGGGCCGGACCCGTACGCCGGCGGTGTCGACGTCCGGGTCGGTGTCCGGGCGGGCGCGGAAACGCCACTGCATCCGGTAGCGCGCGTTCAGCGGAGGGTCGTCGGTCTGCCAGTCGAAGATCGCCCGGTCGCCCTCGTCGTGTCGCTGCGGAGCCGTACGCAGCGGGCCCTCCTCCGCCGAGAGCGAGGTCTCCACGCCCCAGACCTGCGGGTCGAACGCCGCCGGCAGGTCCAGACGTACGGCGAGGTGCCGGGTGGGCAGCCGGACGGCCCGCTGGAACCAGGGGCCCCACTTCTCCTGCCCGACGCTGTACGCGTACTCGATGGTGGCCCGGTCGCCGGGGTAGAGCGGGAAGCGCCGCTCACCGTTCTCGAAGAGCAGCCAGATCTCCTTGAACGCGTCCCGGTCGTGTTTGGCCCGCCAGTGCATCGGCTCCGGGTCACCGCCCCCGTCGTCGCGCCGGGCCTGCAGTTGCAGCTCGGCGAAGGTGAGGGGGTGTTCCCGGTGGTGCCGGTTGGAGCGGCCGGGGTCGTTCGGGTAGCGGTCGACGGCGACGCGGACCAGGTAGCGGGTGACCGGTTCGGTGCCGGCGTTGTACAGCTCGCGGTGGATGACGCACCGGTAACTGTCGACGGTGTGCGTGAGGGTGGCCGTCTCCCGCTCCACGACGAGGCCGGTGCCGGGTGGCAGCCACTGGCCGGGCAGGTGCGACTCGCGCGGCGGTTGGCCGGCACGGGCGTGCCTGACGTCGTCGTACTCCCGGAAGCGCTGCCAGATCGCGCCGCCGGCCTCCAGGACCGCCTCGGCGCGGCGGGCGAAGTCCTCGGTGGGGCGGTGCCGGCGCCCTTCGACGTGGCTCACGTACGACGGGTCGAACCCCATCAGGATGGCCAGTTGCTTCTTGGACAGCCCTCGCCCGGTCCGCTGTCGGGCAAGCTCGGCCGCGAAGGAGTCGGCAGCCCGATCGAGGGGTGAGATCGTCATCGGCTTCCTCGTGGCCGGGAGTATCAGTTTCACGTTCCGTGGCGAAGCGCACACGTAACTGGCACTTTGCCGACACACCGCTTGACAGACCACCGAGGTACGTCGATCCTTGCGGCGTTTTCCGGGGCCGATGAGGGGTAGTACGCCGTGGCGGCAGGCCACGGCGTGGCCTGCACCTCCCGATCCGATCGAGGTGAGGCTTCCCTTAGACCGGCGGGCATGGTTAGGCTAGCCTTAGCTCAGGACGGCAGCAGGTCGTCCGCCGGGGCACTTCCTCGGCCTCTCGGACGGGGGACGACTCAGGTGACAGCGGTGATGCCGAGGCGGGACGTGGCCGCCACGCCGCTCGCCCCCGTCACCGCGGCGCTGCGCTCGATGTTCGGCACCGACGACCTCCCCGGGCTGGCCCGGGGCCTGCTGGTCGACGATGAGTTCGGCTGGGCGCCCGCCACCACTCTGATCGACGGCACCCGGCTGCCGGAGCTGCTACGCGCCGCCGCCGTCCGCTGGGGCGGCACCCCGCACGCCTGCGCGGCGCTGGCCTGGAAGTCGTACAGCTACTGGACGGCCCTTCCGGTCGTCCTCGGCTGGGCCTCGGCCCGCCGGGTTCCCCTGCTCGACCCGACCGACGTGCTGATCCACTTCGAGGACCACCGGCCGTTGCTCACCCTGGGCCTGCGCCGCGGCACCACCGTGGCGGTGCTGCCGAACGACCCGCTGGCGCTCGCCGGCCTGCCCGAGGTCCGCGTCGTCGCCGACGAGGCCGAGTTGCTGGCCGTGTTGCGGGCCTCCCTGCTCGACGCCCACCTGGCCCCGCTGATCACGGCGATCCAGGCGGAGGTCCGGGTGGGCACCCGCACGCTGCTCGGATCGGTGGCCTCCGGCATCGCGCACGGCATCCTGCGCGCGGCGGACGGGCTGCCCGGCTCGACGGTGCAGAGCATCGACACGCTGCTCGGCGCGCTCGACCTGGCCGACCTGGTCGAGCTGGTGCCCGGGCCGACCGGCGAGCCGAGCGTGCAGCGACGCACCTGCTGCCTCGCGTTCACGCTGCCCAGCCCGAAGGTGTGCCAGGGCTGCTGCGTCCGCCAGGGCTGACCCTCGGTCAGTCGGTCAACGGCCGCACGTCCCACACCCACACGCCGCCGGTGAAGACCGGCTGGATCCCGGTCAGCTCGGTCATCCCCCGACGCAGCGCCTCGTTGTGCTCGTGCGGCCCGAGGATGACCACCCCGGCCCGCCAGTAGCGCAGGTCGTCCACGGCCTTGACCCGGCTCTGCGGGGTGATCGGCGGCACCGCCCCGGTGCGCCGGATGGTGGCGAAGAAGCTGCTGGTGGGGCGGGGCGGCGCACCGAACAGCGCGACCTTCGGCGCCTCCGCGTTGGGTCGGGTGTCCGGGCCGAGGAAGTAGCCGCGGGCAAGCGGCATGTCCAGCCGGGTCACCGCGGACCAGCGCAGCGGCTCCGCGTAGTTGGTGTCCGGCAGCGGCAGGGTCACCACGCTGCGCCCACCGGCCACATAGGGCCGCCAGGCCCCACTGGTCACGAACCTCGGGACCGGGTCGAGGTCCACCACGGGCAGCGGGGTGGGCAGGATGGGCAGCAGGGCCATCGTGAGCACGGCGGCGGTGGCGAAGCGGATCTGCGGCCGGGCCGCCGGATGCGCCCGGGACAGCTCGCGGGCGCGCTCGGCGCCGTAGGCGAGCAGCACCCCGACGATCGGAGTGATCGCCAACGCCCACCGGGTCGGCACCACCGAGTGCAGGATCGGCAGGTTCTCCAGCGCCGCCCAGGGGGCCGGCACCCCGGTGCCCCGACCGTCGAAGCGGACCTCC
Organism: Micromonospora orduensis; assembly: GCF_006228125.1. Classification (GTDB taxonomy): domain Bacteria; phylum Actinomycetota; class Actinomycetes; order Mycobacteriales; family Micromonosporaceae; genus Micromonospora; species Micromonospora orduensis. The sequence goes on along the minus strand of NZ_VDFY01000283.1, from coordinate 21,643 downwards.
CGGCCCAGGGACAGCACCGTGAAGAGCAGCCCGAGCGCGCCAAGCGCGAGCACCACGATCGACCGGCGCATCCACCAGACCAGGGCGATCACCAGCACCACCAGCGCCCAGCCGAAGAAGCTGTTCTCCTCGGTGGGGTTCTTGGCCAGGCCCGCCGCCGTACGCGGGCTGCCGGCGAGGGACTCCCGGGAGTACGCGACGAACGAGGCGAGGTCGCTGGAGTAGCCGCGGATCAGGCGGGACAGCCCGGAGTAGGCGCCCGGGCCGAAGAACTGCACGTACAGCGGGTACGCCAACAGCACACCCGCGACCACTGCGGCGACGGCGAGCCCGGCGAGGAACGGCCGGGCCCGGGACCGCAGCGCCGGGCGACCGAGGGCGAGGACGCCGACGACCACGCCGAGACCGATCGCGGTCATCAGCAGGATCTCCAGGTTGAGGAACGCCTGCCAGACGATCACCAGCGCGAGCAGGACGCCGTTGCGGAGCCAGCGTCCCGGCTCGCCGAGACGCAGCGTGCGCCAAATGATCAAGGGGACGACGAACTGGGACACGATGTTCGGATGCCCATTGGCGTGCGACACCATGGCCGGCGCGAACGCGCAGAAGCCGGCGCCCAGCCAGGCCGGCCCTCGGGCGCCGATCACGACCCGGGACAGCAGGAAGTACCAAGCGGTGGCGGTGGCAATCATTCCGACTGTGAGAAAGGCCAGGAAGCTCGCTCGCGGCCCGATCAGCAGGGTGACCGGCGTCATTGGCAATGAAATGGATAATACGGACGTATTCGCCATCAGGTTCACGCCGTCCGGCACGTTCATCCGGTCCGAATGGAACGGATAAGCGAAAGGCGTAACGACCCGTGCACCGTGCGCCATCATCCATTCGAACTGCGACTGGTCGGAGCGGTTGTCCCGCACCCCGCTGCCCGGGTCCAACCAGAGCCGCCCGGTCACCCAGAAGCCGAGCGCCACGAAGCTCAGCACCGCGAGCACGTCGGTCCGCTTTCCCTTGCGGCGCAACGAAGCGTCCACGTCGCCGGGCGTGGCCGAACCCTCGCCGGGCACGGCCGGACCGTTGCCGGGCGCGTCCGGTTCAGGAGTAGTCATGACAATTCGTAGGGTAGCCAGCGTATGGCGCTGCCGTGACATGTTTCGGGGTACTGCCGTACTATGTGCCGGGTTCGCCGACCGCCGATCACGTGCCCACCCCCCGACCACAATTCGGCTACCCCGATGCCCCGATTCTTCTGCCGTCCCAGTGGATGATTCACTCTGTCGGTCCAGGCACGGGTCGAGTTCATATCGTGAGGAATCGACGTATGGCAGAAATCACTGGGGATCAGCGCGTCCAGTCCGAGGTGCTGGAGGGCCTGGCGACAGCTGTCAACCACCGTCGCTGGTTCGTCGAACTGGCGGTGCCGTACCTCGGCGACGACCCGATCGAGATCGGCAGCGGTCTCGGTGACTACGCGCTGGAATGGTCACAGCGGCTGCCCCGGTTCACCGCCACCGAGGCCGACCCGGACCGGCTGGTGCAGCTCAAGGAGCGCCTCGCCGACCAGCCGAGCATCGATGTCCGGCAGATGCTGCTGCCGCACGAGGACCGGGGCAACTACAGCGCCGCGGTCTCGTACAACGTGCTGGAGCACATCGATGACCACGTGGGCGCGCTGCGCAGCATGCGCGACCTGGTCCGCCCCGGCGGCGCCGTGATCATCATCGTGCCGGCGTTCGAGTTCGCGATGAGCCCGGCCGACATCGCCACCGGGCACGTCCGCCGGTACACGAAGAAGACCCTCCAGGCGGCGATGACCGAGGCCGACCTGACGGTGGAGAAGATCCACTACGCGAACGCGCTGGGACTGATCGGCTACTTCATGGCCACCAAGGTCTTCCGGCTGATGCCGAAGGAGGGCCCGATGGTCAAGGTGTACGACACCCTCGTACTGCCCGCCACCAAGGCCGCCGAGCAGCGCATCCGCCCCCCGTTCGGCCAGTCCGTCTTCGCCGTGGCCCGAGTCCCCTCCTGACCTCACACCCCCGCGATCTTGCACTCGCCCTTTCAGAGGGAAGTGCAAGATCGCGAGGTACGGGTCACTCCTTGATCTGGTACGTCGGGCGGATCACCGCTCTCGCCAGGGTGTGGAAGGTCAGGTTGAAGCCGACGTACGCGGGGCTCGCGTCGGGGGTCACATCCAGGCGGTCCACGTCCAGGGCGTGCACCGCGAAGACGTACCGGTGCGGGCGGTCACCGGGCGGTGGCGCCGCGCCGCCGTAGCCCTGCTCGCCGTAGTCGTTGCGGACCGAGAAGGCCCCACCGAGGTCGGTGCCCGCCGCGCCGCCCGCACCGCTGGGCAGCTGGGTGACGTCGACCGGCACGTTCACCAGCACCCAGTGCCAGAAGCCGCTGCCGGTCGGCGCGTCGGGGTCGTAGCAGGTAACCGTGAAGCTCCTGGTCTCGGCGGGGAAGTCGGACCAGGTCAACTGCGGGGAGACGTTCTCACCACCGGTGCTGCCGTGCGCGTGCCGGGCGTCCATCGGCTCGCCGTTCTGCACGTCGTCGCTGGCCAGCGTGAACGAGGGCACCGTCGGCAGCAGCTCGTAGGGGTCCGGGGCAATGGGTCGTTCCAGGGTCATCGGTACGCGTCCTTCCGGTGTGCGGAGATACCTGCCCCTTCATACCCCCATCTCGGGCGATGAGAGACCGGAAGCCTGGGGTGTCCGCAGTCACGCCGGGAGCGCTATCGTTGTCACCCTGCAACGTTCCACGGGGGGAATTCTTGGCACGGATCTGGCGGGATTTCCTGGTCGCCGTCTTCAGCGCGCTCCGGAAGCCGAACGAACAGGCAATCGCCGAGGAACGCCGGCGTGCGGTCGAACGCCTGGCCGACGAGACGATCCGGGAGAACCGGCGGGACGAGGCGGACTGAGCTAGCCGCCCGCGTTGTGCTTCGCTACCAGGCTCGGGAGTTCGTCCAGCACGTTGATGCGGAACAGGCACCGCTGCGACACGGCCGGCATGTCGAGGATGTGACCCCACGGACCGCGCCGGATCAGGCACGCCCTCATACCGGCCTCCATGGCCGGGCGCGCGTCGTTGTCGGGCCGGTCGCCGACGTACAGGATCGACGACGCGTCGCCACCGCCCTCGCGGATGACCCGCTCGAAGAAGGCCGGCGCCGGCTTCGCCACGCCCCAACCGTCCGACGTCCCGATCATGTCCACGGAGAGGTCGAGGTCGCGCAGGATGCCCTCGGCACGAGCCGGCTGGTTGCCGGCCAGGCCGACGAACAGGCCCTGGTCCTTCAGGGCGGTCAGGCACGCTCGGGCATCCGGGTAGAGGTCCTCTTCGCCGAACAGCTCCGGCCTGCCGGCGGCCGCCCGGCGCTCAAGCTCGGCCGGGAGGTCGAAATCGGGCCGGAAGGTCCGGAACGTCTCCCGGTAGTCCAGGCCCCGGGCGATCACGGCACCGAAGACCGCCGAGAACGTGTGCCGCGGGACGCCGAGCCAGTCAGCCCAGGTCCCGAACTCGCGGGACTCGTCCAGGATCGTCCCGCCGACATCGAAGAAGACCACTTTGATCATGCCCGGATCATAGATGCGGAGGGTGTGGGATTCGAACCCACGAAGACATCGCTGCCTTACCGGTTTTCAAGACCAGCGCCATCGGCCACTAGGCGAACCCTCCCGGGCCGGCACCCGCAGGTGTACGGCCACGCATAGTCTGCCACGGCCCGCTCCAGGCGGCCCGCCGTCCCTCCCCGATGCGGTGACCAGGCGGTCCGGCCGGTCCACAGTGGGCCATGGGGTGCGCCTGCGGTGGGGGGCGACATTGGGTAAGACTGGGCCCATGCGAGCCATCACGATTCCACAGCCCGGTGGTCCCGACGCGCTGGTCTGGGCGGAGGTGCCCGACCCGGAGCCCGGCCCCGGTGAGGTGGTGGTGGACGTACGGGCCGCCGGGGTCAACCGCGCGGACCTGCTGCAACGGCAGGGTCACTACCCGCCACCGCCGGGCGCGCCCGAGTATCCCGGAATGGAGTGCTCAGGGGTGATCAGCGCGGTCGGGCCGGAGGTGAACGGTTGGACCGTCGGGCAGGAGGTGTGTGCGCTGCTGGCCGGTGGCGGGTACGCCGAGAAGGTGGCCGTACCGGCCGGGCAGTTGCTGCCGGTGCCGGCGGGTGTCGACCTGGTCGACGCCGCGGCGCTGCCGGAGGTGGCCTGCACGGTCTGGTCGAACGTGGTCGGCGTGGGCCGGCTCGGCTCAGGTGACCGGCTGCTGGTGCACGGCGGGGGCAGCGGGATCGGCACGTTCGCGATCCAGTTCGGGGCGGCGCTCGGCGCGACGGTCCTGACGACCGCGCGGGCGGCGAAGCATCCCCGGCTGCACGAGCTGGGCGCGGCGGTGACTATCGACTACCGCAAGCAGGACTTCGTCGAGGAGGTCCGGCAGGCCACCGACGGCCACGGCGCGGACGTGATCCTCGACATCATTGGCGCCTCCTATCTCGGCCGCAACGTCGCCGCGCTGGCCACCGGCGGCCGGCTCGTGGTGATCGGGATGCAGGGTGGGCGCAGGGCCGAGCTGGATCTCGGGGCGCTGCTGGCCAAGCGGGCGCTCGTCGCGGCGACCGCGTTGCGGTCCCGTCCGCTGCCCGAGAAGGCGGAGATCGTCCGGGGCGTACGCGACGAGGTGTGGCCGTTGGTCGAAGCCGGCACGATCCGCCCGGTGGTGGACCGGCGGCTGACGATGGCCGAGGCGGCGCAGGCTCACCGGCTGGTCGAGTCGAACGATCACATCGGCAAGGTGCTACTCACCGTCGGGTGACGCTGGCCGGGGCAGCATCAGGCGCGCGCCCGGCCCCTCGCCGGCCAGGGCGTCCCCCGGGTTGTTGAGCGTGCAGCGTTGCAGGGACAGGCAGCCGCAGCCGATGCAGCCGTCCAGGTCGTCGCGGAGCTTGGTGAGCAGCCGGATCCTCTCGTCCAGCCGGCCCCGCCAGTTCGCGGAGAGCCGTTCCCAGTCCTGTGGGCTGGGCGTGCGGCCCCCCGGCAGTGACTCCAGCGCGGCCCGGATCTCGTCCAGCGAGACGCCGACCTGCTGCGAGATCCGGATGAAGGCGACCCGCCGCAGCTCGGCGCGGGCGTACCGGCGCTGGTTGCCGCCGGTGCGGTCGGCGCGGATCAGCCCGAGCCGCTCGTAGTAGCGCAGCGCGGACGGCGCCACGCCCGACCGGACGGACAACTCGCCGATCGTCAACAAATCCGTCATCACCCGGTCCTTGAGTTGAAGCGCGCTTCAAGTTAGAGGGTAGTGGCATGGCCACCACACTCACCACCGACAGCACCGCCGCGCTCCCCACGCTGATCCGCCGGCTGACGGGCGACGAGAAGCACGCACCAAGCGCCCACTCCACCATCGACGTGCTCCAGGTGCTCTACAACCGGGTCCTGCGGATCACCCCGGAGACCGCCGACGATCCGGAGCGGGACCGGTTCCTGCTCTCCAAGGGGCACGGGCCGGTCGCCTACTACGCGGTGCTCGCCGCGCACGGCTTCATCCCGGACGACTGGCTCGACGACCTCGCCGGCCCGGAGAGCCGACTCGGCCACCACCCGGACCGGATGCTCGTGCCGGGGGTCGAGATCGGCTCCGGCTCCCTGGGCCACGGGCTCGGTCTGGGCGTCGGCACCGCACTCGGGCTGCGGGCCCAGGGCCTCCTCACACCCCGGGTGTACGTGCTGCTCGGCGACGCCGAACTGGACGAGGGCTCCAACCACGAGGCCATCGCGTACGCCGGCGCGACAGGCCTGGGGAACCTCACCGCGATCGTGGTCGACAACTCGTCGACCACCCACGGCTGGGCGGGCGGAATCGCCAGCCGGTTCACCGTGAACGGCTGGACCGCCGACACGGTCGACGGCCGGGACCACACCGACCTGTACGTGGCCCTGACCGGACACCGGCCGGGCCGGCCGCACGTCGTCGTCGCCCGCGTCGAGAGCAAGGGATGACCGCCATGCGTGCCGCCTTCATCGACACCACCACCGCGCTGCTCGACGAGGACCCCCGCACCGCCCTCGTGCTTGCCGACATCTCGGCCAGCCAGTTCGCGCCGGCCGGCGCCCGACACCCGGACCGGGTGCTCAACGTCGGCATCCGGGAACAACTCATGATCGGCGTGGCCGGCGGGCTCGCCCTGACCGGACTGCGCCCGATCGCGCACTCGTACGCGACGTTCCTGGTCGACCGGACGTACGAGCAGATCAAGCTGGACCTGGACCACCAGGGCGTCGGCGCGGTGCTGGTCAGCATCGGCGCGTCGTACGACGGGTCGCGGGAGGGCCGGACCCACCAGTCGCCCGGGGACGTGGCGCTCTTCGACTCCCTCGGCGGCGCGTGGACGGTGCGGGTGCCCGGCCACCCGGATGAGGTGGCGCCGCTGCTCCGGGCCGCCGCGGCCACCGACGACCCGGTCTACCTACGGCTCGGCGAGCAGCGCAACGCCCAGGCGTACCCGGACGCCGACCGGCTGCGGGTGCTGCGGCGGGGCGGGGTGGACGCGCCGCTCGTGGTGGCCGTCGGGCCGATGCTCGATCCCACACTGGCGGCGACCGAGGGGCTGGACGTGACTGTGGCGTACACCCACACGCCCCGCCCGTTCGACGTGGCCGGGCTGCGCGCGCTCGCCGCTACGGAGGTGGTGCTGGTCGAGCCGTACCTCGCGGGGACGTCGAGCGCGGTCGTCGGCCGGGCGCTCGCGGATGTGCCGCACCGGCTGCTCACCCTCGGGGTGGGCCGGGCCGACCTGCGACGGTACGGCGATCCCGCCGACCACGCCCGGTGGCACGGCCTCGACGCCGAGGGTCTGCGGCGGTCGCTTGACGCGTTCCTGGGATCAGTTCGACGATGAGACGGCGGGACGGCGGCGGGCGCGTTCGCGACCGAGGATCCAGATCGCCTCGACGCCGTCCTTCCACGTGATCTTCTTGCCCTCTTCGCGGCCACGGGCCCGGTAGCTGATCGGCACCTCGTACGGGCGGATGCGGCGGCGCAGCAGCTTGCCGGTCACCTCGGCCTCCATGCCGAAGCCACGCGAGCGCACCCCCAGCGACCGGTAGAGCGCCACCGGCATCAGCTTGAAGCAGGTCTCCAGATCACCGATGTACGAGTTGAACAGCACATTGGCCGCCATCGTGACGCCCTTGTTGCCCATCACGTACCAGAAGCTGTAGGCGCTGTGGCTGCCGAAGGTGCGATTTCCGTAGACCACTGTCGCGCGCCCGTCGAGCACCGGGTCGAGCAGTTTGGGGATGTCCTGCGGGTCGTACTCCAGGTCGGCGTCGAGGATGACCATGTAGTCGCCCTCGGCGCTGTCCACCGCGGTCTTGATGGCCGCGCCCTTGCCGGCGTTGCGCTGGTGGGTGATGACCCGCAGGCGAGCGTCGTCGGCGCGACCGAGGATCTCACCTGTGCCGTCCCGGCTGCCGTCGTCGACAACGACCAGTTCGATCTCGCAGGGATAGTCCACCGCCAATGCCTGCTTGAGGGCATCCGCGATGCGTTCTTCCTCGTTGTAGACCGGCATGAGGATCGAGAGCTTCACGGGAATCTCCACGGTGGCGACAACACGTCGGGCATAGCCTAGCCTGGCTGGTCAGCTCGACGCCGGCCGCCATCGTCGGACGGTCGGCGTGGCGGACTCAGACGGATGGTGTTTACTTCCGGCCATGTCGGCTGCCGGCTCCCTGCTCGCGGCGGTTCCCGCCGCCTCGGTGCTCCTGCTCACCGTCGCGACGAGGCCGCGCGGGGTCGGTGCGGTGGCTCCACTGCGACTGGCCGTGGTACGCGCCGCCCTGCTCACCGGAGCGTACGCGGTGCTCGTCGTCGAGGTGCTCGGCGCACTGCACGCGCTGAACCGGGCGGCGTTCACCATCGCCTGGCTGCTCTTCCTGGCCGTCGCCGCGACCGCCGCCGGGTTGCGGTGGCGCCGGACGAACGACGTCGTGCCGCCACCCACCGCCGCACCCCGGCCGGTGCCGGTCGGTGCCGTGGCCTCCGGCGGTGGACCCGACACACCCACCCCGGTCGCCGCCGAGGACGCGCCCGCGCCGACCCGGACCGACCGGTCGCCCGCCGGGCTGCTCGCGGTGGCGGTCGACGCCTGGCGTACGGCCGGCCGGGGTGAACGGCTGCTCGCCGGCGCGGTCGCCGGGCTGGTCCTGGTGGAGCTGCTGATCGCGCTGCTGGCCGAGCCGAACAACTTCGACTCGCAGACGTACCACCTGCCGAAGGTGGAGCACTGGGTCGCCCAGGGAAACCTGGACTTCTGGCCCACCGCCATCCACCGGCAGGTGACCATCCCGCCGGGCGCCGAATACCTGCTGCTGCATTTGCGCCTGCTCACCGGCGGGGACGCGCTGCACAACCTGGTGCAGTGGGCCGCCGGGGTGCTCTGCCTGCTGGTGGTCGCGCGGATCACCGCGCAGCTCGGCGGTGGCCGGCGGGCCCAGCTGCTCACCGCGTTCGTGCTGGCGAGCACGCCGATGGTGGCCCTCCAGGCGACCAGCACGCAGACCGACCTGGTCTGCGCGGCGTGGGTGGCCTGCGCGGCGACCCTCGTGCTCGACGGGCTGCGCCGACGGACCGGCTGGGGCACGCTGCTCGCACTCGGAGCCGCCACCGGTCTGACCGCGGTGACGAAGACCAGCGGCCTGATCGCGGTGGGCCCGCTGCTGGTCCTCTGGGGTCTGGCCCAGCTCCGCCTGGTCCTGGCCGACCGAGCACCGGCCGGTCCGGCGCGGGCCGGCGGCGTGGCCCGTACGGTCGGCGGTTCGGTACTGATCCTGCTGGTCGCCGCCATGGTCGTCGGTCCGTTCCTGGCCCGGGTGACCGCCGAGTTCGGGCACCCGCTGGGACCGCCCCGGTTGCGCGAGTCCATCCCGATGGAACGGCACGATCCGGCGTCGGTGCTGGTCAACGCGCTGCGGATCGGGCACACCGCGTTCGACACCCCGTTGGCGCCGCTGCGTCGCGCCGGGGCGGAGGCGATCATCGGCGGCGCGGACGCCATCGGCGTCGACCCGCAGGACCGGGCGATCACCTTCGGTCGGGAGATCTTCCCCGAGCCCGCCTGGTATCCGGACGAGGACCGGGTGGCATTCCCGATCGCCGGGGCGCTGGCGTTGATCGGCGTGGCCGTCGCGCTGGCCCGGCCCCGCCGGATCGACTCCGGGCAGGCCGGGCCGCTGCGCGCGTACGCGGTGGTGACGCTGGCCACCGTCCTGCTGCACACCGCGATGATCAAGTGGCAGCCGTGGGGCAACCGGCTGATCCTCTACGCTCTCGTGCTCGCCGTGCCGCTGGCCGGGCTCTGGCTGGACGCGCTGCTCCGTCGCCACGCCCGAGCGACGGCCGGGGTGGCGGCACGGCGGTCGGTGGCCACGCTGGCGGCGGTCACCGTGCTGGCCACCTCGGCGCTGGCCGGGGTGCTCGCCCTGTCGTACGGCTTCCCGCGTCGGCTCGTCGGCGCCGGCTCGGTCTTCACCACCTCGGACTGGGACACCCGGTTCCTGCGGCGGCCACAGTGGGCCGACGAGTTCCGGTGGGCCGCGGCGTCGGTGCGCGACAGCGGCGCCCGCCGGATCGGGCTGGTACAGCAGAACGACAACTGGGAGTACCCGTGGTGGCTGCTGCTGCGGCAGCCCGACGGGGGCTCGCCGGAGCTGGTGGCGTTGCAGTCGGTGCTGCCCGAACGACCTCCGGCCGACCCGGCCTCGGTGGACGCCATCGTCTGCACCGGCAGCAGGCCGGCCTGCGCCAAGCTGGTTCCGGCCGGCTGGCGGCTGGAGTTCCGCGACTACGTCGGCTACGCGCTGCCGCCCGGCCGCTGACCGCACCGTCAGGAAGGCATCGCCGCGCCGCCCGGATCGTCTGATCCGGGCGGTTCCGCATCCCGCGCGCAAGGATCCGAGGCGCATTCACATCTGCTGATCGGCACGTTACCGTCTGGTAACTCAATCGACATCCCGCGATTGAGCCGAAAGGAGTGCGTCGATGCCTGCCACCCCCGCCAGGCCCGAACGCGCGACCCGACGACGGGCCATCACCGTCGCCGTCGCCGTCGCCGCTCTCGTCCTGCCGATGCTCGCCGGACCGGCCGCCCCCGCAACCGCCGCCGACCGACCAGCCGTCCAACCACTCCCCGCCAACCTCGAAGCAGTCCGTGCCGCCGAGGCCACCGCCCTCTACGGCAGCCCCGCGATCCGCCCGATCGACCAACGCCGCACCGCGCTGATCACCATGGGCGACAGCGAGATCTCCGGCGAGGGGGTCGGCAACTACGTCCCCGGCACCCACCAGGACGGCAACTGGTGCGACCGCTCGTACGACCAGGCGGTGTTCCGGACCGGCATCCCGTCGGACACGCAATACAACCTGGCCTGCTCCGGCGCCACACCGTGGAACCTGATCGCCGGCGGCCCGACCCAGCACAACGAACTCAACCAGGGCGACTACCTGGGCATCAAGGCCCGTAACACGCACGTGAAGCTGATCTGGGTCGTGGTCGGCGCGAACGGCGACGGCACCATCCAGTTCGGCCCGGTCGCCACCGACTGCGCCATCCGCCGGGTCTTCTTCCAGGGCGCCTGCTACCCCACCTACACCGACCAGTGGACGATCCGCACCGACGGCAGCCGCCAGGCCGTGACCGACGCGCTCAACGACATCCGGCAGACCATGACCAACGCCGGCTACCTGCGCTCGGACTACGAGCTGGTGCTCATGTCGTACCCGAGCCCGGGCAGCCCCGACGTCGAGGACAACCCGAACTTCCCCGGTTGGTACTCCGGCGGCTGTCTGCTCTACCTCGCCGACGCGGCCTTCGCCCGGAACAAGGCGGTACCGATGTTCGAGTCGGCGCTGCGCGCCGCGGCCACCGCAACCGGCACCCGCTACCTCGACGCCAGCCGACTCTTCCACGGCCACGAGGTGTGCACCGACAACACCTCGGTCCGTGGCCTCTACATCGAGGTCGGGATCTGGAACGAGAACGCCGCCCGGCAGTCGTTCCACCCCAACGCCCGGGGCCACGGCATGTTCGCCCAGTGCGTCACCCAGTTCTGGAACTCCGGGCAGCAGCGGGCCAGCTGCGTCGACCCGGCCAGCACCGGCAGCGGTGTGCTCTACCCGGGCCTGCTCGACTTCAGGCAGTTGCGCAACCTGGCCACCGGCACCTGTGTCGACGGCAAGGGGTACGACTCCCGCAACGGCACCGTCCAGCAGCCGTACTCCTGTCACGGTGGTCGTAACCAGGGCTTCTGGTACGACTCGACGCGGCGCTCACTGCACTCGGAGTTGTCCCACGACCGTTGCCTGGACGTCTCCAACAGCTCGATGACCGCCGGCACCGCTGTCAACATCTACGACTGCAACGGCACCGGCGCACAGCAGTTCGTCTTCGTCGGTAACCAGATCAAGCCGGCCGCCGCCAGCAACCTCTGCGTGGCGTTCGACAACCCGTTGCTGGGCAGCCCCCGCCTGCGGTTGGCGAGTTGTTCCGGCAGCACCCGGCAGCAGTGGTCGTTCGAGGCCCGTACCGCCGCCAACCCGGTCGGCTACGGCCACGACGACTTCATCGGCTCGCGCGTCTACTGACGCCAGGAAGGGGCCCTGGCGTCGGCCAGGGCCCCCTTTCCTCACTTGGCGCGGGGGATGAGGATGAGTCGGGCCGCGCCCTTGTCGCCGTCCTTCGCCCCGGCGACACCGAGCGTCGTACCGACCTTGACGTCACTGGCCTGCACGGTGGCCCGACGCTCGACGACCCGCAGGTCGTCGCCGAAGGTCCAGGTCATGGTGAAGCCGTCGGTGGACTTGACGGTCATCGAGTCGCCGTCGATAGCGGTCACCTCGCCGCGCTGCACGGCGACGGTCTGCGTACCGCCGTCCTTCGTCTTCACCACCGCCTCACCGTGCAGGGTGTTCCTGCGCAGCAGCACGCGGGCCTGGCGGCGCTTGCGCCACTCCTCGCCGCGCTTCTGCTTGGCCTTGTCCTGGGCGGTGGGGGAGGCGCCGGGCGTCGGGGTGGCCGGTGCGGCGACGGTCAGTACGTCCAGGTCGTCGGCGTCGAAGCCCATCGCGGCCAACGCCTGACCCTCCACCCCCATCGCCGCGGCGACGTCGACGGCGGCGTCCCGGGCAGGCTGGCTGGCCACCTCGGCCGCACCGCAGCCGCTGACGCCGAGCGCGACCGCCGCGAGCAGAGCCGTGGTGCCGGTGGCGAAACCCCAACGTGGCATGACTGTTCCTCTCGTCCGTGGAGCCCCCAGCCTGCCCCGGGTCCACGAGCGCAGCGTCAGGCCGATGTTCGGGCCAGGTAAGGATCACCGGGCAGCCGGACCGCGAAGGCCGCGCCGCCCTCCGGGGCGTGGCCGACGACGATCTCCCCGCCGAGCCGGCGGACCAGCCCGGCGGCCAGCGCCAACCCGAGCCCGCTGCCCACCTTGCGCACCCCCCGGTACCGCTCGTGCAGCGCGCCCCGCTCGAACGCCACCGCCAGGTCGTCGTCGGTGAAGCCGGGTCCGCCGTCGCGGACCTCCAGCACACCGCCGGCGGCCGGGTCCGCACCGACCGGCCGGACCGCGAGCACCACCGGCGCACCCGGGGGTACGACCCGCAGCGCGTTCTCCAGCAGCCCGTCCACCACCTGCCGGATCCGACCCGGATCGGTGTACGCGGGCACCGGCTGACCCGGCGTCTCCACGCGGAACGGCACACCCACCGCCGCGCACCTGCCGGCCCAGGTCGGCTCGGCGTCCGCGGCCAGCCGGGTCAGGTCCACCGACACCGGTTCGAGGGGGAAGTCGGCGGCCTCCAGCCGGGCCAGCGCCAGCAGGTCACCGATCAGCCGGTCCAGGTGTTGCGCCTCGGCCAGCATCGTCCGACCGGTGTCGACCGTGTCGTCCGCGCCGAGCACGCCGTCGGCGAGCGCCTCGGCGTACCCCCGGATCGCGGTCAGCGGGGTCCGCAGCTCGTGCGAGACGGAGAGCAGGAACTCCCGCTGCCGGCCCTCGCTGGTGGCCAGGGCGGCGGCCAAGCCGTTCAGCGCCTCGGCCAGGTCGGCGACCTCGTCCGGCGGCTCGACCGGCACCCGCACCGCGCGGTCACCGGCGCGCAGCCGGGCGGCGGCGGTCGCCGCGACACGGATCGGACGGGCCAGGCGGCGGGCCAGCAGCAGACCGGCCACCACGCCGGCGGCCAGCCCCGCCAGCAGCGGCAGCCAGAGGCTGCGCAGCACCTGTGCCCACAGCCCGTTCGCCGACGGGCGGGAGAGCACCACTCCGTTGCCGCCCGGCAGCGCCCGGCCCTCGACCAGGGCACGCCGGCCGTTGACCGCGCGGCGGGCCGACACGTTGCGGCCCTGCTCGATCCGCTGCACCACCCGGGGCGGCAGACCCGGCCGGTCGACCGCCCCGCGCCGGATCAGGTACGCGTCGATGCCCTGGTTGCGGAGTTGCTGGATGAGCCGCTCCTCGTCGGCCGTACGACCACGGTCCAGCCGGGTCCGCAGCACCTCGGCGGCGAGCCGGGCCTGTGCGGCGAGCGCCTCCTGGTCGCGGCGCTCAGCGCCACGGATCGCCAGCGGCACCGCGACGATCGCGGTGACCAGCACCGACACCAGCGCCACCGCGCAGGTGACAAGCACCGCGCGGGCGGTCAACGTCCGGCCGAACCGGCTGCGCCGGGGCGCGGGCGGCGGGCCGGCACCGACCACGGGCAGGGTCATGGTCGGGGACTGGGCGCGGCCGGGGTGTTCAGGCATCGACGGCGTACCCCACGCCGCGATGGGTCCGGATGACGCTGGCCGGGCCGAGCTTCGCGCGTACCTGGGCGACGTGCACGTCGACGGTGCGGGTGCCGGCGTGCGCGGCGTAACCCCACACCCCGGCCAGCAGCTCCTCACGGGTGAAGACCCGCCCGGGCCGGGCCATCAGATGCGCCAGCAGGTCGAATTCGGTGGAGGTGAGCTGCACCGGCGCGCCGGCGGCGGTGACCGTCCGGCGGGCCGGGTCGAGGGTCACCGGGCCGACGACGCGCGGCCGGTCCGCGCCCTCCGGGCCGCCGGCGGAGCGGCGCAGCACCGCACGCACCCGGGCGACCAGCTCACGGGGGCTGAACGGCTTGGTCACGTAGTCGTCGGCGCCCAACTCCAGGCCGACGATCCGGTCGACCTCGTCGTCGCGGGCGGTGAGGAAGATGACAGGCGTCCAGTCGCCGGCCTCCCGCAGCCGCCGGCAGATCTCCGTGCCGGGCAGGCCGGGCAGGGCGATGTCCAGGACGCAGGCCACCGGGCGCAGCCGGCGGGCGGCGGACAGGCCGGCCGAGCCGTCACGCTCCAGGTGTACGCCGAACCCGTCCCGGGTGAGGTACAGCCGGACCAGGTCGGCGATGGCCGGCTCGTCCTCGACCACGAGGACGAGCCCGCGGTGCGGCGGGTCGACTGTCACCGGCCCATGATTGCCGACCCGTGGCGTCGACGCGATCGGTACGTGTTCGAGTTTCGTAAAGGCCCGCGCGGTGTGGCGTCAGCGCGCCACGGCGGGACGGAACACGCCCGGTCGGGCGGTCGCCGGTGTGTCGCTGATGGTCGCGACGATCCGCTCGCGGGGCGTCCGCAGGCGGGTCCGGAACGCGTGGTTCAGCAGCGCGTCGAGCTGCCACACCCGCTTCGGGTGGGTCGTACGGATCAGGAACCGTTCCCGGATCCCGTCGATCGCGGTGGCGGCCAACTCGACCGAGTGCAGCCGCGGGTCGGGGCTCCAGGTGACGTTGCTCAGCTCGCGCAGCTCGGTGTTGAGGTGCAGGCGCAGCCGGTGCAGCAGGCGGGTCTGCTGGGTCACCACCAGCCGCCGATGGGTGAGCAGCAGAAGGTAGTCGCCGGTGACCGGGCGGTCGGGGCGACTGCACCGGGTGACCAGGATGGTGGCGTCACCGGAGCCGACGCAGCGACGGAAGACAGGCATGTGCCGGCTGAGGGTCTGCACGGCGAGGCCGGCCTCGGCGGCGGCCGGGAGGAACGTTCGGGAGAAGACGTCCATGACCTGCCCAACGACCTCCCCGACGGGAGTGACGTGGGTCACGGGCAACTTTTGGAAGTTCCACGTCCGGGGTCGCACCGGCTGTCCGACATCGGCGGGGCCTCCGGCCGGTTCAGACCCCCAGCAGCTCCTCCAGCCAGCCGGGAACCGCGTCGGCGTACTCGGCGCGCGCCGGATCGGCCGTGTCGAGGGCTCGGCGCCAAGACAGCGACCGGCTCACCGCGCCCAGCGCGATCGCCAGGTCGGCGGCCTCGACGAGGGTCCGCCTGTCGTACCGGTCGGTCCACGCCTCCAGGTAGGCGTCCCGCAGCCGGGCCAGCCGCGCGTCGTCGGCCGACAGCTCGTCGGCGTACCGGATGGAGCGCAGCGTCACCAGCAGCGTGCCGAACGGGTGCGCCACCGAGGCGTCCCCCCAGTCGAAGAAGCGGTACCCGTCCGACCCCGCGAAGACGTTGCCGTCGTGCAGGTCGTCGTGCTGCAGCGTGGCCGGGATGCCGATGTCGGCGAGCCGCCGGCACCGCTCGGCGTACGACGGCAGCTCCGCCCGCAGCCGGTCGTACGCCTCGACGCTGAGCCCGCCCTCGCTCCCGATCCGCAGCGACTCGTGATCGTCGAGCAGGTCGGCGAACAGACCGGCGAGCACCTCGGGGCGGTGGTCCGGTACGCCGAGGACTACCAGCTCGTCCACCTGCGACGCGGTTGCCCTCTGGAGCTCGGCGTACCCGGGCAGCGCCCGCTCCCAGTGCTTCAGGTCCGGGTCGCGCCCCAGCACGTCACGCAACGACTCGCCGCCGTCGGGCAGCAACGACCAGCCCTCCTGCGGGTCCACCGCGATCGGTGTCAGCACCCGCTGCGGGGCGAGCCGGGACAGCGCGGCGACCAGGACGGCCTCGTGGGCCGTCCCCGGGTTGTTCGCCTTGAACCAGACCGGACCGCCGTCGGTGGGCACCCGCCACACCAGCGACCACGGACGGACCCGGGCCTCCACCTGCCCGGTCACCTGCCGGCCGGCCCGGGTCACCTGCTCGTCGACCCAGGCCCGGGCCCGCGTCTGCCACTGCTCGCCGGACCAGTCGGGGGCGCGCTCGATCGTCGTCACGGTGGGCACCCTAGGCGGCCCGCCCGGAGCGGGCGAGACGTTTTCCTCAGACCAGCTCGACGATCGTGGCGTTGGCCATGCCGCCGCCCTCGCACATGGTCTGGAGCCCGTAGCGGATCTCGTTGTCGCGCATGTGCTGGAGCATCGTGGTCATGATCCGGGCGCCGGAGCCGCCGAGCGGGTGCCCGAGGGCGATCGCGCCGCCGCGCGGGTTGAGCCGCTCCGGGTCCGCCTCGGTCTCCGCCAGCCAGGCCAGCGGCACCGGGGCGAACGCCTCGTTCACCTCGTACACCCCGATCTCCTCGATGCCCAGCCCCGCGCGGCGCAGCGCCTTCGCGGTGGCCGGGATGGGCGCGGTGAGCATGGTGACCGGGTCGTCGGCGGCGACCACGGCGGTGTGGATGCGGGCCAGCGGGCGCAGGCCGTGCCGGCTGGCCCACTCGGAGGTGGTCACCGCGAGGGCGGCGGCGCCGTCGGAGATCTGGGACGCGGAGCCGGCCGTCACCACACCGTCGGCGCGGAACGGAGTGGCCAGCTCGCCGAGCTTCTCCAGCGAGGTGTCGCGGCGGATGCCCTCGTCGGCGGCGAACTTGCCACCGTCGGCGAGCGGCACCGGGGCCAGCTCCGGGTCGAACGCCCCGGCGTCCTGCGCGGCGGCGGCCTTCTCGTGGCTGGCCAGCGCGTACTCGTCCAGCTGGGTACGCGAGAAGCGCCAGCGGCGGGCGATCAGCTCGGCGCCGACGCCCTGGTTGAACGGCAGCGGCGCCTCGTCGGCGAAGCCCTCCACACCCCGGTAGCGGTCGCGGATCTGGTCGCTGAACGGCATCCCGCCGGCCACGCTGGAACCCATCGGCACCCGGGTCATCGACTCCACCCCGCCGGCGACCACGAGGTCGGCCTGGCCGGAGAGGACTGTGGCGGCGGCGAAGTGCAGCGCCTGCTGGCTGGAGCCGCACTGCCGGTCCAGGGTGGTGCCGGGGACGCTCTCGGGCCAGCCGGCCGCGAGCACCGCGTTGCGGGCGATGTTCCAGGACTGCTCGCCGACCTGGGACACGCAGCCCCAGAAGACGTCGTCGACCTGCGCCGGGTCGAGACCCGTCCGTTCGGCGAGGGCGCGCAGCACGTGCGCCGAGAGGTCGACCGGGTGGACGCCGGCGAGGCTCCCCTTGCGCCGCCCGACCGGGGTGCGTACCGCGCCGACGATGACCGCGTCACTCATGTTTACCCCTCGGTAACTTGGGTGCCCCGATCCTACGTCGTCGGTGGACCGGCCGTCCGCCCCCGGGCATGCTGGGCGGATGGACGAGATCACCGCGAGCCGGGCGTGGCGCGTGCCGGCGAGCCTGCCGGCGGCGAAGCTGGCCGGCGCGGTCCTGCTGGTCACGCTCGGGCTGCTCTTCGCCGACGGCGACCCGGTGCGGGTGGCGGTGGCCGCCCTGGCCGCCGCCGCGGTGGCCGGCTGGGCGGTACGCGACCTGGTCGCGCCGGTCCGGTTGGCCGTGGGCCCCGACGGCCTCACCGTCATCCGGGGCTTCGCCGGCCGGCGGCTGCTGCCCTGGTCGGCGGTCGAGGCGATCGCCGTGGACCGCCGACCCCGGTTCGGCCTCACCAGCGAGACCCTGGAGATCGACGCCGGCGAGTCGCTGCACCTGTTCGGCAGGTACGACCTGGGCGCCAACCCGGAGGAGGTCGCCGCCGAGTTGCGGGCCGCCCGCCCGAACCCCTGATCCGTCAGCCGAGCAGTTGCGCGGTCCGGAACAGGACCAGGGCGAGCAGGATCAGCAGGATGATCACGCCGCCCGCGACCTGCACCAACGTGCGCCGGCCACGCGGCGCGTACGCGAGCACGAGCGCCATCAGCGCGCCGACCGTCAGGCCGCCCAGGTGCCCCGGAATGGAGATGCCCGGCACGGTAAGCGTGAACACCAGGTTGATCACCAAAATCGGGATCACCTGGGAGACGTCCCGACCCAACTTGCGTTCGATGATGATCAGCGCGGCGAAGAGGCCGAAGACCGCCGTCGACGCGCCGGCCGTGGCCGAGTTCTGCGCGCTGAACAGGTAGGCGGCGACGTTACCGCCCAGGCCCGCGATCAGGTACAACGCGCCGAAGCGCAGCGGCCCGAGGTTGGCCTCCAACGACCGGCCGAGCACCCATAGCGCCCACATGTTCAGCAGCAGGTGGATCACGCCGTAGTGCAGGAACATCGCGGTGACCAGCCGGTACCACTCGCCGTCGGCGATGCCACCGAGCGTGCCGTCGGGGAAGACCGCCAGCCCCAGCACCGAGCCCCAGTTGGTCAGCGGGGTGCTGCCGCCCATCAGCCCGCCGAAGCCGGAACCGCCCACCGCCGCGTCCCCACCCCGGTCCGAGGCGATGGACAGCAACATGAGCAGCACATTCAGCGCGATGAGGCCCTTGGTGACGTAGCCGTGCCGGCCGGCCGTACCGCCGCCGAAGGCGGTACGCGCCGGCCGCACACTGCGACGTCCCTCGTTGACGCACTCCGGGCACTGGTGCCCGACGGACGCGTCCCGCATGCAGTCCGGACAGATCGGCCGGTCACAGCGGGTGCACCGGACGTAGGTCTCCCGACCGGGGTGCCGGTAGCAGACCGGGGTGGTCGGCGGGGACTCACTCACCGGGCCGACCCTCCGCCCGCCACCGCGCGGTCCACCGGCACCGGCCGTGCTCCGGAGCGCTCAATCATGCGAGCAAAGGTACCTCGCCGGTCGGTCAGGAGGCGGACCGCTCGATCTCGACCCGCTCGATGACGACGTCCTGCAACGGACGGTCGCTCGGGCCGGTCGGGGTGTTCGCGATCGAGTCGACGACCTTCACCGACTGCTCGTCGGCGACCTGCCCGAAGATCGTGTGCCGGTTGTTCAGGTGCGGCGTCGGCGACACGGTGATGAAGAACTGCGAACCGTTGGTGCCCGGTCCGGCGTTCGCCATCGCCAGCAGGTACGGCCGGTCGAAGCGCAGCTCCGGGTGGAACTCGTCGGCGAACTTGTAGCCCGGTCCGCCCCGGCCGGTGCCGGTCGGGTCGCCCATCTGGACCATGAAGCCGCTGATCACCCGGTGCGAGATGGTGCCGTCGTAGTACGGCCCACTGCCCGGCTGACCGGTGCGCGGGTCGGTGTACTCCCGGTTGCCCTCGGCCAGGTCGACGAAGTTGCGGACCGTCTTCGGCGCGTGGTTCGGGAAGAGCTCCAGCCGGATCGGGCCAGCGTTGGTGTGCAGGGTGGCGTAGACAGCCTCGGCCACGGGTACTCCTCACTCGTTGGTCAGTTCCATGCGGATCCTCCCATGTGCCCGATCTGGCAGTGCGGAGGCATCCGAAGGTGGAGGATGACGAAGGAACAACTCCCAGGAGGTAGGACCGTGTTTGGATTCGGGCGGCGTAAGTCCCAGGGGCAGCTGGCGAAGGCCGAGCTGAACCAGAGCATCAGCCACCTGATGCAGGCAGCCAACCACGCCGCGAAGGGCGCCGGCGCGACCGTCGGCCCGCGGGTCCAGGTGGCCCGGGGCTACGTCGGGCCGGCCGCGACGAAGGTACGCGACCGCGCGTCGACCGGCTGGGGGACGACTCTCACCACGCTGGCACCGCTGGCGGCGGCGGCCCGTGACGGCGCCGCGCAGGCAGGGCCGATGACCAGGAAGGCCAAGTCGAAGACCATGCGGATCACCGGTAAGAAGAAGCAGCCGCGCCGTCGCGGCTCGATGATGACCGGCCTGTTGGCGGCGGGTGCCATCGCCGGACTGGCCGGCGCGGTCGCGCTGCGTCGCCGCCGGGAGCAGCAGGAGTGGGCCGAGTACGACCCGACCCGCAGCACCCTGGAGCCGATGCGCGACGAGGTCGACTCGATCGAGGTGCGTACCCCGTCCGTCGGCAAGGGCAGCGACGGCTCCGCCATGACCGGCGCGGCCGGGATGACCGGTGCTGGCAGCTCGGCGGTCGCCGGCGGCGACAGCGCCAGCACCACCGGCACGGCCAAGCCGACGGGTGTCCGTCCCACCGACAAGGTCCCGGCCGTCGCCGAAGGCGCCACGGACGTCTCCGGCCGTCCGGCCGACGACCTCACCAAGGCGCTGGGCAAGGACACGGCCCGCACCAACGGTCGTCGCTGACCTCAGCGGCAGCGCATCGAGCGCCGGCGACGCGGGTTCCCCGCCTCGCCGGCGCTTTCGCGCGTCAGAGCCAGCCGTTGCGGCGGAACCAGCGGTACAGGGCCAGCGAGACGCCGAGCATCAGGGCCAGCACCACCGGATAGCCGTACGTCATCTTCAGCTCGGGCATGTTCTCGAAGTTCATGCCGTAGATGCCGGCGACACCGGTCCAGAACGCGGCGATGGCCGCCCAGGCGGCGATCTTGCGCATGTCGTTGTTCTGGTCGACGGTGACCTGGGCCAGCCGCGCCTGGAGAATCGAGTTCAGCAGGTCGTCGTACGAGTTGACCTGCTCGACGGTGCGGCTCAGGTGATCCTGCACGTCCCGGAAGTACCGCCGGATCTCCTTGGGCACCTCCCGGTTCATCTGCGAGGTCAACGTCATCAACGGCCGCTGCAACGGGACCACCGCCCGCTTGAACTCCACAAGCTCCCGCTTCATCTGGTAGATCCGCTGGATGCGCCCGTGGCTGTTGCGGTCGAAGACCTCGGCCTCCAACTGGTCCAGGTCGTCCTCGAGCTGCTCGGCCACCTCCAGGTAGAGGTCGACCACCCGGTCGGTCACCCCGTACGCCACCGCCCACGGGCCCTGGAGCAGCAACTCCTGCTTGGTCTCCAGGTCGGCGCGCACCGGCGAGAGCCGGCAGGCGTCCCCGTGCCGGACGCTGATCAGGAAGTTCGGGCCGATGAAGAGCATCACCTGGCCGGTCTCCACGACCTCGGAGGTCTCGGTCAGCTCCGTGTGCTCGCAGTACCGGGCGGTACGCAGCACCAGGAAGCTCACCTCGCCGAAGCGCTCCAGCTTGGGCCGCTGCTCGGCCTTCACCGCGTCCTCGACGGCCAGCTCGTGCAGGCCGTAGGTCTCCGCGATGGCGGTCATCTCGGCCAGCTCCGGCTGGTGCAGGCCGATCCAGACGAAGCCGTGCTCCTCCCGGCGGGCCGCCTCCAGCGCGTCCGCGTACCCCCAGTCACCGGGCTGCCGCTTGCCGTCGATGTAGAGCGCGCAGTCGACCACGCCGCTGCGTCCGCTGCCGGCGGGGGCCGGCACGGGTGGCGAACCGTCGGCGTTGAGGATGCGGGTCATCGCGCGGACCGGCGACGGCCACGCCCTGGGTCGGAGGACCCGACCGGTGTGCGACGGTGTGGTCCGGCCCTGCCCGGTCCGATCTGTCATCGTGTCACCTCCCCGCGCTCGACTGCGGCTTGCAGGCTACGCCGCTCGCGGCCGGAGGCCCGTGTGACGGCCGTCGCGGGGGGCGGCGCCGGGCGGGCCGGGCC
>NZ_VDFY01000265.1 GCF_006228125.1 Micromonospora orduensis | reverse complement strand
AGTTTCTGGGGATGCCTGGTGCGCAGCCGCCGGGGCGGGGTTCTGGTGCGCAGGGGCGGACGGATTTCCGCTGGTTGATGATGTCGGATGTGTGCAAGCACTGCACGCATGCGGCGTGTCTGGATGTGTGTCCGACGGGTTCGTTGTTCCGGACCGAGTTCGGCACGGTGGTGGTGCAGGAGGATATCTGCAACGGTTGTGGTTACTGCATTTCGGCGTGCCCGTACGGGGTGATCGATCAGCGCAAGGGTGATGGTCGGGCGTGGAAGTGCACGCTGTGCTACGACCGGCTCGGGGCCGGGATGACGCCGGCGTGCGCGCAGGCGTGTCCGACGGAATCGATCCAGTACGGGCCCTTGGAGGAGTTGCGCGAACGTGCTGCCGCCCGGGTCGAGACGTTGCACGAGCGGGGTGTGCCCGAGGCGCGGTTGTACGGGGAGGACCCGAACGACGGTGTGGGTGGCGACGCCGCGTTCTTCCTGCTGCTGGATGAGCCTGAGGTGTACGGG
>NZ_VDFY01000172.1 GCF_006228125.1 Micromonospora orduensis | reverse complement strand
GGGCTGGGTAGCCTCGCGGGCATGAGGATCGGCATTGTGGGGGCCACCGGCCAGGTCGGTGGCGTTATGCGGCAGGTGCTGGCGGAGCGGGAGTTCCCGGCGGAGCAGGTGCGGTTGTTCGCCTCGGCGCGGTCCGCCGGGCGTGCGCTGCCGTGGCGCGACGGCGAGGTGATCGTCGAGGACGCGGCGAGCGCCGACTACTCCGGGCTGGACATCGTGCTCTTCTCGGCCGGTAAGGGCACCGCCCGGGAGCTGGCCCCCCGGGTCGCCGAGGCCGGCGCCGTCGTGATCGACAACTCCTCGGCGTTCCGGATGGACCCGCAGGTCCCGCTTGTGGTCGCCGAGGTCAACCCGCACGCCGCCGCCTACCGCCCGAAGGGCATCATCGCCAACCCCAACTGCACCACGATGGCCGCGATGCCGGTACTGCGCCCGCTGCACGCCGAAGCCGGCCTGGTCGGCCTGGTCGTGTCGACGTACCAGGCGGTCTCCGGCGCCGGGCTGGCCGGCGTCGCCGAGCTGGACGAGCAGGTCCGCAAGGTCGCCGAGCACGCCGCGGGGCTCGCCTTCGACGGTTCGGCGGTGGAGTTCCCCGCGCCGCGGTCGTTCGCCGAGCCGATCGCGTTCAACGTGCTCCCGCTGGCCGGCTCGATCGTCGACGACGGCTCGTTCGAGACCGACGAGGAGCAGAAGCTCCGCAACGAGAGCCGCAAGATCCTGGAGATCCCCGACCTCAAGGTCTCCGGCACCTGCGTGCGGGTGCCCGTCTTCACCGGCCACTCGCTCCAGATCAACGCCCGCTTCGCCCGGCCGCTCACCCCGCAGCGGGCCCACGAGCTGCTCGCCGACGCCCCCGGGGTCGCGCTGACCGCCGTACCGACGCCGTTGCAGGCCGCCGGTCAGGACCCGACCTACGTGGGCCGGATCCGCGCCGACGAGACCGTGGAGTACGGGCTGGCCCTGTTCTGCTCCAACGACAACCTGCGCAAGGGCGCCGCGCTCAACGCGGTGCAGCTCGCCGAGCTGGTCGCCGCCGAGCGCCGCTGACGATCGCGTCACCCCGAGCCCCCGCCGGTCGCCGGCGGGGGCTCGGTCGCGTTCCGGGCGGCGGTCGGCCGGGCGTGCTTGGATGGACGAAGCCGACGTCCCCTGGAGGAAACCGTGCCGGACGACAGCAGCCAGCAGGCGTTGACCGACCTGATCGCCGGCCGCTCGATGGGCGTGCTCGCGACGATCAAGCGGGACGGACGGCCGCAGCTGTCCACAGTGGTCTACTCGTTCGACAGGGACGCCGGGCTGATCCGGGTCTCCGTCACCGAGGGGCGGGCCAAGACCGCCAACCTGCGTCGGGACCCGCGGGCCAGCTTCCACGTCAGCAGCGAGGACGGCTGGGCGTACGCGGTCGTCGAGGGCCGCGCCGAGCTGACCCCGACCGCCGCCGAGCCCGGCGACGCGACGGTGCAGGAGCTGGTGGATCTCTACCGGGAGCTCAGCGGCGAGCACCCGGACTGGGACGAATACCGCCAGGCCATGGTCGACGACCGGCGGCTGGTGCTGCGCCTGCACGCCGAGCGCGTCTACGGGATACCGCCCCGGGGCTGACCCGGCCGCTCAACCCGGCTCGATCACCGTCACACCGGGCCAGCGTTGCGCCGGCCGGTGCCGGGCCAGCCGTCGCCGGGACAGGGCCACATCCACCCGGGCTGGGTTGTGCCGCCACACCCCGCCCAGCAGATCCGCGAGGCCGTACGGCGCGCAGACCTCCAGCCGGTCGGCCCCGTCCAGGCGGACGGCGACCGCCGTCGCGTACTCCGGCCAGGTGGCGACCGCCTCGGCCACGTCGCGGTACGGGGCGATCGGCCCGCCGCCGAACTTCGCCGCGTACCAGGTGTGCACCGCCGCCTGGTTGCGCGCCTCCCACGGCGGCTGCGGCCACGCCGCCGCGAGCCGGGCGGTGGCCCGGTCGTCGTCCTCGCGGGTCAGCCGGGTCGGGTCGAAGAAGACCACGTCCACGTCCCGGACCGTCGCCGGGTCGAACCCGTCGCCGTACCGCTCGCCCCAGACCAGGTCGCGCAGGGCGCCCGCGCCGATCCAGGCGTCCGGCAGACCCGAGTCGCGCACCACGGTCAGCGCCCGGGTCAACCACCGGTTGCCCCTGACCAGCTCCCGTAGCTCCCGCTCGTCCGCCGTCACCGGCCCACCGTAGGCGGCCAAACCGGGGCGCGCCGCCCCGACGGGCGGACGTCACGTGGACCGGCGGTTATACCGGCCTGCCGCGCCGACGTCGCGGGACATCGGGGAAGGGTTGGCGTTAGCCCCTGCCGAGCGGCGGGTAGACGGGCCGTGCCGACACCGAGAGGGGAGCACCGTGACAACGGTCGGAGAGTTCATGACGACCCGGTTGGTGACGATGGACGGCAACGACACACTCATCGCGGCCGCGCAGGAGATGCGGGACAGCGCGATTGGTGACGTGGTGGTGACCGACGGCGACAACGTGGTCGGCATCGTCACGGACCGGGACATCACCGTTCGGGGTGTCGCGGAGAACATGGACCCGGGGTCGACCCGGCTGAACCAGATCACCACCCGTGACGTGGTCACGGTGAGCCAGTACGACGACGCGGTGGCCGCCGCGGACCTGATGCGCACCTACGCCGTACGCCGGCTGCCGGTGATCGACGACGGACGCCTGGTGGGCCTGGTCTCGATGGGTGACCTCGCGGTCGAGCGCGAACCGCAGTCGGTCCTGGCCGACATCAGCGCCGACGACCCGAACAACTGACAGTCCGCCGCGGACACGCCGGCCCTCCCCTCGCGGGAGGGCCGGCGTCGCGCGTCCGGGGCCCCGCGCGGCTCACCCGATCCGGGCGAGGTTGACGGCGTACCCGGCGGGGACCCGTGCGGGGACGTGCCAAGCCGGCCGTGCGCGCGACGCGAGCGCGCCGGGTGGGATCCCGGGCCCGGCGAACTGGAAGGAGTGGACCCGATGGTGGACGCGACCACGAGGTTCTTCGAGGACCTGGATCGGCGGGGGTACGAGCCCCTGCTGGCGAAGGCCTCCGGAACGCTGCGCATCGACCTGCACGAAGGCGCGCAGACCCGGCACTGGCTGCTGGCCATCGACCACGGCCGGCTGGAGGTGAGTCAGGAGGACCAGGAGGCCGACACCGTCATCGGGGCGAGCCCGGCCCTCTTCGAGGACATCGCCAGCGGCCGTGAACACGGCCTGGCCGCCCTGCTGCGCGGGGACATGACGGTGTCCGGTGACGCACGGCTCGTGGTGCAGGTCGAACGGATCTTCCCGGGTTCCCCGGACGCCCGTGGGCCGCGTCGGCGCTTCACCCAGGAGGTGCACTGATGGGGCAAAGCAACACGGTCCGGATCCTCGACGGCAGCACGTTCGTCGTCTCCGAGGACACCGGCGACATCGAGGCGACTCCGAGCGAGCCGACCGGGCTGTTCTCGCTGGACACCCGGTTCCTGTCCACCTGGGTGCTCACCGTGAACGGCGAGCGGCTCAACTCGCTCTCCTTCGACGACCTGCAGTACTTCGAGTCCCGGTTCTTCCTGGTGCCGGGCATGGCCACGCACTACGTGGACGCCAAGTTGTCGATCATCCGGGAGCGCGCGGTGGGCGGCAGCTTCCGGGAGCAGCTCACCATCCTCAACCACGACGAGAAGCCGGTCGACCTGGAGATCCGGATGGAGGCGGCGTCGGACTTCGCCGACCTGTTCCAGGTCAAGGACGAGATCCTGAACAAGAAGGGCGAGAACTACTCCGAGGTCGAGCCGGACAGGCTGCGGTTGGGCTACCGCCGGGGCAACTTCCGGCGGGAGACGGTGATCTCCTCGTCGATCGAGGCCCGATACGACAGCAGGGGTTTCGCGTACACAGTCCATCTGGAACCCAACGAGCAGTGGAACACCGCGATCGACGTACAGACCCACGCGCTCGGGCCCGGGGGCCGGGACCTGCGGATGGGGGTCCGGGTGCACGGCACCGAGCGACTCGCCCTCCAGCACGACCTGGAGCAGTGGATCGCCGACGCCCCGAAGGTCAACAGTGAGCACGGTCGGGTCGCCAGCACGTACCGGCGCAGTCTCATCGACCTGGCGGCGCTGCGCTTCTCGCCGCTGTCGCTCGGCGGCGCCACGCTGCCCGCAGCCGGCCTGCCCTGGTTCATGACCATGTTCGGCCGGGACAGCATCCTCACCTGCCTGCAGACGCTGCCGTTCACCCCGCAGCTGTCGAAGACCACGCTGCGCATCCTGGCGTCGCTCCAGGGCAGCCGGTTCGACGACTTCCGGGACGAGGACCCCGGTCGGATCCTGCACGAGATGCGGTACGGCGAGACGGCCGCGTTCGAGGAGCAGCCGCACTCGCCGTACTACGGCTCGGTGGACGCGACCCCGCTGTTCGTCGTGCTGCTCGACGAGTACGAGCGGTGGACCGGGGACGTCGCGCTGGTCAAGGAGCTGGAGCAGGAGTCCCGGGCCGCACTGAGGTGGATCGACAGCTACGCCGACCTGGTCGGCAACGGCTACATCTGGTACGAGCGGCGCAACACCGATACCGGCCTGGAGAACCAGTGCTGGAAGGACTCCTGGGACTCGATCTCCTACGCCGACGGCACCCTGCCGCCGTTCCCGAGGGCGACCTGCGAGGTGCAGGGCTACGCGTACGACGCGAAGGTCCGCGCCGCGCGACTGGCCCGCGAGTTCTGGGGTGACCCGCAGTTCGCCGACCAGTTGGAGCGCGAGGCCGCGGAGCTGAAGGAGCGGTTCAACCGGGACTGGTGGGTGGCCGACGGCGAGTACTACGCCCTGGCCCTGGACCCGGAGGGCCGCCAGTGCGACGTCCTCAGCTCCAACATCGGTCACCTGTTGTGGAGCGGGATCGCCGAACCGGAGCGGGCGGAGAAGCTCGCGGCGCACCTGGTGGGGCCGCGGCTCTTCTCCGGCTGGGGGGTACGCACGCTTGCCGAGGGCGAGGCCCGGTACAACCCGATCGGCTACCACAACGGCACGGTCTGGCCGTTCGACAACTCCTTCATCGCCTGGGGTCTGCGCCGGTACGGCTTCGCCGAGGAGGCGGCCTGCATCGCCAACGGCATCCTGGACGCGGCCACCTACTTCGACGGGCGGCTGCCGGAGGCGTTCGGCGGTTACCCCCGGGAGCTGACCAAGTTCCCGGTGGAGTACCCGACGGCGTGCAGCCCGCAGGCTTGGTCGACGGGTACTCCGCTGCTGCTGCTGCGCACCATGCTGGGCCTGGAACCACACGAGGGTCACCTGGCGGTCGAGCCGCGGCTGCCGGTGGGGATGGGGCGGATCGAGGTGCTGGACATTCCGGGTCGCTGGGGTCGGGTGGACGCGTTCGCCCGGGGCCGGGTAAACCTGGACAACCTCGCCGACTGACCGGACGGGCCGGGCCGACCGGCGGCGACGCGCACCCACGTCGCCGCCGGTCGGCACCCAGGCGATCCCCAGCGGGGCAGGGTAGATTCTGCCAATGCCGGAGCTCGTGTACCCGCCCGTTATCGCCGCCGCCAAGACGATGTTCCGGGTCCTCGACCTGAAGATCAATATCGAGGGCGCGCATCACGTACCCCGCACCGGCGGGGCCGTGTTGGCCAGCAACCACGTGAGCTACCTCGACTTCATCTTCGCCGGCCTCGGCGCGAACCCCTCGGGCCGGCTGGTCCGCTTCATGGCCAAGCACTCGGTCTTCGAGCATCGGATCGGCGGACCGTTGATGCGCGGGATGAAGCACATTCCGGTGGACCGCGGCGCGGGCGCGGCGTCGTTCCGCGCGGCGGTGGCCGCGCTCAAGAACGGCGAGGTGGTCGGTGTCTTCCCGGAGGCGACGATCAGCCGGTCGTTCACGGTGAAGGAACTCAAGAGCGGCACGGTCCGGATGGCCCGCTCGGCGAAGGTGCCGGTGCTGCCGGTCGCTCTGTGGGGCACGCAGCGACTCTGGACGAAGGGCCGCCCGCGCACCCTGACCCGCCGGCACACGCCCATCACGATCCTGGTGGGCGAGCCGATCCACCCCGCCGACTTCCCGGACCCGAACGTGCTGGCCGCCGAGCTGACGACCCGGCTCACGGCGCTCGTCGAGCGGGCCCAGCGGGAGTACCCGGACGCCCCCGCCGGCCCGGACGACACCTGGTGGCTGCCCGCGCACCTGGGCGGCAGCGCCCCGACGCCCGAGGAGGCCGCCGCCATGGACGCCGCCGGGGAGCAGCGCAGCCCCAGCGTCTGAGCGGCGGGCCGGTGACCGGATCGTTCCGCATCCGGGCGCGATGGTGTCTGCCGTCGCGGTCGGCGACCGGCCAGGATCGACGTCATGAGCAGAGCGGCACTCGTCGTGATCGACGTTCAGGAATCGTTCCGGCAGCGCCCGATCTGGGCGTACGGCTCCAACCCGGATCTGGTCGGGCAGGTGCAGCGGTTGGTCTCCGCCGCCCGGGAGCGCGGTGACCTGGTGGTCTGGGTCCTGCACTCCGAGCCCGGCACGGGCGGGTTGTTCGATCCGGCCCGCGGGTTCGTGCGCCTGATCGACGGGCTGGCCCCGGGTGAGGGTGAGCCGACGCTTGTGAAGACCGCGCACAACGCGTTCACCACCACGAATCTTCAGCAGGTTCTCACGCTGGCCGGCATCGCCGACGTCACCGTGTGCGGCATCCGGACCGAGCAGTGCGTGGAGACGACCGCCCGGGTCGGCGCGGACCTCGGCTACCGGATGACCTTCGTCACCGACGCCACACTGACCTTCCCCATCCCGCACCGGGACCTGCCGGAGACCGCCACGGTCGCGGAGATCCTGGCCGACCCGCGCACCCTGGGCAACGAGGAGATCGTGACCCGCACCGAGTACGCGCTCGCCGGCCGTTTCGCGACCATCCGGACCGTGGACGAGGTGACCGGCGCGACCCTCGCCGGCACCCGGGGCTGAGCCGATGGCCCGGGTCGTCTTCCTGCTGGTCCCGCAGCTGCACCTGCTGGACCTCGCCGGGCCGGCCCAGGTCTTCTCCAGCGCCGCCGACCTCGGCCACGACTACCGGCTGCACTACGTCGCCGAGCGGGAGCAGGTGTCGACAGTGCAGGGCGTACCCCTGGTGGCCGACACCCGGTGGCCCGAGCTGACCCCGGACGACCTGGTGCTGGTGCCGGGCTGGCGGCCGTCGGCGCACGGCCCGCAGGGCCCGGTGTCGCCGGCGGACCTGCGCAGACTCGCCGAGCACCATGCCGCCGGCGGCACCGTGGCCAGCGTCTGCGCCGGCGCGTACGCCCTCGGCCGGGCCGGCCTGCTCGACGGCCGCCGCTGCACCACCCACCACGAGGTGCAGGACGACCTGGCTCGTCGTCACCCGGCGGCGCGGGTGACCCGTGACGTGCTGTACGTCGTCGACGACCGGGTGGTCACCTCCGCCGGCATCGCCAGCGGCATCGACGTGGCGCTGCACCTGGTGGCCACCCGGCACGGCCCGTCGACCGCCGCCCGGATCGCCCGCACGCTTGTCGTCTACGCCCGGCGCAACGGGCACGAGCCCCAGGCCAGCGCGATGATGCGGCACCGTTCGCACCTGTCCGAGGCGGTGCACCGGGTGCAGGATCTGATCGACGGTCGGTACGCCGAGCCGCTGCCGCTGGCCGAGCTGGCCGCCGCCGGTGGCGTCGCCGAGCGGACGCTGACCCGGCTGTTCCGTGCCGCCACCGGGCTGACCCCGCTCGGCTACCAGCAGCTGCTGCGGGTGGAACGCGCCGAGCACCTCATCGGCCACGGTACGACAGTGGAGTCGGCCGCCCGAACAGTCGGCTTCACCGATGCCCGGATGCTGCGCCGCCTGCGAGCCCGGTCCACGAGGTCGGCTCCGGCCCGGACCGGTAGTAGTCGTCGCGGGAACGGAACTCCACAGGCAGTGAGCCGGGCAGCGTGACCCGCGTGTCCCCGGCGAGCAGGCCGGGGCCGGCCCGCAGCAGCAGCACGTCGCGTTCCTGCGCCGACAGGTCGACCAGTTGCGGCCGGGTGAGCCGGAACATCGCCACCGCGCGGCGTACCTGCTGGGCCAGCGCGGTGACTTCGGCGACCGGCCCGCCGAGGGCCAACGCCGGCTGCTGGATGGTGCGCAGCGCGTCGCAGACGATCAGCAGTTGCGCCGGGGTGTGCCCGGCGGCCGGCGGCAGCTCCAGACGGGACGGCCACTGCCAGCGGATTTGCCCGCTCATCAGCCCCGGCAGTCGACCGGCGACCCGGGTGCGGGGCGTGTCGTCGGCGACCAGGGAGAGTTGCGAACCGGTGCCCACCCAGCAGACCCGCTGGTCGGTGACGGTCACCGAGACCGGCCCGGGCAGGTTCCAGCCCCGCCGCGCCTCCGTCGGCCCGAGCAGGTAGCCGGAGACAAGCATCTTGTACCGGTCGAGCACCCGCTCACCGGGCATGGGACGCAGGTCGTACCGGCGGTCCAGGACCGGCCCCACGTCGTCGTCCAAGGCGTCGAACCGGTGCGGCCCGATGAAGAAGGGAGACGCGTCGCAGTGCATCGTCACGACCTTCCGGTCAGCTGGCTGTCGTCAAAGCCTGGCGGACGCGACAGCCGCTGTCATGACGCCCGTTAGGGGGTCGGCCGGTCGTGCGTCGCCTGTGACCGGTAGATGCCAATCTCCTCCGGGCGGACGAGGCCGTCCTCGATCGCCCGGGCGAGCAACGCCGCCTTTGTGGCAGCCGGACGCCCCGCCCGGGTGTACTTGATCCGCGCACGGTCCACGTACTGCTTGACCGTGTGTTCGCTGATCTGCATCCGCCGGGCCACCGACGCCTTGGACATCGACTGGAACCAGAGCAGCAGCGCCTCCCGTTCCTTGTCGGACAGCATCGGCCGGTCCGGTCGTGGGTCGCCGACCATCGCGCCGGCCAGCGCCGGCGGCACGTACGGGCGGTCGCTCGCGGCGGCCAGCACGGTCGCCACGCAGTGCTCCCGGCCCTCGTGCTTGGCCAGGAAGGCCACCGCCCCCGCGTCCAGCGCCGCGAGCATCGTGTCCGGGTCGGTGTGTTCCGAGTAGACCACCACCCGCCGCCCGGCGGCGCTCAGCTCGGCCAGCTTGTCCAGCGCCATCCTGCCGTGCAGCCGCAGGTCGAGCAGGACCACGTCGGCGTGCGGGGCGGCGCGCAGCACCTCGTCCGGGTCGTCCCCGGTGGCCAGCACGGTCAGTCGCGCCTCCGTGGCGAGCCACGCGCGGACGCCGTCGACGACCACCGGGTGGTCGTCGACGATCGCCACACCGACCGGCCGCCCGCCGGTCATCTCCGCCACCGGGTCTGCGCCCATCTGATGTCCCCGTCCCGTTCGTAGAGGTGCTGCACCGGCCCGTCGTCGTACTCCCCGGGCGGTGGGCCGGTCGCCTCCGGCCCCGGCCGGTCCGGCGTGACGAGGCTGACCACCACCTCGTCCGGGCCGGACACCACTGTCAGCCGGGCCCAGTCGCGGGCGCCCGCGAGGAGGGCGGTGAGCGGGTCGGCCAACTGGCGGCGGATCTCCACCGGCAGCGGCGGCGGACTGCCGATGGTGACCAGGTCGATCGGCAGCCCGTTGCGTTCGGCCAGGTCGGCGGCTGCCCGCAGCTCGTGCAGCAGGGGGTCGGGCACGTCGTCGGACTCGGCGATCAGGCGGCGCAGTCGGGCGGCGGCCAGCACGCACCGCCGCTGCACCTCCGGGTCGTCCGGGTCGGCCTGTCCGGCGGCCAACTCGCCGAGGACCCGCCCGGCCGTCGCCCCGACCAGCGCGAGCCGGTCGCGGCGTTCCCGCAGACCCCGTTCGGCGGCGTCCCGTTCCGCGGCCATCGTGTGCATGGCGGCCGCGGCGGCGGCCCGGTCCCGACCCAACCCGACGATCATCGTGCTGCCCACGAAGATCGCCACCGGGAGCGAGAACGTGCCGTACACGTACATGACGTAGCGGGCCAGGTCGGCTTCGTCGATGCCGTGTCCGAGGACGGCGACCAGCGCGATCACCGCGTGCGCGGTCAGCAGCGCCACCAGCCCGGCGACCCGCCGCCCCCACAGCGCCAGCAGGAAGAACCAGCCGAGCGTGCCCCACACCCAGTTGGCGGCCGTGAACAGCTGTCGCTCGCCGGCGGCGGCGAAGACCGCCGCGTCGACGACGACCAGCAGCCCGGCCAGTGGCCACGGTGGCAGCGGTGTGTCCCGCAGCAGGAGCACCCCGGCTGTCGTACCGGCCGCGAGGACCAGCACCCAGCCGCCGATCACCACCACCGGCGCGGCGAACTCCGCGCGGGCCGCCAACACCGCCGGCAGCCCGATGGCGAGGTGCCAGGCGAGCGCGATGGCGACGGCCACGATCCGGGCACCCCGGTCGGACGCGTGGGCCACCGCGGCCGGCGCGGCGAGAGCCTCCGTGGAGGCCGACTCGCGGGGCGCCGGCACGTCGAACCGGATGGGTGCCGGTACCGCCGCCGTGGCGTCGAGGTCAGCCGACACCGGGCCACTCCAGCCGGATCCGGGTGCCCTGACCGGGCGCTGAGACCACCTCGGCCCGTCCGCCGACGGTCGCCATCCGGCCGCGGATCGACTCGCGCAGCCCGTACCGGTGCGCGGGGACGGTGGCGGGGTCGAAACCGGGGCCGTCGTCGGCGACCTCGACCACGACGGCGATCGCGTCGCGGGTGAGTCGTAGCGAGGCCCGCGCCCCCGGGGCGTGCCTGACCACGTTGGACAGCGCCGCGTAGGTGCTCTCGGTGATCGCGTCGGCCACCCCGGCGGGCACCGCGCAGGGCGCCAGCTCCACGCTCACCGGTAGCTCGGGCAGCCGGTCGGGCACCGTGCGCAGCCGACCGTCCAGCGGCACCGGGCCGTCGCCGGGCACCGGGCCGACGTCGGCCACCGCGACGAGGGTACGCAGGTCGGACGCGCACCGTTCGCGGAACGCGGGCGACGGCCCGGCCACCGCGCCGAGCCCCACCATGGTCAGCGTGCCGAGGACGGTGTCGTGCAGGTCGCGGTTCTGCTGTCGTTCGGCCTCCCGGGCGGCGCGGGCGACAAGCGCCTCCCTGGTCAGCCGCTGATGCTCGGCGAACGCCCGGTCGGCGCGGCCGATCCGCCGGCGCATCACCGTGGTCATCATCGCCGTGCAGCCGGTCTGCACCAGCAGCGTGGCCGCGTGCGCGCGCGCCTCGGTGGGGTTGCCGGCGGAGTACGTGCCCACCGCGTACGTGGCGGTGACCAGCAGCCCGGCCGGAACCGACAAGCGTGGCGTGCCGGTGGCCTGTGCGTTGATCACCGTGGTGCTGGCGAGCACCGCGATCCAGCTGCCCTCGCCGGGAAGCACCCCCGGCGCCACCAGCACGGGGATGAGCAGGCAGACCACCGCGGTTATCGCGACGTCAGCGGCGGTCAGGGCCGGGGTGAATCCGTGCCGCAGCGCGCGGATCGCGTACCAGAGCGACCAGCCGGTCAGCGCTGCCACGACCGGCAGCAGCAGGGCCGTTTCGACAGGTGGGGTACGCACCGACAGCGCCACCGCCGCACTGACCAACCCGCAGGTCAGTCGCAGCAGCGCCGGAGTCGTGGTGAAGATGAGGTTCAGCACGCCGCCGGCCGGATTGTCCAGCACGGGCGGCGGCACGCTCGGGGCGGCAACGGCCGGCATCGGGAAGTGCCCTTCCGACAACGACCCGGTCCGGGTCCGCGCGGCAGAGATCGACATCGGAGAATAGCACGGTCGGTCGCTGTCGATCACTCATTGTGCGCGGACTGTCGCCAATGTGTCACTCTGTGCCGCGAGGCTGGAGCAGATCCCACCGGTTTCCGTAGAGATCGGCGAAGACCGCCACCGAGCCGTACGGCTCGTGCCGCGGCTCCTCCAGGAAGCGCACCCCGGCCGCCACCATCCGCGCGTGGTCCCTGGCGAAGTCCTCGGTGTGGAGGAACAGGCCGACCCGGCCACCCGTCTGGTCGCCCACCCGCGCCCGCTGCTCCGGACCGGTCGCCCGGGCCAGCAGCAACGCCGTCTCCCGGGCACCCGACGGGCGCACCACCACCCAGCGTGAGCCGTCCGGTCGGGGAGTGTCCTCCACCAGCTCGAAGCCGAGGCTCCCGACGTAGAAGTCGATCGCCTCGTCGTACTCCCCGACCAGCAACGCGACAAGTCCCAGATGTGCCATCGGGTCATCATGCCCACGGCCGCTGCGGACCGGGCCGGCGGCGTCAGCAATGGTTGGAGGCGTCACGCCGCCCGCGGAACCGGGCCCGGTCCGCGGCCGTCGAACCAACATGCCGAAGGGTCGGAACGTCCTGGTGGTGGCGCTGCTCGGGGTGGCCCTGAGCGGCTGCGGGGAGACGGTTGGCGGGCCGGTCGACGAACCCGGCCCGGCCGAGATCGTCGAGTCGTGGACCTCCTGCGCCGAGGCGGCGCCGCAGGCGGGCGCGGAGTTACCGGTACCGCCGGCCGCCACCGTGTCGCCGGAACCGGCGGCTCCCGCGCGGAACGGGCCGGAGATCGGGCGGGTCGATCCCTCGTTCACCCCGGTTTCCGCAGTGCTCTGCGGCCGGGAGATCCGGCCGCGTCCCGGCGGCGGGCAGGAGCAGGTGGCCACCGAGCGCCACGCCGACGAGATCGACGCGCTCATCGAGGCGCTGCGCCTGCCCGACCAGCAGCGGCCGAAGGGGGAGTTCGCCTGCACCCTCGACATGATCGTCCCGCCGTGGCTCGCCCTGCTCGACGAACGGGGCCGCTGGCTGCGCCCGTACCTGCCCACCGACGCCTGCGGCAAACCGCGCGCCGAGGTGCGCACCGCGCTCGACGAACTGCGGCTGACCACCGTGGACACCCGTACCGTCGGGCCTGTCGAATCGCCGGAGGCCGACGCCGCCGGCTGCGCCCAACGGTGGGCGGACATGGTGTGGGTGGAGACGACCAGCGGCCGCCCCGGACCACCCGGGCCGCCCGCAGCGCCCACCGACGGGCCGCTGCGCCTCTGCGTCTACCAGGTGCCCGCGTCCGAGCAGGGCGGCGGCAAACCGGCGGGCGACTTCGTGTACGGCGGGCCACTCCCGGCCGACCGCCAGGCGGGCGTGCTGCGGGCACTGGGCAACCGCCGAGCGGTGGTCGACTGTGCCACCCCGGCGTCCCGCTTCGCCGTGCTGCGACCGCTGGACGGCACCGGCGGCCCCGACCGGTACGTGGAGCTCGACGGCTGCCGACGCTTCCTGGTCGTGTCGCAGGCCGGCGGGGCGGGGCTCGGTCAGGGCGACAGCGTGCTCGCCGGCCTGCTCGGTCCCCTCTGAGTCGGCACCGGCGTGAATGTCGCAGGGGTGCCGTACGGTCCGACCATGCCAGCCAGAATCGACCTCACCCTCGACTCCACAAACGCGCAGGTGCTCGCCGCGTTCTGGAGGACGGCCCTGGGCTACATCGACGAACCGCCGCCACCGCCCTTCGCGACCCGGGCGGAGTGGCTCGCCCAGTTCGACCTGCCGGAGGACGACCCGGCGGACGGGGCGTGGCTGTGCGATCCCGACGGAATCGGGCCGCACCTCTCCATTCTCGACGTCCCCGAGCCCAAGACGGCCAAGAACCGCCTCCACATCGACATCCGGGTGGAGGGCAGCGGCACGCCCGACGAGCGGTGGGCGCGGATCATGGCGGAAGCCCACCGCCTGGTCGAGGCGGGTGGGCTCGTCCTGGAGGAGGTCGACAGGCACCACGTGGTGATGGCCGACCCCGAGGGCAACGAGTTCTGCGTCGCCGCAACCGCGGCCTGACGGGCCGCCGATCGCCCCGCCGGTGGCGCTACGCCCACTGGTCGTCTCTGGTGCGGATGACCAGCACCACCCCGACGCCGCCGAGGACGGCGAACACCAGCCCGGCCGGGATGGCCGTCCAGGACATCAGGAACGACAACGAGCCGTTGGTGTGCCCGTTCGCCGCCACGAACTTCTCCGGGGCCGCCGGGTCCACCCACACGGCCATCTTCGGTCCGGGAGTCCGGTGACAGCCGGTCCCACCGGCGCAGGGGATCCAGGTGCTGTACTGCTTCGACCCGTACAGGTAGGAGACCTCGATCCGGTCGATGCCGCTGCCCCGGCCACCGCCCCCTGCCCGGTCGGACACGTAGGCCGTGACCGGCACGCCGCCGGCCCGCAGCCGGTCCGCCTCCGACGACACGTGCCACCGGTACGCCAGAGCGCCAACGGCCAGGCCCAGCCCCGGCAGCAGCATGGCCAACGCGGTCAGCAGGACCCGCATTCGCGGGCGCATACCAGCCGGGGTCGGTGCCGGGGAGCCGCGCCGTCGTTTCGTCACCGGCACATCCTCCGACGCGGGCGCAACCTGCCGCCCGCGCCGGCCACCACATCGCCGTGGGGCGTGCCGGGCCGGGGGTGACGCCGGCACGGGGCAGGCCGAGCTTCGACGCCAACGGCATCAGGCACGAATCCGAGCGCACGTCGTGCCTACGAGGAACTCGACGCGGGCAGGTCGCCCGCCTACCGCCTTCTCGCTTCGGCTTATCGCCCACGAGCCGCTGTTCGGCCGTGGGCTACAGGAATGAGTGGTTCTCGATCTGGTTGACCGGGGGGATGACCTCGTATCGTGGTCGGAGCTGCCATCTCCCTGATAGGACCTCATCTTTGTTCGCAGAAGCGCGTCGGCTTGGCGAGCTTATAAGCCGACCCGACACCATCGTCTTCGTCGGCGCCGGAGTTTCGAACTGGTCGGGCCTGCCAACCTGGCGGGAGCTGCTGCAGCGGCTCGCGGAGTTCCTGGTCGAGAACGGCCGGTCCGCCATGCTCGTCGAGCGGGAACTAGCCAACAACGACCTGCTGCTGGCCGCCAGCTTCGGCTTCCATCAGCTCAACAGGAACGAGCGATGCGAATTTCTGCGTCGACACTGCCATGCCCCGCTGGTAGAGCCGGCAGAGCTGCACCGTGCGATCGTTGGCCTTGGAGCGCGCTGCTTCATCACGACGAACTACGACGGACTGTTGGAGCGCGCCCTGCGTGAGCACCGCCCGGGCGAGTACTTCGACGTCGTGACCCCGTTGCAGCAGATCGAGATCGCCACCGTCGTGCAGGCGAAGTCCGAGGGCTTTGTTTTCAAGCCTCACGGCGACATCAGCAGCTGCGACTCCATAGTGCTCACCCGCGAGGATTACCGGGAGATGCAGGGTGCCCGCCGCAACGTACTGGAGGCTATGCGGACCTTGTTGGTGAGCCGGCCGGTTCTGTTCGTCGGCTTCGGCCTGCGCGATCCCGACTTCCTGCTGGTGCGTGACCTGATCTCGTTGACATTCGGGGCGAACCCGGCCGGGCATTATGCGCTGATGCCCGACGTTCCTCCGGCGGAGGTTGACTACTGGAACCGGAGCTACGGCATCCGAATCATCCCGTATGCGACCGATCAAGCGGCCTCCGGTTCCGGAGCGGCACCGCCCGGTGCTCGGTTTGATCAAGGAGATCGCCGCAGCCGTTCCCGTCGACCCGAGACGTACCGCTTCCGCCATCCCGCGAGACACCGGCAATATGATCCTGGCGCTCGCCAGGCATGCGCGAAGGTTGATGAGCCAAATTGGCGAGGCAGCGGATCCGATTCCGATTGGTCTGGAGTTCACCAGCCGTCCTGACGGCGGGCTTGACAGGTTTCTGTGGAGCATCGGCAGGACTGCGGCGGATGCCCTGGCTGCCTTCCGGGGTCGGATGGTGGTCGAGGGACCGCCGGGTTCCGGCAAGAGTTTCGCCGTTCGGCAGGCGGTCCGCTCGATTGCTCGAGTACTTGAGAACGCTTGCCTGAGCGAGCCGGACGTCGAACTCAACGATCTCCGCGTGCCGGTGATCATCGAGTGCCGCGATTACGATGGCAGCATTGTCGAAATGGTGGAAAAGGCGCTACCGCTCGACGTTCAGCTGGCGGATCTGCTCGCGGCGGGTGCAGGGGTGTTCTTTCTGGATGGAGTGAACGAGGCGCCGTCCGAAAGCTACGAGGACAACCACCTCCAGTCTGATCTGGCATCGTTCATGCAACTGGCCGGCGACAACACGGTGGTACTTGCCACAAGGTTCGGCAATGAACTGGACGATCTTGGATTACCCGCCTACAAACTAGACAGCGTCTCTTCTGACTACGTTCGGTCAGAGGTGCGCCGCGCGGGGCTGAACCCGGACATGATCAATCCCAACACCTTGCGGCTGCTCGAGCGACCGCTCTACTTCGAAGCGTGGAAGAGCGATCGGATCGAGGTCACCCACGTGACTACGGTTCACGAGATTTATTCGCAGCTCGTTGACGGCATCGAGCGCGACGTTCGCGAGCGTTTCGAGCTCGGCGACCTCCACCTCGACGGCCTGTTCAGCCGCATTGCTTACAGCATGATCGACGCTGGAGAGCTCTCCGCGTCGCTCGCGCAGGTGCACGCCGAACTGCGCGCGGTCCTGCGGGACCGCGTCGCACGTGGCCGACTTCGTCAACTCCCTCATCGCGGCCGGCACGCTCGTCGCCACGCCCATGCGGAAGCTGGCGTTCTTCCATCACTCGGTCGCGGAGTACTTCGCCGCAGGCCATCTGGCCAGGCTAGTCCCGGTGGACAGCTCGGTGATCCGTCACTGTCTCGGTCGCCACGACTTCGATCAGGTACTGATGCTGGCGCTCGACTACCTTGAGGCGGACAAGGCCGACGAGGTTTTTGAACAGATGCTGCGTGTCGG
This sequence comes from Micromonospora orduensis, assembly GCF_006228125.1. Taxonomy (GTDB): domain Bacteria; phylum Actinomycetota; class Actinomycetes; order Mycobacteriales; family Micromonosporaceae; genus Micromonospora; species Micromonospora orduensis. The sequence goes on along the minus strand of NZ_VDFY01000172.1, from coordinate 36,542 downwards.
TGCCAATATGGCGCTCGGTGCCCTGGATTACCTAGAAGACCGCAGGTGGGAGTGGACCCGTAAAGCGCTGCGGTTTTTGGCGAAACCGACCACCGTGCTCGACCAGGACATTAAAATTAGTTGGGCTTTGTCGCGGCTCAGGGTCGTTGAAGAACTGGCACCGGACCTGCTCGCGTTGGTCGAGGTTGGCGAAAATGTTGGCGGCCATGCAGCGGGATTGCTGGGGACGTTGGGAGGGAGCCACCGGCGGCACGTCTTGGATCTCGTGTGTGATCCGTCCCGTGGGTACAACTTCCTCGCCCGGTTGGCAGAGTCGCTTACCGACGTATCGGCTGATGAAGCGCGCGAGGTCGTCGAGCGCCTCGAAGTGTTTCCCCTCGATGAGGACTTGGCAGCTCGTTTGTGGCGGGGTGACGAGATCGACGAATTGGTCGGTCTGATTAACGGTGCTGCGGGGATTCTCAGTCAGCTGTCAGTGGGTGCCATTCTTGAATTCGGTCGTACGACGTCGTCTCCGCTTGTGAAGGTAATCGCCAGTCGCGCCCTGAACAGCAACCGCGAACCCCGGGCCCTTCAGTTTGTCGAGCAGTGCATCCTCGACGGTGGCGACTTCGCGATCGTCCACCTGTACTTCCAGCTTAAATTTGGACGGCCCAAGGGTGCGCCGCTCCCCGTCCCACCCGCAGGCCTCGTGGCGTCGCTGACGTCCGCGATGTGTGAGGGCCGCCAAGCCAAGTGGGCGGTCCCGGTGCTCAGGCAGCTGATCCAGGCGTTCCCCGACCTCGTGGTCGAGCTGCAGGCAATCCCGGGCGACAGCCCGTTCTGGGCAGCCGTGGCTGCGTACCTGGGCGGCGATCCAAACGGGTTCTTCCGCCTGCTGAAGACGGTTGCGGAGGATGGGCCGCACTATCCGCGCGACGCGGTGGAGGCGTTGGAGTTTCTCGACACCGACTGGCAGGGTCACGTTGACCTACTGGTCAGTCTCCTGCGACGCCGAGACCTGCGCCTCGCTGGTGCGATCCTGCCGCATCCGGGAGGCCGTACCGATGGCCTCGGGGTCGAACTCGGGGACGTCGTGTGGTGGCTGGAGTGGCTTCAGGAGGCACGGCAGTCGGTGCGACTGGATGGGGCCGCGTGGAAACTCGGCGAGTTTCTGGCCCGCAGTACGAACGAGGCGACGCAGGCGCGGATCGTCGAGTGCTTCAACACCATGCCGTCGTTGCGCGCGCTGACCGCCGAATTGATCTTGCCCCACATGACCGGGGTGACGCTTGAGTCGCTTAGCCGTTCGTCCGTGGATTGGCTCGTCGCGCAAATGGAGGTGCAGCCCCACGGGTTCCATCCGTCGCCGCTGGCCCGACTGGCCACCGAGGAGTTCGTGCAGTCCAGATTACTCCCGCTGCTAATCGACAACCCGTCGGATCTGTTGCGGGACAACCTCGTAAAGACACTCGAGGAGGCCGGTCGCTCGCATCGGCGACGCTACGTCGACGAGAACGGCGAGTTGGTTGGCTGACGCAAGTGTTCCCGAGGTCTCCATGACCATGCCGCGCTGGACGTTGACGCCTCCCATGGGCCGACCACGGCTCGATGTCTCCACGGGAGCCGTCGGGTCGGGAGAGGTACCTGTGCGCCCGGTAGGGTTCGAACCTACGACCTTGGGATTAGAAGTCCCCTGCTCTATCCGCTGAGCTACGGGCGCGCGGCGTGGATGTCGCGCCAGAAGGGTACCGCCAACCCACGGCGCGTCGGGCCAACGGGTGGCCGCGTCCACGTTGCCGAGCAGGGTCTCACGGAGGCGGGGCGGCTGGCATCCGGGTTCCCGCAGGCCGGCCCGGCGCCGGACCGTACCCTCGGCTGGTGTTGCTGGATCCGGACGCCGAGAGCGGCGTCGCCTACGAGCTGTGCCAGGTCGTCGGCCGTGCCATTCTTCCGTACCGTACGTCGGCGGGCTTCGGCACCGCGTTCTTCTTCCGCAGCGGTGACGACCCGGTGGGGGAGGCGCTGGTGACGGCGGCCGACCTGGTCGGTTTCCCGGATGGTGAGCTGGGTCTGCGGGGGAGCGTCACCGAGCCGGACGGGGTCGCCCCCGACGCGCTCTCCGACGTCGAGATCGTGCCCGGCTGGTCCCGCTATCCGGGCGACGGGGTGGCGGTGCTGCCGACCGCCGGGCTGCACCGGCACGCCGGCGACGGCGGCTGGCGGTGGCGGGTGCAGCCGGTGCCGGCCGCGATCGCCGCCGGGCCGGAGGCCGTCGCGCGCCTCGGCGTCGACGTGAGTTCCGCTTTCGTGCTGGCCCATGGGGTACGCGAGGACGGGTCGCGCCCGCTGGAGGTCGCGATCGAACGGGTGGTCCGCGACGGGGAAGACGTCCGGATCACCGACGAGCTGCCGACGGGGTACGTCGGGGCGCCCGTCTTCGTCGTGCAGGCCGACGCCGCCGGTGAGGTGTCGCTGTACTGCCTGGGCCTGGTCCTGCCCGGCGTCGACGGTCACCCGGTGGCGACCTTCGACCGGATCGACGCCGTCCTGCCGGCTACGCCCGGCGACGCCTGAGCCGGCCGGTCAGCCGCTGGGCGTCGTCGCGTCGGCCGGCTCGGCCGTCGGCTGCCGACCCGCCGGAATTCGGGGCTCGCCGCCGTCCGGGATGGTGTCGGCGGGCTCGTCGGCCGGGGCGGTGGGGCCGGCCGCCAAAAACGCCTCGGCCCACCGGCCCACCTCGTCGAAGACCTTCTTCCGAACGGCGGGGCCGGAGAGCGTGAGGTCGTGCAGCCCGCCGTCGAAGCGGGCCACTGTGACGTGGCGACCGAGGCGGGGCGCGTAGCGGACCATGTGCTCGACGTCCAGCACGGCGTCGGCCACTGTGGCGTTGTCGTGCCACCTGGTGCCCCGGAAGGATCGGGTGGAGCAGGCCAGCAGCACCGGCACCTGGATGTCCAGCCCGGCGCGCAGCCGACGTTGACCGGTGCGGATCGCGTTCAGCCAGCCGGCCCGGACGGGGAACCCGGCCAGCGGCTTCCACGCCAGGTCGTAGGTCCACTCGCCGCGGTGGTCGGCGTGCAGGCTCTCGCCGTACACCGTGCCGAGCCCGAACGGCAGGATGCGGTGCGGCGCCCGGCGGCCCAGCCGGGAGACGGCGGCCGCGAGGGGTCTGCGCACCGCCCAGGGTGCGTTGATGTCGAAGAAGGGGCTGTTGAGCACCAGGCCGTCGACGGTGCCGGAGTCGCGGCGGGCGTCCGCCCAGAGCGAGATGATCAGGCCGCCGGTGGAGTGACCCATCGCCAGGAGCGTGTCGTGCCCGTCCTCCGACCGGATGATCTCGGCGGCGGCGTCCAGCTCGGGGAAGTAGTCGCTGATGTCGCGGCAGAAGTTCGGGGTCTGGCCCGGGAGCAGGCTACGGCCGTACTTGCGCAGGTCGAGGGCGTAGAAATCCCAGCCACGCTCGGCGAAGAAGTCGGCCAGGTGGGTCTGGAAGAAGTAGTCGACGAAGCCGTGCACGTAGAGCACGGCCCGTCCGGTGGGGCGCTCGGCCCGCCGCCGGACCAGGGTCGCGACGACGGGCCCCTCGTCGTCGGTGCCCAGGTCGATCGTCTGCCGCTCGTACGGCGGCCCCAACACGTCCGGTTCCACGACCGCGACGCTACGCCGCAAACCTACCGAGCGGTAGCCCGCGTGGTCCCCGCGATCTTGCACTTTTCCGGTGTACGAGAGTGCAAGATCGCGGGGGCGGGGGTCAGGCCGTTTCGGCGTCGGCGCGGGGCTCGTCGACCTCGTCCTGAGGCTGCGGGATGTCGCGCAGGTGCTTGTTGTGCCGGGGCTCCTGGCGGGTCTTGGCGTCGTTGAGCCGGCGGCGCAGGTCGTCGCGGACGTCGTTGAGGGCGGCGTGCAGATCCTCCTCGGCGGAGGTGGTGACGATCTTCTGCCGGCCGGCGATCCAGCACTCCAGGGTGACCTTCTGCCCCCGGGCCTCGCGGTCCTTCACCGACACCTCCAGTTCGGTGGCGTCGGCGTGGAAGCCGGCCAGCCGGGCGTCGAGGGTGGCGAACTGCTCCGCGATCCAGTTGCGGTCGCCCTGCGAGAACCCGGCGCCCACCCGCAGGCACTCGGCAACGGTCGCCGGGTTCGCCACGGCGCTCATCGCTGCGCCTCGGTAGCGGGTGCGGTGCCGATGGTGGTGATCATCATGACGCTGACCTCTCGTCGACGTGGTGCTGTCGGTGGTGCGTTGATCAAGTCCTTACCCAGTTCGGTCGGCCCCGGAAACCGCCGACGGTTGGTCGGCCGTACCACATCCGGGCGTGATCAGGGCGTTGTCCACAGGCGGCCTCGTCGTCCACAGGCCCAGAGATCGTGCTGGCGACGTCCGCCGCCGACGGCCAGGCTCGGTGGCGAGTCGACTCGCGCTGGCAGGCTTCCCGATCCCCTGGAGGGACGATGTTCGACACGTACGTCACGATTGTCGGCAATGTGCTGACCGCGCCCGAGTGGCGTCGTACCACCCAGAGCAACACCCTGGTGGCCAACTTCAAGGTCGCCTCCACCGCCCGCCGCCTCGACCGCGACAGCGGTCGCTGGGTCGACGGAAACTCCCTTCGCGTACGCGTCAACTGCTGGCGCAAGCTCGCCGAAGGCGTGGCCGCCTCGGTGATGGTCGGCGACCCGGTGGTTGTCTGCGGCCGGCTCTACACCCGCGACTGGACCGACGACGCCGGCAACCACCGCACCCTCTACGAGCTGGAGGCGGTCGCCGTCGGCCACGACCTGTCCCGGGGTCGAGCCCGCTTCCTGCGCAACCGCCCGAGCATGACCACAAGCACCGTCGACGACGCGGAGGCCGAGAGCCGGGTGCACGGCGAGTCCACCGAGCCGGTGCCCGCCGGCGAGGCCCCGGTGCTGCCCGATGACCGACCGCTGGACGACGACTTCGAGCTGTCCGACTTCGGGGCCTCCCGTACCGGCCCGGTCGGTGCCAGCCTGGCCGACGGCGGCCCGTTCGACGGCGGCTCGTTCGGCGCTGACGGGCCGGGTCAGCGGGCCGACGACCCGACCGGGCTCGACGACGACGAACTGGACGTGCCACCCGGGGCGCCCGACGGCGACCCGACCGACGACACGGACGACGAGTTGGGTCCGGTCCCGGACGAAGGTGAGCCGGAGACCGCACCGGCCGGTCGGCGGCGACGCGGCCGGGTTCCCCAGCCGGCGTGACCGATCGGTGCGGGCCGAGCGGCAAAGCGGCCGGCTGACGTCGCTGGTGGTGCTCCGGCGCTGTGACACGACGGGGGCGGGGTGGCGGCGCGGCAGGCGTCGTCACCCCGCGTGGGCCACCGTTCAGCCCGCCGCGTACCGGTCGGCGGGCCGTCGTGCGGTCCTGCGGCGCGCGGTCGCCCCGGCTGGCGCACCGGGCACTCGTCTAGGCTGGCCGGCCGGAGGTGGTGCGCGTGCGACGGACAGCACCGGTGGCGAACGCGGTGGGGCTGTTGGCCGGGTACGCGCTGGACAGGCTCATCGGCGACCCGCGCCGGTGGCACCCGGTGGCCGGCTTCGGGCAGGCAGCCGGAGCGCTGGAGCGCCGCCTCTACCGGCCGGACCGGACGGCGGGGACGGCGTTCACCGCGCTGGCCGTGGGCGGGCCGGTGGTGCTCGGGGCGGTCGCCACGGCAGCCACCCGGCACCGGCCGGTGACCCGGGCGGTGCTCGTGGCAGCGGGCACCTGGGCCGTGCTGGGTGGTCGTACGCTGCGGCACGAGGCGACCGTCATGGGTCGTACGCTGCGCGCCGGCGACCTCCCCGCCGCGCGACGACGCCTCGGTCACCTCTGCGGCCGGGACCCGTCGATGCTGGACGAGCCGGAGTTGGCGCGCGCCACAGTCGAGTCGGTCGCCGAGAACACCTCCGACGCGGTCGTCGCCCCGCTGGTCTGGGGTGCGGTCGCCGGCCTGTCCGGCCTGCTGGGCTACCGGGCGGCGAACACACTCGACGCGATGGTCGGGCACCGGTCGGCGCGCTACGAACGCTTCGGCACCCCGGCCGCCCGGCTGGACGACCTGCTCAACCTGGTGCCGTCGAGGCTCACCGGGCTGCTCACCGTCGCCGTCGCGCCGGTGGCGAACGGTGACCGGGAGCGGGCCTGGCGGGTGTGGCGGCGTGACCGCAACGACCACCCGAGCCCCAACGCCGGGCAGTGCGAGGCGGCGATGGCCGGTGCGCTCGGGGTCCGTCTCGGCGGTCGGAACGTCTACTTCAGCCGCTCCGAGGTGCGTCCCTTCCTCGGCGACGGCCCCCGCCCCGAGGCGCGGCACCTCAAGCGGGCCGCCCGGATCTCCGACGCGGTCGGCCTGGCCACGCTGGGCCTGGCCGCCGCGTACCCGGTGACCGTCGGCCGTCTGGTCGCCGCCGTGGGTCGCCGTGGGCTCGGTGGCGCGGCTCGCCGTGGGTTCGGCGCCGCCGGGCGGGGGAGCGGGCGGTGAGCGGCGGACTGCTCGTCGCCGGCACGACCTCCGACGCCGGCAAGAGCGTCCTCACCGCCGGCATCTGCCGCTGGCTGCACCGCAAGGGCGTGCGGGTGGCGCCCTTCAAGGCGCAGAACATGTCGAACAACTCGGCTGTCGTCGTCGGGCCGGACGGGCGGGGCGGTGAGATCGGCCGGGCGCAGGCCATGCAGGCCGCCGCCTGCGGGTTGGCCCCCGACCTGCGGTTCAACCCGGTGCTGCTCAAGCCGGGCAGTGACCTGGCCAGCCAGGTGGTGCTGCTCGGCGAGGCCGTCGACACGATCACCGCCGGCACGTTCCGGCAGTTGCGTCCCCGGCTCGCCGAGACCGCGTACGCGGCGTTGGCGGAGCTGCGCGCCACGTACGACGTGGTCGTCTGCGAGGGTGCCGGCAGTCCCGCGGAGATCAACCTGCGGGCCGGCGACTACGTCAACATGGGGCTGGCCCGACACGCCAACCTGCCCACCATCGTGGTCGGCGACATCGACCGGGGTGGTGTCTTCGCCTCGATGTTCGGCACGGTGGCCCTGCTCGACCCCGAGGACCAGGCGCTGATCGCCGGCTTCGTGATCAACAAGTTCCGGGGCGATCTCGGCCTGCTCCAACCCGGACTGGACATGCTGCGACACGTCACCGGCCGCCCCACCTACGGGGTGGTGCCCTGGGCGCTCGACCTGTGGCTCGACGCGGAGGACTCCCTCGCCTACGGCCGGGTGCTCGGCCGGCCGGCCGCCCCGCGCGGCACCGAATGGCTGGACGTGGCCGTCGTCCGGCTGCCCCGGATCAGCAACGCCACAGACGTGGAGGCGCTGGCCACCGAGCCGGGTGTCCGCGTACGCCTCACCGTCGAACCAGCCGAACTGGCCGCCGCCGACCTCGTCGTCCTGCCCGGCTCCAAGTCGACAGTCGCGGACCTTGCCTGGCTACGCGAGACCGGGCTCGCCGACGCGGTTGCCGCACACGTGGCCGCCGGTAAGCCTCTGCTCGGCCTCTGCGGCGGCTTCCAGATGCTCGGCCGCGCCATCCACGACCCGGTGGAGAGCCGGCAGGGCAGCGTGCCGGGGCTCGGAATGCTGCCCATCGAGATCACCTTCGATCCGCGCAAGACCGTCCGGCAGTCGGTGGGCACCGCCCACGGTGGCCTCCCGGTGCGCGGCTACGAGATCCACCACGGGTACGTCTCGCACGCCGACCCCACCCTGGCCCCCCTGCTGACCGGCGCCGACGGTGCCGGTGAGGGCGCCGTGCTCGGGGCGGTGCACGGCACGCACTGGCACGGTGCGTTCGAGTCCGACCAGTTCCGCCGCTGGTTCCTCACCGAGGCGGCCCGGCTGGCCGGGCGTACCGGCTTCCAGGTCGCACCGGACACCAGTTTCGCCGCGGCCCGGGAACGCTCACTCGACCTGCTCGGCGACCTGGTCGAGGAGCACCTCGACACCGACGCCCTCTGGCGCCTCGTCGAGTCCGGCCCACCGGCCGGCCTCCCCTTCATCCCGCCCGGCCCCCCACCCTCCTGACCGACCGCCCCGGACGCGGCCGGAGCCGGGCAGGCGCGGCGCGGACCCGGGGAGCGAGGCGCGGCGCCGGCCCGTCGGCAGGCGGGGCGCGGAGCCGGGCAGGCGCGGGCGGACGTCGGTGGGATTCAGGGGCGGATGTCGGCGGGGCGGTCGGTGGTGGGCAGGCCGGCGGCGAGCCAGGCGTCGACGCCGCCGATCATGTCGGTGGCCCGGCGCAGGCCGAGCGTCTGGAGGCTGGCGGCGGCCAGGCTGGAGCTGTACCCCTGCCGGCACACCAGGACGATCTCCCGGTCGTAGCCGGTGGCCTCCGGGATGCGCCAGGCGCTGGCCGGGTCGAGGCGCCACTCCAGCACGGTCCGGTCGATGACGATCGCTCCGGGCAGGTCGCCCTGTTCGCGGCGCTGCGTCTCGGTGCGGGTGTCGACCAGCAGGGCCCCGCCCCGGACCGCCTCGACGGTCTGTTGCGGAGTCAGTCGGTGCAGCCCGGCTCGGGCCTGTTCGAGCAGGGCGTCGATGCCGGGGCTCATCACGTCTCGGAGCACCACCCGATGATGCCGATTCCGATGCCACCCCCGACGGCGAACGGGTCGGGCATCACCCGCCGTAGCCCCAATTCCCCCGGACGTGACGGGTGGCCGACCAGGACGGTCAACCGGACGTGTCAGCCCGCCGCTCGCGGCGGCGACGGCATACTGCGATCGTGTCCGAACCCGCCAGCCCACCCGCCGCGCAGCGCGGTGGCTCGGTGCCGGACGAGGTGACGGCCCACGGCGGGACCGGGAGGCTGCCCGTGGCAGTCGTCGAGGCGTACGCCGAGTTGGCGCGTCGGGTGCTCGCGGGCCCGGCGCGGTTGGGGCGGACCCGGCTGGTGGCGGTGGACGGGCCGAGCGGCGCGGGCAAGAGCCGGTTCGCCGCGCGCCTCGCGGAGGCTCTGGCGGCGCTGCCCGGTGGACGGCCGCCGGTGGTGCACACCGACGACCTGCTCGACGGTTGGGACGATCAGCTCACCTTCTGGTCCCGGCTCGACGAGGAGGTGCTGGCCCCGCTGCGCGAGGGGAGAGCGGGTGCCTACCGCCGCTACAGCTGGGTGCGGCGAGCTTTCCTGCCCCGCCCGGTGTCCGTACCGGTGACGCCGGTGCTGCTGCTGGAGGGGGTCAGCGCCGCCCGTGCGGTGGTCCGGCCGGAGGTGACGCTTGCGGTGTTCGTGACGGCGCCCGCGTCGTTGCGGCTGGCGCGCGCGGTGTGGCGGGACGGCCCGGAGATCCTGCCCGAGTTGCGTCGGTGGCACGTGGGGGAGCGGGCGCACTTCGAGGCCGACGACACCGCCGCCCAGGCCGATCTGGTGGTCGACGGGGCGCCGGCCCTGCCGCTCGACGGGGACCGGTACTACGTGCGGGTCCGCTGAGCGGGCATGGACGTCGGCCATCGGCTGGGGCACGATGCGAGGAGCTACGGCGAAACGGGGAGCCCACCATGACGGCAGCGGACGCGCCAGCGCGGCGTCGGATCACCCTCACCGGCATCAGTTCCCGGGCCTGGGAGCATCCGGCCGACCGGGGCGCTCTCGTCGCGTTGCGGGAGCTGCGCGGGTTCGACGACGTGGTGCGGGCGTTCTTCGGGATGTGGAACGAGCGCGGTTTCCGGCTGTCCGTGCTGGCGTCCGGCATCCGGGTCGACCACCGCCAGTATCCGGCGGTGTGGCAGCGCTACACCGAGGCGGCGGCGGCGCTCGACGTGGCCGAACTGCCCGAGCTGTACGTGACCCAGTCGCCGTGGCTGGGCGCCGAGGCGGTCGGGCTGGAGCGGCCGTTCATCGTGCTGAACTCCGCCTGCGTGCAGCAACTCGACGAGGACGAGCTGCGCTGCCTGCTCGGCCACGAACTGGGGCACGTGGGCAGCGGGCACGCGGTCTACAAGACCATGCTCATGATCCTCACCCGGTGGGCGGCCAACCTGAGCTGGCTGCCGGTGGGCGCGTTCGCGCTGCGGGCGATCATCGCGGCGATGCTGGAGTGGTGGCGCAAGGCGGAACTCTCCGCCGACCGGGCCGGTCTGCTCGCCGGGCAGGACCCGGCCGCCGCGCTGCGGTTGCTGATGAAGCTCGCCGGTGGCGGTGACCTGTCCCAGATCGACACGACCGCGTTCCTGGAGCAGGCGGCCGAGTACGCCGGCGGCGGCGACCTGCGCGACAGCCTGCACAAGATCCGGATGACGGCGTGGAGCACCCACCCGGTGCCGGTGGCGCGGGCGGCGCAGCTGCGGCAGTGGATCGACTCCGGGGCGTACGGGCGGGTGCTGGCGGGGGACTATCCGCGCCGCGAGGACGACAGCTCGACAAGCGTGTCGGAGGAGATCAAGGCGGCTGCCGAGTCGTACCGGGAGGAGTTCAGCAGGTCCACCGACCCGCTTGTCGGTCTGCTGCGCCGCCTCGGCGACGGGGCCAGTGACGTCGGCGAGTGGGTGGGCGGCACCGCCGGCCGGGCCCGGTCCTGGATGGATGCCGCCACCGAGGCCGCCGGCCGCGCGCAGCGCGCCAGCCGGACCGCCGGCGCGCGGGCGGCTTCCGGCCCGTCCGGCGGCGACGGTACGGGCTCCGCCGACACGCCACGGTAAGGCCGGCATACGATTCCGGTCATGACCTCACCGATCCTGTCCGAGTCCGAGGTGCGGGCCGCCGTCGAGCGGGAGATGCCCGGCGTACGGGCCGACCTGGAACGCCTCGTCCGCATCCCCGGCATCGCCTTCGACGGTTTCGACCACTCGCACGTGGAACGGTCCGCCGAGGCGGTCGCCGAACTGCTGCGCGGCTGCGGCCTGAACGTCGAGATCGTGCGTTCCGGCGGCCAGCCCGCCGTGATCGGGCGTCGGGCTGCCCCGCCCGGTGCGCCCACCGTGCTGCTCTACGCCCACCACGACGTGCAGCCGGTCGGCGACCGGTCGCTGTGGGAGTCCGACCCGTTCGAGCCGGTCGAGCGGGACGGTCGGCTCTACGGCCGGGGCGCGGCCGACGACAAGGCCGGCATCATGGCGCACATCGCGGCGCTGCGCGCGTACGGGGACGCGTTGCCGGTCGGCGTGGTGCTCTTCATCGAGGGCGAGGAGGAGTTCGGCTCCGATTCGCTGGAGCGGCTGCTCGTCGAGCACCGCGACGAGATCGCCTCGGACGTCATCGTGATCGCCGACTCCGCCAACTGGGACATCGGCGTACCGGCGTTGACGACCTCGCTGCGCGGGATCGTGAACTGTTTCGTCGAGGTGCGCACGCTGGACCACGCCGTGCACAGCGGCATGTTCGGCGGCGCCGTGCCGGACGCGCTCACCACGCTGGTCCGGCTGTTGGCCACGCTGCACGACGACGCCGGTGACGTGGCGGTGGAGGGGCTGGTCGGCCGGGTCGGCGCGACAGTCGACTACCCGGAGGACCGGTTCCGGGCCGAGGCGGGGCTGGCCGAGGGCGTGCGCCTGATCGGCACCGGCCGGATCACCGACCGGATCTGGACCAAGCCGGCGCTGGCCGTGCTCGGCATCGACGCGCCGTCCACGGGCGAGGCGCCGAACGCCCTGGTGCCGGCCGCGAAGGCGAAGCTCAGCGTCCGCCTCGCCCCGGGCGACGACCCCAAGCGGGCGTACGAGGCGGTGCGCGCACACCTGGAGAAGCACGCGCCGTGGGGCGCGCGGGTGACGGTCAGCTTCGAGCACGACGGCGACCCGTGTGTGATCGACGCGTCCGGGCCGATGTTCGACGCGGCCCGGTCGGCGTTCCGGGCCGCCTGGGACGGCACCGAGCCGGTGGACATCGGCATCGGTGGTTCGATCCCGTTCATCGCGACGTTCCAGGAGATGTTCCCGAAGGCGGCGATCCTGGTGACCGGTGTGGAGGATCCGCACGCCCGCGCGCACGGCCCGAACGAGAGCCTGCACCTGGGGGAGTTCGCCCGGGTCTGCCTCGCCGAGGCCCTGCTGCTCGCCAGGGTGGCCGCGGCCGCCGCCTGAGAACGGCAAGTTCGCGTCTGATCTGCCTGTTTACGGCGTGTCGCCGACCGGGTTGTTATAGCCTTTCGAACATGAGTACGAACGAGGTGATGGCCCGGTTGGGGGCCGCCGTCAGCGCGCTGGGGGACGTCGACGTCTCCGCGTGGTCCGAGGACACGCTCAACGAACAGCTCGGTGATCTCTCCGCCGCACTGGTCGCCCTCGACTCGGTGCTCGCCCGGGTCGCCGGCGAGGTCCGCGCGCGGGGGCTGCGCATCGAGGAGCCCGTCTCCGCCTGATCCCGCCGCCTCTCGTGGGCGGCACCACGCCGGCACCGCCCGGGCACGGCAATGCCCGGGCGGTGTCGGAGGCGACTGGCAGGATGGGCGTCGTGCGGTTCCTCGATCTCGCAGCCACCTCCGCCGCCGTCACCGCCACCAACGGCCGTCGGGCCAAGGTGGAGTTGCTGGCGGACGCGCTGCGTCGGCTCGACCCGGCCGAGGTGGAGGCCGGTGCCGGCTACCTCGCCGGCGAGCTACGCCAGCGGCAGACCGGGGTGGGGTACGCGAGTCTGCGTGACTTGCCGCCCCCGGCTGCCGAGGCGACGTTGACGGTGGCCGCCGTCGACGCCGCCATGGAGCAGCTCGCCGCGGTGCGGGGCACTGGTTCGCAGGGCCGGCGGCGGGCGCTGCTCGGCGCCCTCTACGGCGCGGCGACCGCCGACGAGCAACGCCTGCTCACCGCGCTGTTCAGTGGCGAGCTGCGTCAGGGCGCCCAGGCGGGGCTGCTCGCCGACGCGGTGGCCCGAGCCGCCGACGTGCCGGTGGCGATGGTGCGTCGCGCCCTGCTGCTCGCCGGTGACCTGCGGGCGGTGGCGGTGGCCGCGCTCTCCGGTGGCGCCGCCGAGCTGGCCGGGTTCGGCCTTCGGGTCGGCCGGCCGCTGGCACCGATGCTCGCGCAGAGCGCCCCCTCGGTCGACGAGGCGCTCGCGGCGACCGGCACGCCGGCGGTGGTCGACGTGAAGCTCGACGGCATCCGCATCCAGGTGCACCGGTCCGGCGCCGACATCGCCGTCTTCACCCGCAGCCTCGACGAGATCACCACCCGGGTGCCCGAGGTCGTCGCCGCGGTCCGGGCCATGCCCGGCCGGGAGTTGGTGCTCGACGGCGAGGCGATCGGCCTGGACGAGTCCGGCCGTCCGCTGCCGTTCCAGCAGACCTCCAGCCAGGCGGCCCGACGCACCACGCCCAGCACCACCGGGCGTGCCCCGGTCGCCCCGGCGGTGCTCGCGGCCGCCGCCAGCACCGGCACGAGGGTGCTCACCCCGTACTTCTTCGACCTGCTGCACCTCGACGGGGAGGATCTGATCGACCTGCCCGGCCGGGAGCGGTGGGCGGCGCTCGCCGGCGCGGTGGACGCGTCACTGCTGGTGGGGCGGGTCGAGGTGGACGACCCGGAGCAGGCCGGCGCCGTGTACGCCGCCGCGGTCGACGCCGGCCAGGAGGGCGTGGTGGTCAAGGACCCGGAGGCGCCGTACGACGCCGGCCGGCGCGGCGCCGCCTGGGTCAAGGTCAAGCCTCGGCACACCCTCGACCTGGTGGTGCTCGCCGTCGAGTGGGGCAGTGGTCGACGCAAGGGCTGGCTGTCCAACCTTCATCTGGGCGCCCGCGACCCGCGTACCGGCGACTTCGTGATGCTCGGCAAGACGTTCAAGGGGCTCACCGACGAGCTGCTGCGCTGGCAGACCGAGCGGTTCCTCGACCTCGCCGTGGAGCGTGGCGACTGGGTGGTCCGGGTCCGCCCCGAGCAGGTGGTGGAGATCGCCTTCGACGGGGTGCAGACGAGTTCGCGCTATCCGGGCGGGATGGCGCTGCGGTTCGCCCGGGTGCTGCGTTACCGCGACGACAAGTCCGCCGCCGAGGCGGACACCATCGACGCGGTCCGCGCCATCCACGCCGGCCGGGTGAGCGGCTGAGCGGGTCCGCTCAGGCGGACGCGGTCGGCGTCGGCTCGGCCGCCCGGTCCAGGGGCCTGCGCTCGGTGTCGAGGCCGGCGGCCCGCCGGGCCTCCCGGCGTGCCACCCAGCCGTAACCGAACAGGGCCATCACGGCGAAGAGCCACCACTGCACCACGTAGCCGAAGTTCTGCCAGTTGTTGGCATGCCCGACCGACACCGCCTTGAACGCCGGGTCGGCGGCCGGTGTCTGCTCGTCGAGCAGCAGGTACGCGCCGTACACCGGGTAGGGCAGCTCACCGGCGAGCCGCGGTACGGAGATCCGTCGGGTCTCCAGCCGCCCGTCCCGCCGGCTGACCGTGCCGGCGCCGCTCTCGGTGTCGTGCACCCGACCCACGACAGTCACGTCGCCGGTGGGGGCGGCGGGCACCGGCGGCTGGGCGGTCGCGCCACCCGGGGCCGGTGGGATCCAACCCCGGTCCACCAGCAGCGCCGTGCCGTCGGAGAGCACCAGCGGGGTGAGCACCTCGAAGCCCACCCGGCTGTCCACCGTCCGGCCCCGCACCAGCACCGTGTTCGTGGGGTCGTACCGGCCGGTGACCGTGACCCGGGTCCAGACCTTCTCCTCCGCGGGGGCCGGACCGGCCTTGCCCGCGCCGCCGGTGGGTGCGCTCAGCGCCTCGGTCAACGGCACCGGGGCCATCCGCTGGCCGGCGTCGATCCGTTCGTTGACCTCGGTACGCCCCCGGTAGCGGTCCAGCTGCCAGTTGCCGAGCCACACCATCACGGCGGCGGCGACCAGGGTCAACGCGAGGGCGCCCAGCCAGCGTGGGCTCAGCAGGAACCGGTACACGGCACCGAGGCTACTCGTATGACCGGGGCCACTGTCCGCGACCGGGCCGGGACGGTGCGCGCAGCCCTGGTTGGCGGTGCTCGCGCGTCGGGGCGGGCGGGTATCGTCACGCCGACGGATCGACCCCCTCGGTTGTCCGTCGCGTACCCGCCGCCGCCCGCGAGGAGTCGATGATGACCGTGGTGCCGCGCCTGGTGCTCAGCGCGCCGTCCTCCGGGCACGGCAAGAACGCGCTGGCGATCGGGCTGCTCGCCGCACTGGCCGAGCGGGGTGTCGACGTCGCCGGGTTCAAGCTCGGCCCGGACCACGTCGATGCCGCGTACCTGGGCCTCGCCGCCGGTCGGCCCGGCCGCGTGATCGATCCCCGCCTGGTCGGTGTCGACCGTCTCGCCCCACTCGTCGCGCACGGCGCGGCGGGCGCCGGCCTCGCCGTGGTGCAGGGCAGCATGGGGCTGTACGACTCGGTCGGGGGCCGCCCCGAGCAGGAGTCCACGGCCGCCGCGGCCGCCGCGCTGCGCAGCCCGGTGGTGCTGGTGGTCGACGTCGCCGCGATGGGCCAGTCGGTGGCCGCCCTGGTGCACGGCTTCCGCTCGTACGACGAGCAGCTCTGGCTCGGCGGGGTGATCCTCAACCGGGTGGCGTCGTCCCGGCACGAGGGGATGCTGCGCGAGGCGCTCGACGACGTGGGTGTGCCCGTCTACGGTGCGCTGCGCCGGCAGGACCTGCCGGCGGTGCTGCCGTCCCGGCGGCACGGTGTGGCGCCGGTGGTCGACTCGTCCGCCGACGCGGTCCGTGCGGTGCGTCGACTCGGTGAGGCGGTCGCCGCCACTGTCGATCTGGAACGGCTGCTGGGGTTGGCCCGGTCCGCCCCGCCCCTTCCGGCGCCGGCCTGGTCGCCGCAGGAGGCGCTCGGCGCGTTTGCCGTTCCGGCGCACCGGCCGCTGGTGGCGCTCGCCGGTGGACCGGGTGGCAGTTTCAGCCATCCGGAGACCGCCGAGCTGCTGCGGGCCGCCGGCGCCGAGGTGGTAACTGTCGATCCGCTGCGCGACGAGGCACTGCCGGTGGGCACCCGCGCTCTGGTCGTCGGCGGCGCGCTGCCCGAGGCGTACGCCGAGCAGTTGTCGGCGAACCGGCGGCTCTGCATCGCGGTGGCCGAGTTGGCGCGTACCGGCCAGCCGGTGGTTGCCGAGGGCGCGGGCCTGCTGTGGCTGGCCCGGGAGCTGGACGGGCTGCCCATGTGCGGGGTGCTCGACGCGGTCGGTGTCAGCCGGGACGGCCTGGTGGTGGGCTACCGGGAGGCGACGGCCCAGACGGACAGCGTGGTCGCCACGGCCGGCACGGTGCTGGTGGGGCACAAGGAGCACCGGGCGGTGCTGACGCCGCGCGCCGGTCAGCGTCCGGCCTGGAGCTGGGACGGCGGCACGCCTGAGGGCTTCGTGTGGCGCAACGTGCACGCCTCGCAGCTCACCCTGCACTGGGCGGGTCACCCGGCGACCGCGGCCCGGTTGGTGGCCGCCGCGGCGGCCGACCCGGTGGACGAGGTGGTGCCCGCGCAGCCCGGTGGGGTGCCGGCGTGATCGGTCAGGTGGCGGTACG
Source organism: Micromonospora orduensis (assembly GCF_006228125.1). GTDB lineage: Bacteria > Actinomycetota > Actinomycetes > Mycobacteriales > Micromonosporaceae > Micromonospora > Micromonospora orduensis. The sequence goes on along the minus strand of NZ_VDFY01000172.1, from coordinate 20,159 downwards.
CCGCTTCCCGGAGCTGACCGTGTCCACCCCGCGTACGGAGGTGCGGCGGGTCACCGCTGCGGACGCGGCGGCGGCCGGGGAGATCTTCGCCGACAAGCTGACCCGGCGGTGGCTGCCGCTGGCCGACGACTCCGGCCCGATCGACGGGCAGGCCTGGTGCACGGATCTGGCCCGGCAGCGGCGCGACAGCGGCGACGGCGACCATTACTCGGTGATCCGCCGTGAGGACGACCTGGTGGTGGGTGCGCTCTGGACACGGCGTACCGACTGGGGTGCCCGGGCCACCGAGGTCTCGTACGCGATGGCGCCGCACGCGCGTGGCTTCGGGCTGGCCGCCGAGGCGGTGGACGCGGTGGCCATCGCGTTGATCCTGGAGCACGGCTTCCAGCGGGTCGAGCTGCGGGTCGCCCCCGGCAACCTCGCCTCGCGTCGGGTCGCCGAGAAGGCGGGCTTCAGCTACGAGGGCCTGCTGCGCAACGCCGGCTTCGTCCGCGGTGGCCGGGTTGACCTGGAGCTGTGGTCGTTCGTGGCCGCCGACCTGCGCTGAGCCTCGCCGCTCTCAGCCGACGATGGCGTCCGACGGTGGGGTGAACTGGCGGGTGGGTTGTCCCTTCAGACCGTCCCGCAGCGTCTCGGCGACCGCCGCGATGGGGATCTGGGACTGCCCGTCACCTACCGCGTTGAACGGGTTGTCGGGGTCGGAGATGAAACTCGCCGCCGCCAGTTCCGGTGTGTAGCCGACGAACCAGGCGGACCGGGTGCTGTCGGTGGTGCCGGTCTTGCCGGCGACCGGGCGACCGACCGTCCCTCGCACGCTGTCGGCGGTGGACCAGCCGCCGCAGCCGCCGCGTGCCGGGGTGTCCCCGGTCGGGCAGCGGGCCGCGTCGGTGGCCGCCCGGGCGGCGTCCGCGCTGACCACCTGCCGGCAGCGGGGCTTGGCGACCTCACGGTGGATGCCACCGGGGGTGGCGTACGTGGCGGGTGTGCCGTCCCGGTCCATGATCGCCTGCACGGGGATCGCCTCGCAGTACCTGCCGTCGGCGGCGATGGCCGCGTAGGCGTTCGCCATCTCCAGCGGGGTGGCGTCGGAGACGCCCAGGGTGAACGCGCCCCACTTCTTCGCCTTGCCGGGGGACGCCTGTTCCCGGTCGACGTCGGTGCGCCACCGCAGCCCGAGCTGCTCGGCCAGCCGGACGGCCCGGTCCGCGCCGACCCTCTCCTCCAGCCAGACGAAGTAGGTGTTCACCGACTTGCCGAAGCCGGACCACATGGTCTGCTGGCCGGTCATCGCGCCGCTGGCGTTGGAGGGCGCCCAGCCGTCGTACACGGACGACTTGTAGCGGTACGGGGCGTTGAAGGACGTGGAGAGTGTCATGCCGGAGTCCAGCGCGGCGAGCATCGGGAACATCTTGAACGTCGATCCGGCCTGGTAGCCGGGCAGGTCGCCGCCGCCGAGCAGCGGGGCCACGGTGTTCGGGTAGTTGGCCTTCACGTTCGGCCCGGCCTCGGGGTTGGAGCTCTGCGGGTTCTCGGCCAGGTCCAGTGAGTAGGTGCGGTTGACCGCCATGGCCTTCACCCGTCCGGTGCCCGGTTCGGAGACCACGATGCCGTTGGCGAACGGGCTGCCGGTGCCCTCCTTGGCGCCGACGTTCTTCTCGGCCGCCTCCTGGATCTTGGGGTCGATGCTGAGCACGATCCGGTAGCCGCCGCGGCGCAGCTTGTCGATGCGCTCCAGCCGGTTCGCGCCGAACGCGGGCTGCGCGCTCCACCAGTTCTTCAGGTAGTCGCAGGCGAATCCCCAGCTGTTGTACTTCTCCGGGATCGCGGCGCAGTCGTTCGGCGGGTTGGTGAGCTTCAGCCGGATTGGTTCGGACTTGGCGGCGGCGGCCGAGTCGGGGGACATGTAGCCGAGCTGGCTCATTCGGTCCAGGACGTAGTTGCGGCGTCCGGTGGCCTCCTTCTGGTCGGAGTCGGCCGGGTCGTACTCGGACGGCGACTTGACCAGCCCGGCGAGGGTGGCCGCCTCGACGGGGGTGAGGTCCTTGGGGGTCTTGGAGAAGAAGATCTCACTGGCGGCGTAGATGCCGTACGCCCGGTGACCGAAGTACGCCGAGTTCAGGTACCGCTCCATGATGTCTTCCTTGCTCATCTCCTTCTCCAGGTCCAGGGCCATCCGCATTTCCTTGACCTTGCGCAGGCTGGTCTGCTGGGTGGCTTCCTGGACCTCCTTCGGCGTGGTCGCGCTGTCCCGCAGGGCCATCCGGACGTACTGCATGGTGAGCGTGGAGGCGCCCTGGGAGACGCCGCTGGAGTGGGCGTTGGCCACGAAGGCCCGGGCGACACCCTTGGGGTCGACGCCGTGGTGCTGGTAGAAGCGGGAGTCCTCGGCGGCGACGATCGCCTGTTGGATGTTCGGCGACATGTCCGACAGCTTGGTGTACTGCCGGTACTCCTCGTAGAACATCGTCAGCACGGTCTTGCCGTCGGGCGCGTAGAGGTACGAGGTCTCGGCGGGCAGGGCGGTGGTCAGCAGCCTGGTCTTCTGCTCCACGGCGTGCGCGGTGGCCTTGGCGCCGAGCCCGGTGAGGGCGACCAACGGGTACGCGGCGGCGGCGATCACGATGCCGGCGATCAGTCCGGCGCGCAGGAGAGGGACGAGTCGACCAGCGGCAGCAAGGGGTCGGTTGCTCACAGGGTCAAGTTATGACATTTCCGATTCGTACATGAGAAAAACTCTTAAACCGGCGAGTGGTGACGCGGCTTACGTCGAGATCGGCTGTCCCACCGGCCGCCTTCCCGGCAGGATCGCGGACATGCCTGATCAGCCGAGCGCGCCGACCCCGTCCGGCGGGACCGAGCCGGACCTCGCACACCACGGCGACGCGGAGGCGACCGCCGGCCTGGTCGACCTCGCCGTCAACGTGCGTCAGGCGCCCCTGCCGCAGTGGCTGGCCGACCCGATCGCCGCGACCCTGACCGAGCTGGCCCGCTATCCGGACCCGGCGCCGGCCCGGGCGGCGGTCGCCGCCCGGCACCGCCGTCACCCGAACGAGGTGCTGCTCACCGCCGGCGCCGCCGAGGGCTTCGTGCTGATCGCCCAGGCGCTGCGCGGCGTCCGCCGCCCGGTGGTGGTGCACCCCCAGTTCACCGAGCCGGAGGCGGCGTTGCGGGCCGCCGGCCACCAGGTCGAGCGGGTGCTGCTGGACCCCGCCGAGGACTTCCGGCTCGACGCGTCCCGGGTGCCCGCCGACGCCGACCTGGTGATGATCGGCAACCCGACGAATCCCACCTCCGTGCTGCACCCGGCGGAGACGGTGGCCGCGCTGGCCCGCCCCGGCCGGGTGCTGGTGGTCGACGAGGCGTTCGCCGACACCACAATCGCCCCCGGGCGCCCCGGTGAGCCGGAGTCGCTGGCCGAGCGGCGCGACCTGCCCGGCCTGCTCGTGGTGCGCAGCCTCACCAAGACGTGGGGCCTGGCCGGGTTGCGGATCGGCTACCTGCTCGGCGCGCGGGAACTGCTGTCCCGGCTGGCCGCCGTCCAGCCGCTGTGGGCCGTCTCCACCCCGGCGCTGGTCGCCGCGTCGGCCTGCGCCACGTCCGTCGCGGTCCAGGCCGAACGCGCGATCGCCGCCGGTCTCGCCGCCGACCGCGACCACCTGGTCGCCCGCCTGGCCGACCTGCCCGGTGTACGCGTCGTCGGCCGTCCCGCCAGCGCGTTCGTCCTGCTGCACCTGCCCGGCGCGAGCCGGGTACGAGCCGCCCTGCGCGAGCGCGGCTGGGCGGTGCGCCGGGGCGACACGTTCCCCGGCCTCGGCCCGGACTGGCTACGGGTGGCGGTACGCGACCGCAACACCACCGACGCGTTCATCGACGTGCTGCGCGAGACCATGGAGGCATGATGCTGGAGACCACGATCGCGGCGATCCGCCCGGCGGACGAAGCCGCCATGGCCGCCGCCCGGGAGCTGCACGGCCGGCTGACCAAGCCGGCGGGCTCGCTGGGCCTGCTGGAGGAGCTGTCGGTACGCCTCGCCGGCCTGGCCGGGGCCTGCCCGCCGCCGCTGCCCGAGCCGGCCGCGGTGGCGATCTTCGCGGGTGACCACGGGGTGCACGCCCAGGGCGTGTCCCCGTGGCCGCAGGAGGTCACCGGGCAGATGATCGGCAACTTCCTGGCCGGCGGGGCGGTCGTCAACGCGTTCGCCCGGCAGGCGGGCGCGTCGGTCACCGTGGTCGACGTCGGAGTGGCCACCCCGCTGCCCACCGACCCGGCCGCCGCGCCGGCCGGCTCCGACCCGGCCGCGCTCGACCCGGCGGTCACAGGCCCGGCCGTGCTCGACCCGGCCGTGCCCCGGCTGGTTGTCGCGTCGGTCCGCCGGGGCACCCGCGACCTCACGGTGACCGCGGCGCTGACCCGGGACGAGGCGCTGGCGGCGGTGCAGACCGGCATCCGGATCGCCGACGAGCTGATCGACGCCGGCGCCGGCATCCTGCTCACCGGGGACATGGGCATCGGCAACACCACCCCCGCCGCCGCGCTGATCGCCGCGTTCACCGGCGCCGACCCGCTCGACGCCACCGGTCGGGGCACCGGGGTCGACGACCCGACGTACGCGCGCAAGGTGGCGGTGGTGCGGGCCGCGCTGGCCCGGCACACTCCCGACCCGGCCGACCCGCTGGGGGTGCTGGCGGCCGTCGGTGGCCTGGAGCACGCCGCCCTGGCCGGGCTGATCCTGGGTGCCGCCGCGCGCCGGACGCCGGTGCTGCTGGACGGCGTGATCGCGGTCTCGGCCGCGCTCGCCGCCGCCGCGTTCGCCCCGGCGGCGGTCTGCGCCATGGTCGCCGGCCACCGCTCGGCCGAGCCCGGTGCCACGGTGGCGCTGCGTCACCTCGGCCTCGACCCACTGATCGACCTGGGGCTGCGCCTCGGCGAGGGCACCGGCGCGCTGCTGGCGTTGCCAGTGGTCACCGGCGCGGTGCGGGTGCTGCACGAGGTGGCCACCTTCGACTCCGCCGGGGTGGCCGAGAAGTGACCACCGGCGACGAACGAGCCGTCCGCCCCGGCGGGGTGACCTCCAACCCGTACCCCCTCGGTCTGCGGCTGCACGGGCGGCGGGTGGTCGTCGTGGGTGGCGGCGCGGTCGCCACCCGGCGGGTGCCCGCGCTGCTGGACGCCGGTGCGGACGTGCTGCTGGTGGCGCCGGAGCTGACTCCGGCGCTGCAGGCCCGGGCCGACGCGGGTCGGCTGCACTGGGTGCCGCGCCGGTTCCAGCCCGAGGACCTGGACGGGGCGTGGCTGGTCCAGGTCGCCATCGACGACCCGATGGCGGCGGCGTCGGTGAGCGCCGTCGCCGCCGAGCGGCGGATCTTCTGCGTCCGGGCCGACGACCGGACGGCCGCCACCGCCTGGACCCCGGCGGTGACCCGGCACGGCCCGGTCACCGTGGCGGTGCTCGGCGGCGGCGACCCCCGACGGGCGATGACCGTCCGCGACGCCGTCCGCGACCTGCTCGCCGTTCGCCTGGCACCGGACGGGATCGCCGTGGCGCCAAGTCGTCCCGACGCCGCGACCGGGGCGACCGGTGGGCGGCAGACCGGGCGGGTGGCGCTGGTCGGGGCCGGGCCGGGGGACCCGGAGCTGATCACCGTGAAGGGTTGGCGGCTGCTCACCGAGGCGGACGTGGTGGTCGCCGACCGGCTGGTGCCCGGGCTGCTCCTGGACGAGCTGCGCCCGGACGTCGAGCTGGTGGACGCTTCGAAGATCCCCTACGGCCCGTCCCGGGCCCAGGAGGAGATCAACCAGATCCTGGTCGACCGCGCGCTGGCCGGCGCCTCGGTGGTGCGGCTCAAGGGCGGCGACCCGTACGTCTTCGGCCGTGGCGGAGAGGAGTTGCTGGCCTGCGCGTCGGCCGGTGTGCCGGTGACCGTGGTGCCCGGGGTGACCAGCTCGATCGCCGCGCCCGCCGCGGCCGGCATCCCGGTCACCCATCGGGGGGTGGCGCACGAGTTCACAGTGGTCTCCGGGCACCTGGCACCCGACTCGCCGGCTTCGCTGGTGCGCTGGGACGCCCTCGCCGGTCTTCACGGCACGCTGGTGATCCTGATGGGGCTGAAGAACCTCGCCGCTATCACGGCCACCCTCATCGCCCACGGTCGGTCGCCGCAGACGCCGGCCGCCGTCGTCCAGGAGGCCACCACCGGCACCCAGCGGGTGCTGCGGTCCACCCTCGACGCGGTGGCCGCCGACGCGCTCACGGCCGACCTACGCCCGCCCGCCGTCGTCGTGGTGGGCGACGTGGTCAACGCCCTCGACGGGTGAGGCGACGAAGCGCGGCGGTGAACTCGGCCGGCGGTGGACCTGACCGGGTCCGTCTGCCGTTCGGCGGCCTGGTAACTGGCGGATGCTGCGGTCGGTCAATCCTCGTCGGCTGGGCCGGGGCGGTTCTTGGCGATCCAGGCTCGCACGGATTTGCCGTCCCAGACACGGCCCATGCTGAGGGTGGCGAGGGGGTCAGGGAATCCCTTGCGGCCGACGATGATCGTGGCACGCTGCTTGCTGATCCCGCCAAGCAAGTCTCGGATCTCATCCAGCCCAAGCAGCTCCACAACCAGACGGTATGGCCCCAGGGGATTGCATCAGGGTGTAGCGGGTAAGACAACTCCGCAGGGGGTTGTACAAGGGCAACCCTTTGTGGTGCCATGGACGAATGACACGACGGGTCTCCTATGCGGGGTATCTGGCCGCCGTAGCGCTAACCCTCGTCCGTCGACATAAGCCGGTGTGGTCGTGGACGAGGTGGCGGAACGTCTGCGGATGCGGGAATGAGCTGCCGTGCCGGACCAGGCACAAGATTCCCGTGAACAGAGGTCACTGGCCAGGTGAGCACTGATGACCAACCATGGACCGGTCCTGCCGCTGTGGCTGTGCGAGACATGCGACCGGCCCTGGCCCTGTGCCACACGTCGTACGGAGCTGCTGGGGGAGTGCGAGCGGATATCCCTGGCCTACTACATGAATCTGTGCCTGATCTCCGCCGGTCAGGACATGAGCTGGGCTCCGGCCGACGTGCTGCGGCGCAGGTTCATCGGGTGGCTGCCGTGAAGCCGGGAGACGTCGTGTTCATCGGCCCGGCCTGCTCGGTGCAGTTCACGGGAGACCGCGCGCTGTTGATGCGGCTGGTGTCCCTCGGCGAGGTCGACCCATACAACGGGTGGACATGGGTTACGGGCTACGTGCTTGACGCACGGGGGATGGCCAAGGAGAAGCGCGAACTCTACATCGTGAAAGCCGGGCTGCGTGTCGCGCCGGCACCCGTCGTGGTGAGGAAATCGGCGCGAAGGAAGCGGGTCGGTGTCCCCGAAACCGCGTAGAGGTGCCGGCACAGACGACGGGCCGGAGCAGCGCTGCTCCGGCCCGTCGTGGTCTGTCGGTCGAACTACTGCTTGAGCATGTTGTCCAGCAGCAGGGCGCAGCGGATCAGCCCGAGGTGGCTGTACGCCTGCGGGTGGTTGCCCAGGCCGCGCTCGGCGAGCGGGTCGTACTGCTCGGGGAGCAGGCCGGTGGGGCCGGCGGTGAGCACCATCTGCGCGAACAGTTCCTCGGCGTCGGTGCGGCGGCCGGTGCGCAGGTACGCCTCGATCAGCCACGCCGTGCAGATGTGGAAGCCGCCCTCACGGCCGGGCAGGCCGTCGTCCCAGTGGTACCGGTAGACGACCGGGCCGCTGCGCAGGTCCGCCTCGATCTTCAGCACGGTGGACAGGAAGCGCGGGTCGTCCCCGGGGAGCAGACCGGACAGGCCGATCCACAGCGACGACGCGTCCATGTCCTCGTCGCCGTACGCGACGCTGTACGCCTCGACCTCGGAGTGCCAGCCGTGCTCCAGCACGTTGGCGCCGATCCGGTCGCGCAGGTCCTTCCACTCGGGTCGGTCCTCGCCACCGTGCTGGCGCATCACGTGCAGCGCCCGGTCGACTGTCATCCAGCACATCACCTTGGAGAACACGTGGTGCCGTGGTGGCAGCCGGGCCTCCCAGATGCCGTGGTCGGGCTCGTGCCAGCGGCGGCGGACCGCCTCGACCATGTTCTCCAGGACCCGCCACTCGTCGTCGCGGACCGAACCACGGGCGTCGGCGACCGCCGCGATCAAGTCGGCGATCGGGCCGAAGACGTCCAGTTGGAGCTGGTGGTTGGCGAGGTTGCCGACCCGCACCGGCCGGGAGCCGGCGTACCCGGGCAGCGTGTCGATGACCGCCTCGGCGCCCAGCTCGTACCCGTCGATGGTGTACAGCGGGTGCAGGCGCTCCGGGTGGCCGCCGGTGCGTTCGATGCAGCCGTCCACCCAGCGCAGGAACGCCTCGGCCTCCTCGATGGAGCCGAGGTCGACGAGCGCGCGGGCGGTCAGCGCCGCGTCGCGCAGCCAGCAGTAGCGGTAGTCCCAGTTGCGGACGCCGCCCAGTTCCTCGGGGAGCGAGGTGGTGGCCGCGGCCAGGATCGAACCGGTGGCCTCGTGGCAGAGGCCGCGCAGGGTGAGCGCGCTGCGGGCGACCAGGTCGCGGGAGGTCGATGGCAGCCGCAGCGAGGCCACCCAGTCCTTCCACGGCTGCTCGGCGGCGGCCTGCCGCTCGTGGATCGGCACCCGGTGGTGCTCCAGGCTGTGCGTGCCGAAGCGCAGCTCCAGCACGACCTGCCCACCGGCGGCGGAGAGGTCGACGACGGCCTTGGCGGTCTCGTACCCGCCGTCGTTGTTGACCTGCCACTCGACGCCGGGGGAGTAGAGGGCGATCGGTTCGTTGGAGCCGAGCACCAGCAGGCCGTCGCCGAGTGGCTGCAACTGCACGGCGACCTGACCGAACTCGGGCCGGGGGGCGAACTCCAGCCGGGCCTTGCCGTTGCCGGTGAGCACCCGGACCAGTGTGGAGTCGCCGGTGACGACGGCTGGGCCGTCGGGGGTGGTCTCGCGGGCCGGCTTGTCCAGCCAGTCGGTGACGGTGAGCCCGGACCACCGGGTCTCCACGGTCATCGTGCCCGAGCGGTAGCGCTGGCCCAGCGGGATGCCCCCGCGTTCCGGGGCGACGCTGAAGTGACCGGCCGGGCTGCCGCCGACCAGGTCGGCGAAGATCGCCGCCGAGTCGGGCTTGGGGTGGCAGAGCCAGCTGACCTTGGCCTCGGGGGTGAGCAGGGCGACGGTACGGCCGTTGGAGAGCATCGAGTGCCGCTCGATGGGCACCGCCCGCTCACCGAACAACCAGTGCCGGCGGGTCTCCAGCAGCAGCCCGAGCGTGCGGGCCGCGTCGAGCGGCTCGGCCACCCGGTAGGCGGCCTGGGTCTCGCCGGGGCCGATCTTGATGCCGAGGTCAGGACCGTGCAGGTTGCCGAACGCGTTCTCGTCGGTGACGTCGTCGCCGATGAACAGCACCGCGCTGGCCGCGAGCTGGGTCCGGAGCTGGTCGATCGCGGTGCCCTTGTGGGTGGCCACCACCGAGAGTTCGATGACCTCCTTGCCCTGGGTGACCGTGACCCCATCGAAGGTGGCCGGGCCGTTGCGGACCGCCTCGATGGCGGCGGCGGCGACCTGCGGGTCGACCCCACGGGTGTGCATGGCGACGCTTGCCGGCTTGCGTTCCAGCCGGATCCCTGGGTGCTCGGCGGCGATCTCGCGCAGCGCGTTGCGTACCCGCTGGCGCACCGCCACCAGCTCGGGGGAGAGTCGCTCGACGAAGCCGATGTCGAACTCGGAGCCGTGGCTGCCGACGAGGTGCACCTCACTGGGCAGGCGGGAGAGCGCGGCCAGGTCGCGCAGCGCCCGGCCGGAGACGACAGCCACGGTGGTCTGCGGGAGCGCGGCGAGCGCGCGGATCGCGGCCACCGACTCGGGCAGGGGTACGGCGGTGCTCGGGTCCTCCACGATCGGCGCCAGTGTGCCGTCGTAGTCGCAGGCGATCAGGAGCTGGGGAACCCGGGCGATCCGGCCGATGGCGGACCGCAGCTCGGGATCCATCACCTCGGTGACGATCGGCGCTCCGTCGTTGACGGACGTGTTCACTCGGCCTCCGCCTCGGAAACTCCCAGTTCGGAGAGGAAAGACTTGGCCCAGTGCCCCACGTCGTGGGTACGCAGGTGACGTTGCATTGTCCGCATCCGGCGGCGTGCCTCGGTTTTCTCCACGTGCACTGCCCGGAGCAGGGCGTCCTTGACCGCGTCCGGATCGTGCGGGTTACACAGAAAGGCCTGGCGCAGCTCCGTTGCGGCGCCAGCGAATTCACTGAGCACGAGCGCACCGCCCTGGTCGGCGCGCGATGCGACGTACTCCTTGGCTACCAGGTTCATTCCGTCTCGCAGCGGGGTCACCATCATCACGTCGGCAGCAACGTACATCGCGGCCAGTTCACTGCGACTGTACGACTGATGCAGGTAATGCACCGCCGGCACGCCGACCCTGCCGAATTCGCCATTAATCCGACCAACCTCGCGCTCTACCTTGACTCGAAGTGCCTGGTAGTGCTCGACGCGCTCACGGCTCGGCGTGGCGACCTGCACCATAACCGCGTCCGGAACTGTCAACTTTCCGTCAGCCAGGAGTTCGCGGAAGGCCTTGAGCCGCAACTCGATGCCCTTGGTGTAGTCCAGCCGGTCCACGCCCAGGATGATCGTCTTCGGGTCGCCCAGCTCGGCGCGGATCTGCTTGGCGCGGGCCTGGACGGCCGGATCGGCCGCCATCCGCTCCATCTCCTGCGTGTCGATCGAGATGGGGAAGGCGCCCGCCTTCACCTGCCGCCCGTCGACCTGGATCATCTGCCCCTCGTAGCGCAGCCCGAGCAGGTGCCGGGCCAGCCGGACGAAGTTCTGCGCGGCCAGCCGCTGCTGGAAGCCGACCAGGTCGGCGCCGAGCAGACCCCGCAGGATCTCGGTGCGGAACGGCATCTGCATGAACAGCTCGATCGGCGGGAACGGGATGTGCAGGAAGAACCCGATCCGCAGGTCCGGTCGCAGCTCCCGCAGCATCGCCGGGACAAGCTGGAGCTGGTAGTCCTGCACCCAGACCGTCGCGCCCTCGGCCGCCACGTCCGCCGCGGCCTCCGCGAACCGGGCGTTGACCAGGCGGTACGCCTCGCGCCAGCGGCGCTTGTAGGCGGGCGTCTCCACGGCGTCGTGGTAGAGCGGCCAGATCGTCGCGTTGGACTGGCCCTCGTAGTAGCGCTCCAACTCCTCGGCGCTCAACGGGACCGGGTGCAGCCGGATCCCCTCCAGGTCGAACGGCTCGGGCGCGGCGCCGGTGCCGCCGGCCCAGCCGACCCAGGTGCCCTGGTGTTCGGCGAGCACGGGATGCAGCGCGGTGACCAGCCCTCCGGGGCTGCGTCGCCACTGCCGTCCCTCTGGTGTGCTCACCTCGTCGACCGGCAGACGGTTCGCCACTACGACAAAGGAGCTACGGACGGTCACGATCGGCCACCTCCGGGTGCTGACGGGTCCACCGCGATGAGCGTACTGAGCGTAGCTGCGGTGTCTGGGCCCCCGTGCCGGAGTCTCCTACCCGCCTCGGGCTGGGCGAATCCTAAGGGTGATCTTGTCGACAGCCCATCGTTCAGAGGCCGACGATCCGGCTCGCCGGCGTACTCCTGGGGCGGGGTGATGTGGGCGAAGCGCGCCGTACCTGTCAGGATTGACGATGGCGTGCGCGCGGCCGGCTCCCGGCCGGCGGCGGCGGGTGAGGTCCGAGCCCGCGCCGCGCCGCCGATCAGGCGACAGCAAACCGACGGAGGTAGCCCGCACCGTGGCCCAGTACATCTACGTCCTGGAAAAGGCGCGCAAGGCGCACGGCGACAAGGTCGTGCTCGACAACGTGACGCTGAGCTTCCTGCCGGGGGCCAAGATCGGTGTGGTCGGCCCGAACGGCGCCGGTAAGTCCAGCCTCCTCAAGATCATGGCAGGGCTGGACAAGCCGAGCAATGGCGAGGCCCGGCTCATGCCCGGCTACACCGTCGGCATGCTCGCCCAGGAGCCCCCGCTCAACGACGCCAAGACCGTCCTCGGCAACGTCGAGGAGGCGGTCGCCGAGACCAAGGCCAAGCTGGAGCGGTTCAACAAGATCGCCGAGCAGATGGCGACCGACTACTCCGACGAGCTGATGGAGGAGATGGGCAAGCTCCAGGAGGAGCTGGACCACGCCGACGCGTGGGACATCGACTCCAAGCTCGAACTGGCCATGGACGCGCTGCGCTGCCCGCCGCCGGACGCCGACGTGACCCAGCTCTCCGGTGGTGAGCGACGCCGCGTCGCGCTCTGCAAGCTGCTCCTGGAGGCGCCCGACCTGCTGCTGCTCGACGAGCCCACCAACCACCTGGACGCGGAGAGCGTCTCCTGGCTGGAGCAGCACCTGGCCAAGTACGCCGGCACCGTCATGGCGATCACCCACGACCGGTACTTCCTGGACAAGGTGGCCGGTTGGATCCTGGAGCTGGACCGCGGGCGGGCCATCGGCTACGAGGGCAACTACTCCACCTACCTGGAGAAGAAGGCCGCCCGCCTGGCCGTCGAGGGTCGCCGCGACGCGAAGATGAAGAAGCGCCTCACCGAGGAGCTGGAGTGGGTCCGCTCCAACGCCAAGGCCCGCCAGACCAAGTCCAAGGCCCGCCTGGACCGGTACGACGAGATGGCCACCGAGGCGGAGAAGACCCGCAAGCTCGACTTCGAGGAGATCCAGATCCCGCCGGGCCCGCGCCTGGGCAGCACGGTGATCGAGGCGCAGGGCCTCAGCAAGGGCTTCGGTGACCGGCTGCTGATCAACAACCTGTCGTTCTCGCTGCCCCGCAACGGCATCGTCGGCATCATCGGCCCGAACGGCGTCGGCAAGACCACGCTGTTCAAGACCATCGTCGGGCTGGAGGAGCCGACCGCCGGCGAGGTGCGGGTCGGTCCGACCGTCTCGCTGTCGTACGTCGACCAGAACCGGCAGGGCCTCGACGGCGACAAGACCGTCTGGGAGGTCGTCTCCGACGGGCTGGACTACCTGATGGTGGGCAAGGTCGAGATGCCGTCGCGGGCGTACATCGCCGCGTTCGGCTTCAAGGGACCGGACCAGCAGAAGCCGACCAAGGTGCTCTCCGGCGGTGAGCGCAACCGGCTCAACCTGGCGCTGACCCTGAAGATCGGCGGCAACGTCATCCTGCTCGACGAGCCGACGAACGACCTGGACGTGGAGACGCTCTCCAGCCTGGAGAACGCGCTGCTGGAGTTCCCCGGCTGCGCCGTGGTCATCTCCCACGACCGGATGTTCCTGGACCGGGTCGCCACGCACATCCTGGCCTGGGAGGGCGACGACCAGGACCCGGCGAGGTGGTTCTGGTTCGAGGGCAACTTCGAGGCGTACGAGAAGAACAAGATCGACCGCCTCGGCGCGGAGGCCGCCCGGCCGCACCGGGTGACGTACCGCAAGCTGACCCGCGACTGACCGGCCGAGACGGTGTCTGACCGGTTCGTCTACCACTGCACACTGCGCTGGTCCGACCTGGACGCGTACGGCCACGTCAACAACTCGCGCTTCCTCACCCTGTACGAGGAGGCGCGGGTGGCGTTGATGTTCGCCGGCGGCCGGGCCTGGGGGGTGGGCTCGTTCGCCGACGGCGTCGTGATCCGCCGGCACGAGGTCGACTACCTGCGCCCGGTCGACTACGCGCTGGGTCGGGCCACCGCGGAGGCGGCGCCCACCGTCCGGATCGAGCTGTGGGTCGAGGAGATCAAGGCTTCCCGCTTCACCGTCGCCTACGAGCTGTACGACGGCGACGTGCTCGCCAGTCGGGCCCGTTCGGTGCTGGTGCCGTTCGACCTGACCCGTCAGGTGCCCCGGCGGATCACCGCCGAGGAGCGGGACTTCCTGCTGACGTACGCCCCGCAGGGGGGCGGGGCGTGACCCGGCCGGGTACGGGACCGGACCGGGTCGCGTCGGCGGCGCACGGCCTCACCGGCGTGGTCGACGCCGGCGCGTTCCTGGCCCGGCTGGTCCGACTGGACCCGGCCGCGCCGGTCCGGCTGCGGCCGGCCGGCGCGGCCGGGCGCGTCGCGCTCTGGGCGCGGCTGCCGTGGCAGGTGCTCGTGGTGCGGACGGTGGCCGGCGGCGCGGCGGACGGCGTCGTCGACGACGTCACGGTGGCCGCCGCCGAACTGCTGGCCGAGCTGGAACGGGGCGGTACGAGGTTGCCGACGCGTCGGGACGCGCAGTGGCGGTGGCCGCTCCCGCCGGCGCGCAGCCAACCGGTGGAGGTGCTTCCCGCCGCCGAGCTGCGGCGGATCGCGGACGCCGCGGCGGGCGCCCTGCGGACGGCGAGCGAGCAGGGTGTGGCAGGCCGGGCGGTCGGCCAGCGTGCCCTGCGGGACGCGCTGCTCGACCACGTGGCGGTGGTGGTCACGCCCGACGGGCCGCCGGTGCCGCCGGTGGAGGTGTCGCAGCGGCTGGTGCAGGGGCTGGTCCGGATGGGCTTCCTCGGTGCCGCCGGCCCGGCCGCCGCCGCGGACGAGCCGGCCGTGCAGGTGCGGGTGGCCGGCCGTTGGGTCGGTCTGGTGGGACCATACGGAGCGACCTGGTTGCAGAAGGCCACCGACCTCGCCGTAACACCCCTCGCGACTCGTCCGAACGGATGACCCCGGCTCGTTCTTCTGGGCTGGGGCAGTCGTTGGGGGGGTGCTTCAACCCGGCTGTCCGGGTACCGTCCATCCTCGGATCCAACGCACCGTAGGCGACTGGATCCGCTGGGGAGTGAGGTGCGCGAGCGATGCCGTGGTGGTCATGGCGCCCCGGTCCCGCCGACGGCGGCGATCCGGAAGCCCGAAGCGGGATCACAGTGGAGAGCGCGGTCCGGGTCGGACCGCCCAGCCCCCGCCAGCCGGGGGACGACTGCCCGTCCAATGAGCGGCCCGTGCTGACGGAGATGCCCGCCACCGTCGAGCCGGTCAGTCTGCGTCGGGTCTGCGACGCGCTCGACCTGCTCGACGTTCGGTACCTGGCCGACGGCGACGGCAACCTGTTGGCCATGTGGGAGCGGCACGCCGTCCTGGTCGCCCTGGAGGGGCCGGAGGACGAGATCCTGGTGATGCGGGCCCGCCCGCACGCCACGGTCCCACCCGACTGGGCCGACCGGGCCTACCGGGTGGTCAACGAGTGGAACCACACCCGCCGGTTCTGCAAGGCGTACATCGGCGACCCGACCGAGCGCGGGCAGCTGCCGATCTACGCCGAGCTTCAGGTGCCGCTCGGCGCCGGCACCCACGACGCGCTGCTGGTCGAGATGCTCGACTGCGGCGCGGCGGTGGCCACCAGCTTCGTGGACTGGCTGCACGACGAGGGCGCTCTGCTCTGAGGCGCCACGCGGGCCGGGTGTCCGGCCGGGGCCGTCAGGCGGGCTCGGCCGGGTCGTCCACGACGTTGACCATGAAGTACGCGGCCCGCTCCAGATAGGCCCAGAGCGCACCGGCGATCTCCGGCTCCAGGTCGAGCCGGTCCACGGCGCGGCGCATGTGCAGCAGCCAGGCGTCCCGTTCGGCCACGCCGACCCGGAACGGGGCGTGCCGCATCCGCAGCCGCGGGTGGCCCCGCTGGGCGGAGTACGTGTTCGGCCCACCCCAGTACTGCATGAGGAACAGGGTCAGCCGGTCCGCGGCCGGCCCCAGGTCCTCCTCGGGATACATGGGGCGCAGCAGGGGGTCGGTGGCGACACCGATGTAGAACTCGTCCACCAGCTTGCGGAAGGTGGGCTCGCCGCCGACCGCTTCGAAGAGGGTCATCGACGCAGCGGGACGGTCGGATTCACCTGCGGGGTTCACCGTTCCATCCTGCCAGGTGCGCCCCGCACCGGCCGGACCCGTACGCCGTGCGTCGGATCACGCCGCGCCGCGGACGTCAGCTCAGGGCGTGCCGGCGGCGGCCCGTGCCCGCCTGTGGGTCGGCGGCAGGGGTGCCGCCGGAGGGCCGGTCGCCCTGTTTGGCCGCCTGCTCGGCGTTGGCCGCAACCGCCGCCGCGATCGTGCTGTCCACCGTCTGCCGGTCCGGCCAGCGCAGCGAGGCCACCAGCATCAGCAGCACCCCGGCGGCGCTCCACACGCCGACCACCAGCGGGATGGAGAACCGGTCGGCGAGCAGCCCGGTGGCCAGCACCGCGACCCCCTGGATGACCTGGACCCCGGTGGCCATCACACCGAACGCGCGTGCCCGGAACTCGGCGGGCAGGGCCTGGACGAACAGGCCGTTGGCCATCGGCAGCATGCCGGCGACCGCGAACCCGCAGAGCGCGGCGAGCAGCGCCACCACCGGTGGCGCCGGGTTGAACAGTGCCGGCACCAGCGCCAGCGGGGCGAGCACGGCCAGTGGCCGCATCAGGGCCAGCCGTCGGGACGGACCGAGCAGCCGGCTCACGAGCAGCCCGCCGAGGATGAACCCCACCGGGTTGGCCGCCATGATCAGAGCCTGTGCCAGGCCCTCGTCCATGTCGCCGCCGTCCTGGTTGGCCCAGCCCGCCGCCAGCCCCTCCGGAACGATCGAGAAGAGCATCGCGCTGAACACCAGCACCGCGATGGCCCGCAGCACCGGCGTGCCGAACACGATCTGGAACCCCTGGGTGGTCTCCCGAAGCAGGTGGCTGCGGTGGGCGCTGGTCATCACGGGGGCCCGGTCCCGGACGCCGAAACGCACGAGCAGCGCCGACGCGGCGAACGTCGCCGCGTTGATCAGCAGTGCGAGGGCCGGGTTGAACGCGGCGACGGCGGTGCCGAGCAGGTAGCCGAGGACCTGCGCGGCCTGCCCGACGCTGCTGTTCAGCGACAGGCCGACCACCAGCCGGTCGCCGGTGAGGATCTGCGGCATCAGGGCCGACTTCGCCGCCTGGCTCGGCGGGTTGGCCAGCGTGGCGGCGAAGATGAGCATCAGCACCGCCTGGACCGGCAGGTTCGGGATGGCGATGAGCAGCATCAGCGCCATCCGGATCACGTCACACGCGACCATCACCCGTCGGTACGGGTATCGCTCGGCCAGCGCGGCGAGCAGGGGGCCACCGAGCAGCCACGGCAGGAAGCTCACGGCGAAGGCGGCGGCGGAGAGCGCGACGGACTCGGTCTGCTGGTAGACCAGAAGGGTGACGGCGGCCTTCGCCACGTAGTCACCGATCCACGAGAGGGCACCGGCCGCGAAGACAGCCCGGAACTCGCGCTGGGCGAACACTTCGCGAAATGTGGCCGGGCCTTCCGCGGAAGGTCGCTCGTCGGGCACCGTCGCCTCCATCGGCTCCCGGCGCACCGCTCGTGGCAGCCGGCCGGGAACACTCGTCAGATCTACGGATCAGCGAGGATGTGACCACGCTCCGGCGGGAACGCGTGCACCGAATTCTGCCCGATCGTCTGACAACTAGCTAGGGCGAACGGCTCGTTCGTCGCATCCCCGACTGAACGAACGGACGATACCTGAGGGGCCGGGTGGACCGCGACCCCTGTATCGACCGGACAGGCTGTCCGGGTCAGGTGGCGCCGCCCTGACC
Organism: Micromonospora orduensis; assembly: GCF_006228125.1. Classification (GTDB taxonomy): domain Bacteria; phylum Actinomycetota; class Actinomycetes; order Mycobacteriales; family Micromonosporaceae; genus Micromonospora; species Micromonospora orduensis. The sequence goes on along the minus strand of NZ_VDFY01000172.1, from coordinate 2,646 downwards.
GGTCTCGCCCTCGGGCAGGGACCGGCTCGGTACGCCGGGATAGATGCGGGCAGCGGCTATCTGGGCGGTGATCCCCGAGTTCTCCAGCGCCTCGGCAAGCCGTCGGCGCAGCTCCCGGCCCACCGCGAACTGCCCGTCGGCGGTCGTCTTCACCACCGTCCGGATCACCGCGCCGTCCACCGTCATCTGCTCGACGCCCAGCACCTCGGGCGCCTCGACGATCTCCGGCGACAGCTCCGGGTCCATCGCGATCGACGCGGCCGCGGTCCGCAGGACGGCAGTGGCCTCCTCGGTGCTGCTGAACCCGATCGGCAGGTCCACCACCACCAGAGCCCAGCCCTGGCTCTTGTTGCCCACCCGGATGATCTCGCCGTTGCGGATGTACCAGAGCACGCCCCGACCGTCACGGACCGTCGTGACCCGCAGTCCGACCGACTCCACCACACCCGTCGCCTCGCCCAGGTCGACGTTGTCGCCCACGCCGTACTGGTCCTCGATGAGCATGAACAGACCGGCGATCAGGTCCTTGACCAGGCTCTGCGCGCCGAAGCCCAGCGCGACGCCGACGATCCCGGCGCTCGCCAGCAGCGGGGCCAGGTCGAAGCTGAACTCGCGCAGGATCATCAGCAGCGCGATCCCGAAGACGAACGCCGTGGTGAGGCTGCGCAGCACCGAGCCGATCGCCTCGGCCCGCTGCCGCCGTCGCTCCGGCACGAACTCGGCCGGGTCGACCGCGGCGGTGGGCACCCGCTCGCGCAGCGGCCGAAGCATGGTCGGCACCGCACCGTCGGTGGTGGTCCGCACCAGCCGGTTGATCGTCCGGTGCAGCGCCCAGCGGGCCACCATCGCCACGACCAGGATCAGCAGCACCCGCAGCGGCTTGAGCAGGATCCAGTAACTGCCCTCGGCGAACCAGTCCGACCGGGTGAGCTCGTAGATGAACTCGCAGGAGGAACTGCCCTGGCAGTTCACCGACCCGGCGGTGGACAGGGCGAGGGGCATCATGCTGGCGGCACTCACCCTGTCTTCGTACCGCAACGAACCGGACCGCCCGTCGCCGACCCACCGGCCGGGTGACGTGCCGCCGACCGCGACGCCGGAGCGGGGCGAACCGGCCATCCTGACAGGTGCGGTAGAGAGCTTCATGTCCGGCCCCGGATTAGTGCGTGCAATCCGGGGTCCGATCAGGGACTATTGGCGCAACGGACGTCGGTGATCGGCCGGCGTCGACCGTGTGGGTCGTCATGCCCGACCCCGGTCGACGGCGGCACGCAGCAGCCGCTGAACCGGGAGGGTGAGCGCGATGCCTGACATACGACCCACGGTGGGCTCCGGCGCGTTGGTCCTCAACGCCACCTACGAGCCGCTGTGTGTCGTGTCGGTGCGTCGAGCCGCGATCCTCGTCCTGTCCGCGAAGGCGGTCTGCGTCGCCGACGGTGACGGCATCCTGCACAGTGCCCGCGACGTGCTCCCGGTGCCGTCGGTGGTCCGGCTGACCCGTTTCGTCCGGGTCCCGTACCGCACGCACGTCGGACTGTCCCGTCGGGCGATCTTCGCCCGGGACGGCTGGCGGTGCGCCTACTGCCGGGGCCCGGCCGAGACCATCGACCACGTCTTCCCGCGCAGCCGGGGTGGCCGGCACGCCTGGGAGAACGTGGTGGCCGCGTGCGCCCGCTGCAACCACACCAAGGGCGACAAGACCCCGGCCGAGCTGGGCTGGCGACTGCACGCGCTGCCGGCCGCCCCGAAAGGGACCGCGTGGCGGGTCCTCGGGCACCGCGCACCGGACCCCCGCTGGGCAGACTGGCTCGACCTGCGGGAGCCCGAAGCCGCCGCCTGACCCGGCCGCCCCCTACCGCGCCTTGACCAGGGACGCGAATACCACCACGTTGTCCGAGTAGCCGGTCTCGCCGCCGACCCAGCGACCGCCGCAGGTGATCAGGCGCAGGCTCGGGCGGCTGAAGTCGCCGTACACCTCGTCGACCGGCAGTTGCCCCTTGTCGAAGCGCTGCACCGAGTCCACCTCGAAGACCGCCACGCTGTGGTCGGTGCGCGTCACCTCGATCTGGTCGCCGGAGCGCAGCTCACGCAGTTGGTGGAACACCGCCGGGCCGCTTGTGGTGTCGACGTGGCCGACGATCACCGCTGGGCCGTACTGGCCGGGTGTGGGGCCCTGGTCGTACCAGCCGGCCTCCTGGGCGCGGGCCGCGTCCGGCACGGCGATGGTGCCGTCGGCGGCGATGCCCACGTCGTGCACCGCCGCCCGCAGGTCGATCGTGTCGATGGTGAGGCTCACCGGATGGCTGGCCGGCAGGACCGGGAACTTCTTCGGCGGTGGCCGCAGGCCGGCGCTGAGCCGGTCGGGCAGGATGCTCACCCCGGTGGCCTGCTCGACGCCGAGCATCGCCACGATCAGCACCATCAGCCCTGCGATGGCCAGCACCGGCAGTCCCGGTCCGGTGCCGAACCGTCCGCGCATCAACGGCGGTGCGGCCATCCGCTTCGGCGGCAGCGGGCGGGCGGACGGGTCGGTGGTGGCGACGCTGGCCGAGACGGCCTGCCCGGCGACCCGGCGCAGCCGGCGCGAGGCGCGGGCCACCAGCCGGCCGGACGCGCGCAGCGCCGCCCCGGCCCGGAAGCGGGCGC
>NZ_VDFY01000097.1 GCF_006228125.1 Micromonospora orduensis | reverse complement strand
GTGGGGGTCGCCGGTGAGCAGGTTGGCGGTGGCTTCGTGGGTTTCGGAGGGGCCGTACTGGTTTTCGAGGGTGGGGTTGTCGAGGTGGCGGAGGAGTTCGTGCAGTTCGTCGCTCAACCGCAACACCTCGCCGGAAAGGAGGATTTCCCGGAGTGACAGCGCCGGCCGCTGCTCGCGTTGGGCCCAGGCGTACGCGAGTTGGTGCAGGAATGCCGGTGTCGAGTAGAGGCGTTCGACCCGTTTGTCGGCGAGCAGGTCGAGGAGCAGGTCGGGATCGCGTCGCTGGTCCTCGTCGGGCAGGACGAGACGCCCACCATCCGACAGCGTCACGAAGAACTCCAACAGGGACACGTCGAAGCCGATCGAGGCGAGCTGCACGCCGGTCTGACTCCCACTACGCCGGGCCAACTGCCATTCCACGACGTTTTCCAGGGTGGTGGCGGTGACGGTGATTGCTTTGGGTGTGCCGGTGGAGCCGGAGGTGTAGACGATGTAGGCCGCTTGGGCTGGGTGGTGGTGGCGGGGTGGGGCG
>NZ_VDFY01000074.1 GCF_006228125.1 Micromonospora orduensis | reverse complement strand
CCACCGCCGTCGACGCCAACGATCCCTGTCCCGGTTGACCCCTATCGAGTACGAGACCATCATGACCCCACCGGCCAGTCAGGCCGCGTGACTGAAACTGTCACCTATCGGTGCAGCAGACCCGGCCTCACAGCAACCCCCAAGACTTGTCCACGGAGTGACGAAGTTGCTCCGGGTGAGGAAGAACATGCATGTCCCGGTTGCAGGAAACCAACGGACGGCGCAGAGAGATCCCTGGCGGCGTGTGAGTCGGTACAGCAAAGAAGTACAGCAACGCAGTGGACCCCAGCATGCCAGGCGAGACTGAACCGTGCGCGTCAACGTCGCGTGTGACCCGGCCCAGGCGCACTGCCCGGAGCTACGGATCAGAAGGTCTTGGGCGGAGAGGCCACTCGCGCCGACATCGCGGCCTGAGCCGCCCCGGGTTCTGTGGAGACCTCAGCTGTTGACTCCAACCACCTCGCGGGGCTGGGGTTGAGCGTAGAACATCGATTCGTATTCGGTTGGTGGGACGTGCCCGATGGCGGAGTGCAGGCG
>NZ_VDFY01000025.1 GCF_006228125.1 Micromonospora orduensis | reverse complement strand
CCCAGCCGGTCTCCGCGGAGACGGCCGCGAACCTGGCCTCGCACTACAAGATCAAGCAAGGGCGGTACCAGGCGACGTCGAGCTACGGCGGCCCGAAGATCGACGAGGAGACGCTGACCGTCACCTCGGCGACCCTGTCGGCGGACGGGAAGAAGGTCACCCTCGCGGTCAACGGGCGCAAGGCCGGCCACGTGGTGTACCTGCGCTCGCCGCGCCCGTTCACCTTGACCACGGGGCAGTCACTGTGGAGCACCGAGGCGTGGTACACGCTCAACGCCATCCCGGGCGTCACCCCGCCGCCGACCGGCGGAACCAACCTGGCGCTCAACAAGCCGGCGACCGCGGACAGCTCCTGCTCGGCGACCGAGGGCCCGGCCAAGGCCGTCAACGGCAGCGTTGCCGGCGGCAACGGCGACAAGTGGTGCTCGAAGGGCACCTCGAAGTACCTCCAGGTGGACCTGGGGGCCAGCCACGCGGTGAACCGGGTGGTGGTCAAGCACGCTGGCGCCGGCGGTGAGAACACCGCCTGGAACACCCGGGACTTCACGGTCGCCTCCAGCCCCGACGGCACCACCTGGAC
>NZ_VDFY01000001.1 GCF_006228125.1 Micromonospora orduensis | reverse complement strand
GTCCGGCTCAGGAGCCGGCTCCGGCCCGGCGCCGTCCGCCCGCCATGCCGAGCGCGACCGCGGCGGCCACCAGGGCCACGCCGCCGACGACCAGGATCGAGCCGGTGCCCCGGCCGCCTGCGGTGCCGCCACCCCCGGTCGCCGGTCCCTTGCTGGGCGAGGCCATGTTCAGCACGGTCAGCATCGTGGAGGCCGTCTGGCCGTTCTGGCAGCGCAGGTCGACCGGGTAGTCACCCGGTTCCTTGCTGCCCGGAACGGTGACCTCGCCCTTGAGGAAGCCGTTGTCCGGTCTGAGCACCACCTGCCCGAACGCGTCGGAGCGCACGTTTGCCTGCCGGTCGTTGTTGTTGTCGCAGCTCGCGCGGATCTTGACCCGGCTGCCCGCCGGGACGCTGTTCGGTGTCACCTCGACGAAGGTGTTCTCACCGGCACGCGCCGGCGCGACCGACAACAGGACGAACGCCCCGACCAGCCCGACAAGTGTCAGTGCGGACGAGAGCGCGCGGTTGATCGTGCGGATTCCCTGCATGATTTCCCCCCAACCGGCGACGACCGCCGGAACCCTCCCCTGGGCACGCGCGCTGCTTTCCCCGTGACGCGGGGGCAAACCACGGGGGAGCGGGCGTCAGT
>NZ_VDFY01000319.1 GCF_006228125.1 Micromonospora orduensis | reverse complement strand
GGCTCGACGGCCTTCTCCCGCCACTGCAACAACCGCTGCGTCTGGGTGAACGTGCCCTCCTTCTCCACGTGCGAGGCGGCGGGCAGGAAGAACACCTCCGTCCGGCACTCCTCTGGCACGATCTCACCGGTGGCGACCTCGGGGCCGTTCTGCCAGAACGTCGCGCTCTCGATCATGAACAGGTCCCGCACCACCAACCAGTCCAGGTTCGCCATACCCAGCCGCTGCGCGCGGCCGTGCGCGGAGCCGACCGCCGGGTTCTGCCCCAGCAGGAAGTACCCCTTGACCTTCCCGTCGATCATGTTCAGCACCTGCTGGTAGGTGCCGTGGTCACCGGTCATCCGGGGCAGGTAGCCGTAGCAGTAGTCGTTCTCGGGGGTTGCCGCGTCACCCCAGTACGCCTTGAGCAGGTTGACCCCGTAGGCGCGGGCGTTGCCCCAGAAGCCCTTCTGCCCGGGGTGCCGGATGCTGTCCACCCACTCGTCGAAGCTCGGGTGCTCGGCATGGTGCGGCATCGGCAGGTAGCCGGGCAGCAGGTTGAACAACGTCGGGACGTCGGTGGAGCCCTGGATGCTGGCGTGTCCGCGCAGCGCCATCACACCGCCACCCGGACGACCCATGTTGCCCAGCAACAGCTGGATGATCGCTCCGGTACGGATGTACTGCACGCC
>NZ_VDFY01000203.1 GCF_006228125.1 Micromonospora orduensis | reverse complement strand
GTCTGCAACGACCGGGCCTGGCCGCGCATTCCCACCCGTGGGGGCCGGGCGGTGGGCCGTGGTCCTGCGATCGTCAGGGTATGTAACGACCCCCGGCCGGCCACGATTCCGCCGCACCGGTGCGACCGGTCACAGCCCAGACACCGTTCTGACCGGATAAATCGCCCAGGAAACCCGCGCGGGTGAGCCGGGCCGGTCCCCCACTCGGCATGACCCACACGGCATCGCCGATATGGGGGTATCCGGGACGCCGGGATACCCCCATATCGGCGATGTGGTGTGGGTCATGAGTCGGTAACCACGCCCGATCCCCTTGAAACCGACAAAACGCCCGGTCGTGAGTCGGAGGCATTCGCCGCGGAGGCAACCAGGCCGGGTGGACAGCCGAAACCGGCACAGAGGCCGAGCCGTGACGCGCGACGCACCCAACCGGCGAGCGATGCCGTCCGCGAGCCCACGGGCGGCGGACCGCGAACGGCGGACCGGCGGGCAGCGGACCGCGGGCGGAGCCGGCAAGCCCGCGCAGGCGGGGCCGTCGGGGGGCCGGCGACAGTCCGGCGCAAACGTCCTGAGCGACACCTGGACTGCTGGGCGTTACCCTGACACCATGCAGGCCGTCTCCCCCACCGCGACCGGCGTGGCCTTCCTGGCCCGCCCGGGTCGCCCCGCCGTGGTGGCGCGGACGCTCGCCGAGCTGGCCGGTCCCACTCGGGGTGTGGTGGAGTTGCCGGTGCGGTTGATGTGGAACGCGGAACGCACCTTCGACCTCGCCGACCCCGACCAGCTGCTGTGGATGTACGAGAACGTGCTGCGGGAGACCACCCGCGCCGAGGACCTGCGCGTCCTGATCAACGGGCGGACGCTGCGGCGGGTGTGGCGGCTGCTCAACCTGCCCCGGGGCGTACGCCTGGCGTGGGAGAGCCGCCACCGGGGCCTGCGGGCGGCGTGATCGCGCCCCATCTGCACGAGTTCTACCGGGAGGTGGCCCGGGTGGCGTTGGCCGCCGCCGGCCCGTACCGCTTCGTGTTGGGCGGCGGGGTGGCGTGGGCCGCGCACGGCCTCGTCGCCCGCCCGACGGAGGACGTCGACCTCTTCGCCGACGTCGAAGGTGCCGCCGCCGCGGCCTCCGCCGGCGTGCGGGTGGCGTTGGAGCGCGCCGGGTTCACCGTCACGGACGCCGACCCGGACAGCGACCTCGCCGAGCTGTTCGACGGGTACGACCGGGACATGAAGGACTTCGTGGTGAGCCGTGACGGGCGGCAGATCCGGCTCAGCCTGGCCCGGCTGGACCGGCAGCAGAGCCCAGTGGTGATGGACCTCGGCCCGGTCATGGACGTCCGCGACCTGGTGGCCAACAAGATCGCGGCGCTGGTCAACCGTCGGGAGGTCCGCGACTTCATCGACGTGGCGGCGGCCCTGGAACACTACGACGTGACCGAGTTGCTGGTGCTGGCCCGGCAGGTCGACCCGGCGCTGGACCCGGACGACGTGCGGGCCGCCGGCCGTTACCTGGACCGGCTGTCCGAGCAGCGCTTCGGCCGGTACGGCCTGGGGGCCACCGACGTCGCCCGGGTCCGGGAGCGTTTCGCCACCTGGCCGCGCTGACCGTGCGACCGGGCGGGCGGCCCGGGGGCCGCCCGCCCGCCTGCGGGTTCACTTGGTCGGTCGACCGCCCGTGACGCCGAGGATCTCACCGGTGACGTAGCTGGACTCCTGCGAGGCGAAGAAGACGTACGCGGGAGCCACCTCCGCCGGCTGACCGGGGCGGCCCTGCGGGGTGTCGGTGCCGAACTGCTCCACCTTCTCCTTCGGCATGGTCGCCGGGATCAACGGCGTCCAGACCGGGCCGGGCGCCACCGCGTTGACCCGGATGCCCTGCTCGGCGAGGTCGGCGGCGAGGGCCTTGGTGAAGTTGGCGATCCCCGCCTTGGTGGTGGCGTAGTCGAGCAGCTGCGGCGACGGGTCGAACGCCTGGATCGACGCCGTGTTGATGATCGCCGAGCCCTCGGGCAGGTGGGGAATGGCGGCCTTGCACAGCCAGAACATCGCGTACAGGTTGGTCTTGAGCACCCGGTCGAACTGTTCGGTGCTGATCCCGAGGATCCCCTTGTCCTGCGACATCTGGTAGGCCGCGTTGTTGACAAGGATGTCAATGCCGCCCAGGTCACGCACCGTACGGTCGACGAGTTCCTGGCAGTGCGCCTCGTCGGTGATGTCGCCGCGCACCGCGACGCCCCGCCGGCCGGCGTCCTCGACCAGCCGGATGGTCTCCCGGGCGTCGGCGTCCTCCTCCTCGCTCAGATAGGAGATGACCACGTCGGCGCCCTCCCGGGCGTACGCGATCGCGACCGCCCGGCCGATCCCCGAGTCACCGCCGGTGATCAGCGCCCGTTTGCCGTCGAGCTTGCCGCTGCCCCGGTACGTGTCCTCCCCGTGGTCCGGCTTCGGCGTCATCTCCCCGGTCGAGCCGGGCGGCGACTGCTGCTGGCCGGGCTGGCCGGACTGCTGGCCGTACTGGCTGGTCGGGTCCTGCTGGGTGTGCTGGTCCTCACTCACCGACGTCTCCTCGCACCGCGCGGGTCAGCTCCCGCGACAACCGTTCTCCACCGCGCTACCCGACGGCGGGCTGCGGAAACCGGGGCTGACGTGGCAGGAGTGACAGACGGTGGTTATGGTGCGCGAGGCGCCCACGAGGTGCCTCCACCCCCATGGAAAGGCATGTCATGACCTCTCCCTCCGGCCCGTCGCGTCGCCAGGTGCTCGCCGTCGCGGCCGCGGCGGCGACCGCCCCGCTGATCGCCGCCGCGCCCGCGCAGGCGGCCGGCGCGGCCCGGCCGCGCACCTGGGACCTCACCCTCCTGGGCACGTCGGACACCCACGGCAACGTCTACAACTGGGACTACTACCGCGACGCCGAGTACGACGACAGCAAGCACAACGACATCGGCGTCGCGAAGCTCGCCACCCTGATCAAGCAGATCCGCGCCGAGCGGCGCGGCAGGGCGACGCTGGTGCTCGACGCCGGCGACACGATCCAGGGCACCCCGCTGGCCACGTTCTACGCCAAGCAGGAGCCGATCACCGCCACCGGCGAGAAGCACCCGATGGCCCGCGCCATGAACGTCATCGACTACGACGCGGTGACGCTGGGCAACCACGAGTTCAACTACGGCCTGCCGTTGCTGGACCTGTGGATCCGCCAGCTCGGCTTCCCGGCGCTCGCCGCCAACGCGGTGAACGCGAAGACCGGCAAGCCGGCCTTCCAGCCGTACGTCATCAAGAAGGTCTCCCTCGGCTTCGCCGCGCCGACCCTGCGGGTCGGCATCCTCGGCCTGACCAACCCCGGGGTGGCCATCTGGGACAAGGGCAACGTCGAGGGCAGGCTGCGGTTCGACGACATGGTCGCCACTGCGGCGAAGTACGTGCCGATCATGCGGGCGCGGGGCGCGGACCTCGTGCTGATCTCCGCGCACGGTGGTGACAGCGGCACCTCCAGCTACGGCCCGGACCTGCCGAACGAGAACCCGGTGGCGCTGATCGCGCAGCAGGTGCCGGGCATCGACGCGATCCTGTTCGGGCACGCACACAACGAGGTGGTCGAGCGGTTCGTCACCAACGAGCGCACCGGCGCGCAGGTGCTGCTCTCCGAGCCGTCGAAGTGGGGCCAGCGGCTCACCCGGATGGACTTCACCCTCGCCCGCGAGCGGGGGCGGTGGACGATCACCAAGAAGACCGCCACCATGCTGAACACCAACACGGTGGTCGAGGACCCGAAGGTGCTCGCCGCCGTACGGGCCCAGCACCAGAAGACCATCACGTACGTCAACCAGGTGGTCGCCCAGGCCACCGTGGGGATGTCCACCGTGGAGTCGCGGTTCAAGGACAGCCCCATCCTGGACTTCATCAACCACGTCCAGGCCGAGACCGTCACGAAGGCGCTGGCCGGCACGCAGTACGCCGACCTGCCGGTGCTGTCGCAGGCCTCGCCGTTCAGCCGCACCGCGGTCTTCCCCGCCGGCGACGTCAAGATCCGCGACGTGGCCGGGCTCTACGTGTTCGACAACACCCTCGAGGCGGTCGTGCTCAGCGGCGCCGAGGTGCGCGCGTACCTGGAGTACTCGGCGAAGTACTTCCGCACCGTCGCCCCAGGCGCCCCGGTTGACACGGAGCAGATCAGCGACCCGGCGGTGCCGGACTACAACTACGACGCGATCTCCGGCCTGGACTACGACATCGACATCTCCAAGCCGATCGGCCAGCGGATCACCCGCCTGGTGCTGCCCGGCACCGACACCCCGGTCGCGGACAACGCGCAGTTCGTGATGGCGGTGAACAACTACCGGCGCAGCGGCGGCGGCAACTTCCCCGGCATCGTCAAGACCCAGGTCTACAACGCGCAGCAGGAGATCCGCCAGCTGCTCATCGACTGGGCGCAGGCCAGGGGGACGATCGACCCGGCCGACTTCTTCCAGCCCAACTGGCGCCTCGTGCGCGAGGGCGTGCCGGTCTTCTGACCGGAGCGACACGTCGGGGCGGGCCGTGGGTGGTGATCACCCGCGGCCCGTCGCGTGTTCTCAGCCCTGCACGTTCCAGCGGATCGGGTCCTCGGCCCTGTCCGGCCCGTCACGCCCCGGGTCCGTCTCGGTCAACGCGACCCGGTCGTCCGGGCGGACGGCGGGCGGCAGCTCCCCGAACCGCACATGGCGCAGAAACGCGTACTCGTCATCGGTGAACGGTTGCTCGGCCATCGCCACCTCCCTGCTCCCCCGCCATTGTCCGGTGACCGGCGGGTCGGTGGAAGGTTCCGCTGTGCTGTCCGGCGCACACCCCGTAGACCGTCCTAGGATCCTGGGTGAATAGGGGACGGCCGCCGGCTGGGCAGCCGGTCCAGCATCGCGAGCGCCGCCCGGATCGGCCGGCGCCCCAGCATCTCGGCGAAGCTCGCCCGCCCCTGACAGAACTGGACGAACATCCGCCATCCCGGCGGGGTCGCCAACAGCGCGTGGAACACCCCCGGGCGGTGGATGAACACGTCGAGCAGCCGGAACCCCGCCCGCATCTCCGGCACCAGACGCTCGGCCACCGCCCGCTCGTACCCGGCCAGCTCGCCGGCGGCGACCGCCATGCCCGCCAACTCCCCGGACCGCAACGCGAAACTGATGCCCTCGCGGCTCCACGGCTCCAACAGCCCCGCCGCGTCCCCGGCCACCAACACCCGACCGGCACGCAACGGGGAACCCTCCTCGCGGCAGCGCGTCAGGTGACCGGAGTCGTGCTCCGCCGGCAGCCCGGTCAAGCCCAACCGGTCGACGAACCGCCGCAGATACTCCCGCGTCCCCTCCCCCGCGCCCCGGGCCGCGATCACCCCGACCGTCAAGCGCTCCCCCTTGGGAAAGACCCACGCGTAGGAGCCGGGCATCGCCCCCCAGTCCAGCAGCAGACGCCCCCGCCACCGCTCCTGCTCCGCCGGCGGCACCGGCACCTCCAGCTCCAGACCGAGATCCACCTGCCGGTACCGCACCCCCACGTGCCGGGCAGTCACCCCGGACGACCCGTCCGCGCCGATCACCGCCCGCGCCGTGAGCGTCGTACCGTCGGCCAGCCGCAGGCGTACCCGCTCAGGGTCCTGCTCGATCGCGCGGACCGCCACGTGCTCGCGGATCTGCGCGCCGGCGGCGACAGCCGCGGCGCGTAACCGGTCGTCGAACTCATCCCGGCGCACCATTGTCACCACCGGGCTGGCGTGCCGGCGGGTGAACTCCCGGCGGCCGTCCCGGGTGAACGTCACCCGATCCACCCGGTCGCGCGCCGGCACCTCGATCCGGTCCCGGACGGCGGCCAGTGAGGTACCGATCAGCCCTCCACCACACGTCTTGTACCTCGGGTGCGCGGCCCGCTCGACGACCAGGGTGCGAACGCCCGCCCGGGCGGCGGCGTGGGCCGCGGAGAGCCCGGCGGGACCGGCGCCGACGACGATGAGATCCCAGATGATCACCGTTGCAGCCTAGGGCACCGCCCGCCGCGCGGACCGGCCACGGCACGTCGCCTCGACCGCCCGATCGGGTGGGCATCTTCGCTGCCCCAGGGGGTACCCGACGCCGTGCGAACGTCCGCGCCGAGCGGACGGACAAAGGAGGAGATCATGCAGCAGGTGCAGCTGTCGGAGGTCGAACAACTGGTGTACCAGGCGGTCACCACCCTCGAACAGCGCGGGCACGTGCCGTACCCGGACCTCATCAGCGAGGAGGCCGGACTGACCGAGGAGCAGGTGCACGCCCCGCTGCACCTGCTCACCGAGAAGGGTCTGCTGCACCGCGAGGACTCCCCGATAGCCGGCCTCGACTTCGGCCCCCGGTTCTGCGCCCGCCAGATGGCGTGACCCGAGGGACCGCCCGCGGCGATTCGGCCCCCGATGACCGGGGTAGCGAGCAGGAATGGACGATCACCCGTCGGCGGGCGGCCCGATGAGCACGGCGCAGGCGCCGCAGCCACTCGACGCCGCCGAGAACCGCAGACGCTGGCAGGCCCTCGGCGTCGGGTTGGTCGCCGCGTTCATGACGCTGCTCGACGTGAGCATCGTCAACGTCGCGGTGCCGTCCATCGACCGGGCGTTGCACGCCTCACCGAGTGACCTCCAGTGGGTCCTGTCCGGGTACGCGCTCACCTTCGGCCTGGTCCTCGTGCCCGCCGGTCGCTTCGGCGACGCCCGTGGACGGCGCAACGCGTTCGTCTTCGGCATCTCCCTGTTCACGCTGACCAGCGCGCTCGCCGGCCTGGCCACCTCACCGACGTGGCTGGTCGCCGCCCGGCTGCTCCAGGGCGCCGCGGCCGGCGTGGTCAACCCGCAGGTGACCGGGCTGATCCAGCAACTGTTCCGCGGGTCGGAACGAGCCCGCCCGTTCGGGCTGCTCGGCGCCACCATCGGTATCTCCACAGCCGTCGGACCCCTTCTCGGCGGACTGCTCATCGCCGTCGGCGGCGAGGCGCACGGCTGGCGGTGGGTCTTCTTCGTCAACGTGCCCGTCGGCATCCTCGCGGTGATCCTCGGTTGGCGACTGCTGCCCACCCGCCCCGAGGGCACGCCGGAGCGGCGACGGCTCGACCCCGTCGGCGTGCTGCTGCTCGGCGTGGGCGTGGTCCTGCTCCTGCTGCCCCTGGTGCAGGACCAGCAGTGGGAGACCCCGTGGAAGTGGGCGCTCATCCCGGCCGGCCTCGCGGTGCTTGTCGTGTTCGGGCTCTGGGAGCGCTCGTACGCACGCCACCACGAGCCCCTGTTCGACCTGAAGCTGTTCACCTTCCAGTCGTACACGCTGGGGTCACTCATCGCGCTGATCTACTTCGGCGGCTTCACCGCGATCTTCTTCGTCTTCACCCTGTACCTGCAGAACGGCCTCGGCTACAGCGCCCTCGTCGCCGGCCTGGCCATCACGCCGTTCGCCCTCGGGTCGGCCGCCGCGTCCGCGCTGGGCGGACGCGTCGTCAACCGCTTCGGTCGACCGCTGGTCGGCATCGGACTGCTCGCCGTGGTCATCGGCCTGACCGCGACGGTCGTCGTGCTCCGCCTGGCGCCGGACGCCCCGGCGCCCTGGGTCACCGCCGCTCCCCTGCTCGTCGCCGGCATCGGCAGCGGACTGGTGATCGCACCCAACCAGACGCTCACCCTCGCCCAGGTCCCCGTGGATCAGGCGGGCAGCGGGGCGGGCATGCTCCAGACCGGTCAGCGGATCGGCGCCGCGGCGGGCATCGCCGCCGTCGGCTCGATGTTCTTCTCCACCCTGGCCGACAGCCGCGGCAACTGGACCACTGCCTTCGAGACGTCACTCGTGCTGGCCACCGGGATCATCGCGCTCGCGCTGGTCGCCGCGCTGATCGACATCCTCCGCAAGGGCTGACAAACCCTGGGGTACGCCGATGGCCGGCACCCCGGATCGGGGTGCCGGCCATGTGCGGGTCAGCTGTTCCAGTACTGTGCGACCAGGTCAGCGGCCTGCTGCTCCCACTGCGCGTACGCGTCCGGGTAGGCCGAGACCTGCACCGTCTGCGCGGCGTCGGTCAGCGGCATGTCCTGCCACCCGTCGACCTGCTTCAGACCCTTGAGGAACGCCGTCGTCGAGTACTCCGGGTCGGTGATCTGCTCCGGCGTGCCCCAACCACTGGACGGGCGCTGCTGGAACAGGCCCAACGAGTCGTGGTCGTTGCGGTCGCCGAGGTGGCCGAGGTTCTCCAGCTTCGACTCCTGCAGGCTCGTCGCGATCGAGATGACCGCCGCCCGCTCCGGCAGGCCGGCCTTCTTCGTCGCGGCGATGATCGCCTTGACGTTCGCGGTCTGCTCGTCGTTCAGGTCGATGTGCGACTGCTCGCCCTGGGTGCCGTGCGGGATCAGCGTACCGATGTCCGGCTTGTCGGCCTGGACGACCGCCACCGGTCGGGCATCGCTGACGGGGTTGTTGACGGCGTGGGCGACCGGACCGGCGAACACGCCACCGACGAACGCCATACCAGCAACGGACAGCACACCCTTGCGCATGATCGTGTTCATGGGGCTTAGCTCCTTCGGGGGTAGGAAACACCCGCACACCGATCGGGGGATGGTGACGCGGGTGTGAGCACCTCGTCCGGCGCTGCGCGTACACGGGGAAAGTCTTCGGTCGGCTGCCGCAAGCGGCGGCTCGTGGCGCCGGACCGGGTGTAACGACCGGCGGCCGGGGGTCATTCCCGGGGGCGGACCGTCGGGCCGGCGGCCCGTGGTCCTGCGATCGTCGGGGTGTGTAACGGCCCCCGGCCCGCGGCCATTCCGCCGCACGGGTGCGGCCGGTCACGGTCCAGACCGGGACAAAACACTCACACGTGCGGCGAGCCGGGTGATGCCGGACACCCCGGACGCAGGACGGGCTGGTGCCCGCCGGACAAATCCGGCGGGCACCAGCCTCAGGTGAGATCCGGGCACTGCCCGGTGGTGGTGCCGATCAGTGCGCAGCCCCGCCGAAGCGCTGACGACGACGCCAGGCCAGGGTCAGCAGCAACATGAGCGCGCCGGCGCCGACCAGGCCACCGCCGAGCTTCATGGGCGTACCGATGCTGTCACCGGTGACGGGCAGCGGCTGCTTCTTGTGCAACACCCGCAGCTCGGTGCTGGCGGTCCGGCCGGACTCCCGACCGGTGGCGGCGTGAGTCAGCAGACCCGTCACCGACGGCCGGTAGCTCTTGGTGAAGCGGCCCTGGGCGTCGGTGAACGCCGTGAAGTTCAGCGGCGCGCTCGCCTGGTACGCCACCGGCGCCATGGCGACGGTGGTGCCGTCGCTGCGACGCGCCGGCGCCTGACCGGCTGCCGGAGCGGCCAACGGGGTTACCGTCACCGAGATGTCGACGATCTCGTTCGGACCGAAGCCGGTGCCGGTCAGCACGACGGTCTCGCCCAGGAAGATCGTCGGCCGGTTGACGGTCAACGACGGGGGTGCGGGCACGTACGGTGGCGGCTGGGGCGGGTCTGTGGTCGCGCTGGGCGTCGGCTGCGGCTGTGCCGCCCCCGCTGCCGTCGGCACGGCCACCACGGCCAGGCCGACCGTGAGCGCCATGATGATGCGGGATAGCCGCATGATTGGTTCCCTCCTACTGGTCACAGCTTGGTGCGGAATGAACTTGGGTGGTCCAAGGGCTGGCGGTGGGGGTCAGCCACAGCTCGGCCTGTCCGACGCCGGTCTTGGCCGTCAGCACGGTGACCTCCAGCGCCCTCTCGGCGCCGGGGCCGACGTCGACGTTGGCCGTCGCCACCTGCCGGCGGCGTTCCGTGCCGCTGCCAAGTGCCGTCTCGACCCCGTCGAGCCGGGCCTCGAGCACCGCGCCGCCGGCCGGGCTGAAGATCGACACCAGGGTGCGTGCGGTGTACGGATCGCCGGCCAGGCCGAGGCCGAGGACGGACTCGCTGAGTCCGGACTTAGGTGCCGTCGAGCGCAGGGTCACCCGCAGCCGGAGCTCGCGACGACCGTCGGGGCGGCATTCGCCCACCGTCAGGTTCGCCGTCGGCCGCAGGTAGTAGCCGAGCTTCGCGCCGCTGCCGTCGTTGAGGAACACGCCGACTGTCGGCACGGTGTCCTGTTCCGGAAGCGTCCCGGCCATCCGGCTGTCGCCGAACGTCCGCTGTTCCTCAGGTCGGGCACTCCAGAACAATATCCGGCGTTCGGTGATAGCACGGTCGAATGCGGACAACAACACCCGTGGGTTGACATTCTTCTTTAAAAAGGCGTCGAACACCGCGGCGGCCGAGGCCGCGAAGAAGGTGTCCTGCTGCCGGACATCCAGCCGTTGGTAGCTGTCGTTGAGCAGGGTCTGCACGACCTTCTCGCTGGCCAGCGGAACGCCACCGGGCACCAGCACCGGACCGGTCGCCTTCAGCAGATAGGACAGCACCACCGGGTCGACGGCGAGCACGCCATCGACTGTCGTCCCGGTCTTGCGCCGAAACATCTCCCGGTACAGCGCCGCGGCGGTCGGGAAGTGCGGGCTCAGGTTGACGTCGGCGGGATAGATGCCGGGCAGGTCGGTCCAGAGCGCCCGGGTCTCGGCCGGCAGCTTCAACGCCGGCGTGAACCGGCCCAGGGACGCGCTGCTGCCCTGCAACCCCATCTTGACCTTGCCGTTGTCGGTCTCGATCATCGCGTACGCGCCGAACATGCCGCCGGTCGCGCGCAGCTCGGCGAGGTTCTGCGAGACCAGCAGGTACCGTCGCGAGCCGTTCGCGCCGAGCAGCGGCGGCAGCAGCCGGGCGCCCTGGTCGGCGGCGGTCGTGAGGCTGGCCAGGCGGTCGATCTCGCCGCGCAGGTCGGTCAGCGCCTGGCGGATCTGGTTGACCAGCCGGTCGGCGGGCACCACGGCCAGGTCGCGCCGGGTGCGCTGCACCGCCTCGTTCACCCCTGACAGCTCGGTCGAGACCGAGGTCAGCCGGGCCAGATCCAGCCGACCGCTGGTCGGTACCAGGCTGGTCAGGTCCGTCCGGAGCAGGGTCGGGAAAGCCTGCCGGGCCAACTCGTCGATGGCGACCGCGATCTGCCGCACGGCGTCGAGATCGTCGCCCGCGATCGGCGTACGCCGGCCGAGCGCCCAGCCCGGGTCGTCGGTCGCGGCTCGGGCCGCGCCGGCCTGCTCCTGGAGGGCGGCGAGTGTCCGCAGGGCGCGGTCGGTGTCCCCGCCGATCACCTGGGCGCTCAACTCCCGCGCCAGACCGGCGGCGTTGAGCAGGTGCGAGCGCGCCTGCCAACCACGAAAGCCGACCCAGCCTCCCG
This sequence comes from Micromonospora orduensis, assembly GCF_006228125.1. GTDB lineage: Bacteria > Actinomycetota > Actinomycetes > Mycobacteriales > Micromonosporaceae > Micromonospora > Micromonospora orduensis. The sequence continues at coordinate 42,868 of NZ_VDFY01000203.1, read as the reverse complement.
CCGTCAGCAGCAGCGACGCGACCACCAGGGCGCCGAGCACCGCCCGTCGCAGTCGCGCCCGTCGGCGACGCCGGGACCGGCTACGCCGCCGGCGCGGCCGTTCGCTCTCCGTCACACCACACTCCCCATTCCGGAACCGGACACAAAGTCCGATTTCCCCTGACGTTCTTAGCACGCATCGCGCATTCTCGTACCGTTATGGCTTGTCTCGCGGCTTATGCGAGGTTCATTCGCGGGGCTGGGAGCTCCTCGACGCGGCCGGCCGCCTCGTACAGCAGCCGCTCGATCCGGTCGACCCCGGCCGGCAACGACATCTCCCGCAGGTACGCCGCACGCCCCCGGCGACCCATCTCGACCCGCTCCGGACCGGGGATCGTCGCGGCCAGCCAGAACCGGTCGGCCAGCGCGGCCCAGTCCTCGGGCGGGCAGGACAACCCCGCCCGGGCCCGTTCGACCAGCTCGGCGGTATCGCCGCCGGCCGAGGCCACCACCGGCGCGGCGCAGGAGAGCGCGGCCTGCAGCTTGCCGGGCACCATGCCCCGCAGCTCCGGCAGATCCCGCAACATGACCAGCTGGTAGTCGGCGGCGGCGTACAACTGCGGCATGTCGACAGGCGAGCGCCGCTCCACGAAGCGGATGTTCTCCGCGCCCAGTTCGGCGGCGAGCCCCCGCACCCGCCGCTCCTCGCCACCCGAGCCCACCAGGACCAGATCCATCGTGCGGTCCAGCGCCGCCGCCGCCCGTACCGCCGTCTCCAGCCCCTGCCGGGCGCCGATCGTGCCGGCGTGCATCACCACGCACCGACCGTCGCGGCGGACCAGCTGACGGGCCGCGGCGTCCGGCGTCGCCGGGTGGAAGATCCGCTCGTCGGTCCAGTTCAGCACCACCTGGACCCGGGCCGGGTCGGCGCCGGCGGCGACCACCAGGTCCCGCATGGACGGCGCGGCGACCGCCACCCGCGCGGCCGACCGGTAGATCCTGGTCATCGCGGCGGACATCCGTGTCGCCCACCGTCCGTCACCCGCCTCGGCGACTCCGTCGCGTGCCCAGACGTCCTGGACGTGCAGCACCGTCGGCACCCGTCCGAGCAGCCGCAGCACCCCGGCCGCGGCGAACGTGGTGGCCGGCAGCTGGAAGACGTACAGCGCGTCGACATCGCCCAGGACCCGGCGCGCGGCCATCGTGGCGCTGCCGGCGAAGGACAGGTAGCTGGCCATCCGGGCGCCGGTGGACGCGCCCGCGCCGGTGTACCTCGGCACGCGCCGGACGGTCAGCCGTTCACTGTGTGTCTCGTGGTGCCAGCGCTGCCGCCAGCCCGGGTAGACGTGCCCCCCGGGGTAGTCCGGGAAGCCGGTGAGCACCCGTACCTCGTGCCCCCGCGCGGCCAGCGCCTCGGCGAGGCTCCCCGGGATGAACGCCGGTTCGGGCGGGAAGTGGTACGACAAGATGCCGATCTTCACCGGGGCACCGCCGTCCACAGCGGATCGGCGCCGGTCGGCGCGGCACCGCAGCCGAGCGGCACCCGGCCCGCGTACGATGCCGACAACCCCTCCCCGCGCGGCCACCGGCGTCGACGCACCGCGCTCGCGGTGCGGTCAGCCGGGTCCGCACCGACGGAAGGGACACCGATGGCCGACCGCGTGCTGTTCGTCTGCCACGCCAACCTGTGCCGATCACCGATGGCCGAGTACCTGGCCCGCCGACTGCTCGCCGACCAGCCGGTCACGGTGGCCAGCGCCGGCACCGACGCGATGGACGGGATGACAATGCATCCGTACGCCATGGAGGTCGCGGCCGAGAGCGGCGCGGCCCCGGCGGACTTCCGGAGCAGGACGCTGCGGGCCGAGTACCTGGCCGACGCGACGCTGGTGCTGACCGCGACCCGGCGCCAGCGCTCGGTCTGCACCTCGCTGGCGCCGGCGGCGCTGCACCGGACGTTCACGATGCTCCAGTTCGGCCGGTTGGCCGCGGCGGCCGAGCCGGCCACCGAGCCGGCCGACGACCCGCTGGGAGCCGCGATCGCCGCCGCCGCCCGCGCCCGGGGGCGGCTGCAACCCGCCGCCCCCGACGCGGATGACCTCCGGGACCCGATCGGCGGCACCGCCGCCGACTTCCGACGCTGCGCCGAGGAGATCGAACGGTCGCTGCGACCCCTCGCCGTGCTCATCGGGGCAGCCGGGTGAGCTCCTGGGTGCGGTCGCTGACGCCGTTGACCCCGTTGCTCTCGCTGTGCTTGGCCGCGGTGGCCCGGTCGGTCGGCACCGACGGCGTGGCCGTCGACGCGACCACCCGGTAGGCCTCGTACTGGTACGCCTCGGCCTTGGCCACCTTGGCCATGTTCAGCACACAGCCCAGCAGCCGCACCGAGACCGAGTGCAGCGAACGGGCCGCGGCGGCCACCTGGGTCCGCGAGGCGCGACCCTGCTGGCTCACCAGCAACGCGCCGTCGGCCTGCACGGCCACCACCACACCGTCGGTCACCGCGAGCAGCGGCGCGGTGTCGATGATCACGATGTCCGCCGACTCCCGCAGCGCCAGCAGCAGATCGGCCATCGCCTTGGAGCCGAGCAGCTCGCTCGGGTTCGGCGGGGCCGAGCCGCTGGGCAGCACCAGCAGGGACTTGTCGCCCCAGCGCTGCACCACGTCGCCGACCTGTACGTCGCCGACCAGCACGTCGGTCAGGCCGACGCCGGCGTCCAGGCCCAGGTATTCGTCGACCTTGGGTCGGCGCAGGTCGGCGTCGACGAGCAGCACCCGCCAGCCGGCCTCGGCGAGGGCGATGGCCAGGTTGCACGAGAGCGTGGTCTTGCCCTCGCCCTGCAGGGCGCTGGTGACGGCGATGACCCGGGCCGGCTCGTGCACGTCCACGAAGCGCAGGTTGGTCCGCAGCTTGCGGACCGCCTCGGCGCGCGCCGAGGTCGCGGCGTCGCCGACGATCAGCGGCGAGGTACGGGCGCTGCTCTCGAACGGGATCTCACCGAGCAGCGGACTGCCGGTGGCCCGTTGCAGGCCGGCGGCGTCGCGCAGCCGGATGTCGGCCACTCCGCGCAGGATCGCCAGACCGACGCCGAGCACCAGGCCGATCAGCCCCCCGAGGGTGAGGTTCCGTACCGGCTGGGGCGAGACGGGGCTGGCGCTGACCCGTGGACCGCTGACCACCTCGATCTTGATCGGGGCCTTGCCCTCGGGCGGCGTCTCCACCTTCTGGACGAGGTCGACGAACTTCGCGGCGAGGGTCTCGGTCACCCGCAGGGCGCGGGTCTGGTCGGTGTCGGTGATCGACGCCCGCAGCAGGACGGTGCCGGCCTCGGTGGTGGTGCTCACCCGGCGCTGCACCTCGTCCGCGGTGAGCCCGACCGGAGTCTCGGCCACCACGCTCTGCGCCAGCCGGTCGCTGGTGAGCAGGTCGGCGTACGACTTGACGCGCTGCTGCAGGAAGAGCCCGCCCTGGTAGGCGTCGGTGACGCCCTGGTTGGGGGTGGTGACGAAGAACGTCACCGAGGCGACGTACCGGGGCTGGGCCCGTACGGTCAGGAACGCCGAGAGACCCAGAGCGACCATGACCGTGACAAGTACGAGCCACCAGTGCCGACGTACGTGCCGCAATTGGCGGAGCAGGTCCATCAGGTGCGCCTCCGTGCTGGTCCGGTTACGCCAAAGAACTTCACGAAAACCCCCAAGGTCGTCTTAAACTCGTGAAACCATTAAAGCCGCTCATACGGCTTATGTCCGGAGTTATGTATTTTCGGCAACGAGATGTGCGCCCGCATGACCAACCCGACAGAAGGCCAATCGGCAGCGGCGACATCGGGGAAAAGTCGCCAACCGATCAGGCGGTGTCCGTTCGGCCCGCGGTCGCCGCGGCGCGCGCACCCGGATAGGGTCGACAGCGGTGTGCCGGGAAGTCTGGTCGGCGAAGGGATCCCTGCCGTCCCGACACCCGAGGTGAGCCCCGCACGTGGCCGACCGCACCCCGCCCGCCGACCGGTTCCGGCTGTTCTCCCGATCGTCCTGACCCGAGGCGCGGCACCTGGCCGACGTACTGCGCACCGAGACGGTCGGCGGCGCCCTGCTCCTGCTCGGCGCCATCATCGCGCTGATCTGGGCGAACTCCCCCTGGGCCGACTCGTACGTCCGGCTCGGCGACTGGGTGCCCTGGCCCGGCGGGGAACGCTGGCACCTCGACCTGGCCCTGGCCACCTGGGCCGCGGACGGCCTGCTCGCCATCTTCTTCTTCGTGGTGGGGCTCGAACTCAAGCGGGAATTCGTCGTCGGCGAACTACGCGACCCGCGACGGGCCGCCCTGCCGGTGGTGGCCTCCCTCGGCGGAATGCTGCTGCCCGCGCTGATCTACGTGTCGGCCGGAGGCGGAGAGGGACTAGGTGGCTGGGCCATCCCCACCGCCACCGACATCGCCTTCGCGCTGGCCGTGCTCGCGGTGGTCAACTCCCACCTGCCCCAGGGCCTGCGCGCCTTCCTGCTCACCCTCGCCGTGGTCGACGACCTGTTCGCGATCACCATCATCGCGGTCTTCCACACCGCCGACTTCCATCCCGTACCACTGCTCGCCGCGCTGGCGCCGATCGGGCTCTTCGCGCTGCTGGTACGTCGCGGGCGTACCTGGTGGTGGGCGCTGATCCCCCTCGCGGTGGCCGCCTGGGCGCTGGTGCACGCCTCCGGTGTGCACGCCACCGTGGCCGGCGTCCTGCGCGGCTTCACCGTGCCGGTCCTGGCCCGCCGCCCGGCCGGCGAGCCGTCGAAGGCCGCGCGCCCGGCGGACACCGGTGGCCTCGCCGCGCACCGACGGCCGGGTGAAGACCGCAGTGCTGGCCGGCTCGGTGATCTCCGCCGGGATGGCCGCCGTCGTGCTGCTGCGGCGCAACACCGCGTACCGCCGGGTGGCCGAACGGGAACGGTTGGACGCCGACGGCGACGGCGTGCCCGACGTCTACCAGCGCCCGGGCGGCCGATGACCGAGAGCGCGGACCGACCTCGACCCGCGCTCCCTGGACGTACCCGTCCGTGCCGGTCAGCGTCCCCGGTCGGCGGGGCGGTGCTCCTCGGTCTCCTCGGACAGCGCCTCGGCCGCCGGGCCGGTGAGGTCGTCACCGGGCACCGCCACCTCCTCGGCCACGTCCCGCTCGTCGGGCTTCCCGCCGGGCTGCGGCTCGGGAGCGGTGGCACCGCCGGCGAAGCCGTACTCGTTCGGTTCGTCGTGCCTGCTCATGTGGTTGTCCTCCCGCTTTCGCCGGTTCCGCCTCTCACCGCCAACGGTAGGTGGTGATCGTCCCCGCCGCAGGGCGGCCGGGATTGTCGACGCGGCCACGCCGGCGCGGTGCCCAGCGCCGCCCAGAGCAGCTGGCGAAGCGCGACGATCGCCGCGGCGCCGGCCAGTCCGTTCCAGTCGGGCTGGCCGACAAGCCGGAGCAGACCGGCCGCGACCAGCAGGTCCAGCAGCACCCGGATGGCGGTCCGGGGAGCCCCGGTGCTCAACACGACCACCACACCGGTGACGAGGGCCAGCGCGGTGACCGCCAGGGCCGGCGCGCCGGTCACGACCGGCGCCCGCCCTCGGCCACCTGCCGCTGCTCCTGACGGATCTCCCGGCCGAGGAAGTAGTTGAGCGCCGTCCGGATCGTGGCGATGGCGGCCAACTGGCCGATCTGGGTGAACGACGGAGACACCGCGGTCCGCAGCACGTCGGCCGCCAACTGGAACTCCAGACCCAGGGTCAGGAAGCGACCCAGGGTGAGCCGGATCGGAGTGAAGACGGCGGCGGTGCGGTGCCGCAGCCCCTCGACCACGAACCGCACCGCCGCCCAGACGGCACCCACGAAGATCACCACAGCTCCGGCGACCTCCACCACGGCGACCAGCACCTCGTCGCCGTGGCGCAGCAACTCCGCCGGCTCCACCCCGGGCCGTTACCCGCCCTCGGGGCGCCTAGTCGGCGCTCACGTCAGCTCCTTCACCGCCTCCAGGATCAGCCAGAGGCCGGAGATGGCGAAGAGGATCGCGGCGCCGTACCTGATGGTCTTCTCCGGGAGGCGACGGCCGAGCATCCGGCCGACCATGATCGCGAGGGCGTCCGCCGCCACCATGCCGATGGTGGAGCCCAGCCAGGTGCCGAACCAGCCGTATTTGGTGGCGAGGGTGATCGTGGCGAGCATCGTCTTGTCGCCCAACTCGGCCAGGAAGAACGCCACCGACACGGCCACCAGCGCCGTCTTGTTGGTCTTCTCCGCTTTGCTCTTCTCCTCCTCGGTGAGCTTGTCCCCCCGCAGGGTCCACGCGCCGAAGCCGAGGAACGCCACACCGGCCACCAGAGAGATCCAGTCGGTGGGCAGCACCGCCCCGAGACCCACACCGATGGCGACCGACGCCAGGTGCACCACCGCCGTCGCGACCGTGATACCGATCAACACCGGGATGGGCTTGAACCGCGTGGCGAAGGTCAGCGCCATCAACTGGGACTTGTCCCCCAGTTCGGCGACGAAGATGACGCCGAAGCTGACCACCAGCGCGGCGAGAAATCCCTCCATGACATCCTTCCCGTCTTCACACCGGGAGGAGGTACAGGGGCGCCCTCGACCCGGCTGCTACAGCCTGAGTCGAAGGTCTCGCCCGCCCCGGAAAACCGGGGCCGCGTGGCCGGATGCGGAACGCACCAGTATGTCGACCACGACATTGGGGGCTACTCCCCTTCGCGCGACCAGCCTATCGGATCACTCCCATGACCGGCCGGGCGGGTGGGCCGACTCACCGGGCCCGCGCCAGCGTCACCCCGAACAACCCGTCCGGGTCGGTCCAGAACTCCGTCGCGGTGAAGCCCGCCGTGTCCAGCTCCGCGGCGATCCCCGCCGGACGGAACTTCGCCGACACCTCGGTCCGCAACTCCTCCCCCGCCGCGAACTCGACAGTCAGGTCCAGCACCCGCACGGTCATCGGCCGCGTGGCGCGCAACCGCATCTCGATCCACTCGTGCTCGGAGTCCCAGCGAGCGACGTGCGCGAACGCCTCCGGGTCGAAGTCGGCCCCCAACTCCCGGTTGATCACGCGCAGCACGTTGCGGTTGAACTCGGCCGTCACCCCGGCCGCGTCGTCGTACGCGGGCACGACCACCGACGGATCCTTCACCAGGTCGGTGCCGAGCAGTAGCCAGTCCCCGACCTCCAGCGCGGCGCGCATGGCGGCCAGGAACTCGGCCCGCTCGGCCGGCAACAGGTTGCCGATCGTGCCGCCGAGGAACACCACCAAGCGACGGCCGCCGGTCGGCAACCGGTCGAGCTGCCGGGTGAAGTCCCCGACGATGCCCCGCACCCGCAGGCCCGGGTAGTCGGCCGCGATCCGCGCGGTGGACCCCAGCAGCGCGCTCACCGACACGTCGAGCGGGACGAACGTGCCCAGCCCGCCCCGGCGGGTGAACGCGTCCAACAACAGACGGGTCTTCTCCGACGAGCCGGAACCCAACTCGATAAGGGTCTTGGCGCCGGTCAACGCCGCGATGTCGGGGGCGTGTCGCGCCAGCACCGCCCGCTCGGCCCGGGTCGGGTAGTACTCGGGCAGACGGGTGATCTCCTCGAACAGCTCACTGCCCCGAGAGTCGTAGAACCACTTCGGCGGCAGCCACTTCGGCTCGGCGGTCAACCCGGTCCGGACGTCCTGACGCAGGCCACGCTCCACGTCCTGCTGCTCAAGGTAGATCTCCAACGGTTCCGCCGTCATCGGCCCTGCCTCTCTGTTCAGTCAACACTCGCGTGCCCGACCGGTATCACCTCACCGGATCGGCAGTGGGCGTACCCGCACCTCGTCCGCCGTGGCGGTGACCAGCTGCCCCTCGGGCACCGGTCGCCACCCCGGGGCGTCGTCGTGTGGCTCGGAGGCGAGCAGCACCGAGCCGCGCGCCGCGCGCACCGACAACGCGTGCCCGGCCACGCTGGCCACCACCGACCGCCCGTCGGTGAGCAGCAGGTTCAACCGGGACCCCGGCGCGGCCGCGGCCACGTCGGCCACCGTCTCGGCGACCGCCCGCGCCGCGTCCTCGCCGGCCCGCAGCCGATGCCGCACCAGCGCCCACAGCAGGGCCGAGTCGGTGGCGGCGTCCAGGGTCAGCAGGTCGCGTACGGGCAGCGTGGCGGCGAGCGGCACCACCGCGTCCGGCCAGCCACGGATCACACCGTTGTGGCTGAACAGCCACCGGCCCTCAGCGAACGGCGCGGCGGCTCCGTCGAGCACCGCCATCCCGACGGTGGCCGACCGCACCGCGGCGAGAACCGCGCCGGAGCGGGTCACCGCCGCGAGGTCCGCGATCGTCGGATCGCTCCAGATCGGCTGGGCCCGCCGGTAGCGCACCGGCTCGCCGTCACCCGGATACCAGCCCACACCGAAACCGTCGGCGTTGATCGTGCCGCCGCCGCGCATGTCACGTGGCGCCCAGGACTGGCGCACCAGCGAGTACGCGGGCTCGAACAGCAGCTCGGCCAGGGTGACCGGTGGCCCCAGATAGGCCAGGTGGCGGCACATCAGCGCCACCCGCCCGCCGCGCGTCGCGTCACCGGCGCGACTCGTCCGGGCCGGCGTCCCGGGCACACCGGAAACCGCTGAAGATCTGCCGGCGGATCGGATAGTCCCAGTTGCGGAAGGTGCCCCGGCAGGCCGACCGGTCCGTGCCGAACGAGCCGCCACGCAGCACCCGGTAGTCGTCGCCGAAGAAGACCTCCGAATACTCCCGGTAGGGGAAGGCGGTGAAGCCGGGATGCCCCCGAAAGGCCGTCGACGTCCACTCCCAGACGTCGCCGATCAGCTGGTGCACGCCCAGCGGCGAGGCGCCCGCCGGGTACGCGCCCACGGGAGCCGGCCGCAGGTGGCGTTGGTCGAGGTTGGCGTGCGCGGCGGTCGGGTCGTCGTCGCCCCACGGGTAGCGGCGGGACCGCCCCGTCGCCGGATCCCACCGGGCCGCCTTCTCCCACTCCGCCTCCGTCGGCAGTCGCTTGCCGGCCCACGCCGCGTACGCCTGCGCCTCGTAGAAGCACACGTGCACCACCGGCTCGTCCGCGCGGACCCGGTCCCACCGGCCGAACCGCCGGTACGACCAGCCGTCGCCGTCGCGCTGCCAGTGCATCGGCGCGTCGAGCCGCTCCCGGACCCGGTGCGCCCAGCCGGCCGGGCTCCACCAGCGCGGGTCGGTGTAGCCGCCGTCGGCGATGAACGCCTCGTACTGCCCGTTGGTGACCGGGGCCGCGTCGATGACGTACGCGGGCAGGTCGACGCGGTGCGCGGGACGTTCGTTGTCCAGGGCCCACGGGTCGGTGTCGGTGCCCATGGTGAACTCGCCGGCCGGCACCAGCACCTCCCCGCCGGCGGAGGCGGACGGCTCCGGTGGCGCCGGGGCGTGCAGCACCGCCGGCCCGACGCGCAGCTGGTGGGTGGCGAGCATCGTCTCGTCGTGCTGCTGCTCGTGCTGGACGATCATGCCGAAGGCGAACCCGTCGGCCACCAACGGACGCTCGGTGAACCGCACCGTGTCGAGCAGGTCATGCACCTTGTCCCGAACGGTGCCCAGATAGGCGCGGGCCTCCGCGGGCGGCAGCAGGGGCAGTGCGGGTCGGTCGCGGCGGGGCTGTTTGAACGCGTCGTACAACTCGTCGATGTCGCACCGGACCGGCTCGCGGCCCCCGACGTCCCGCACCAACCACAGCTCCTCCTGGTTGCCGACGTGCGCCAGGTCCCAGACCAGCGGCGACATCAGCGGCGAGTGCTGGCGCATCAGGTCGGCGTCGTCGACCACCTCGGTCAGCAGCGTGCTGCGGGATCGGGCCCGTGCCAGCTCCGCCGCGATCCGGTCGCGCAGCCGCTCCCCGTCGGTGTGTCCCGTCGTCGTGCTCGCGGTCACCGGTCTCCCCTCTCCGCGGCGGTCAGCCGCCGCCGAACGCCTCGTGCGATGTCGTCGTGGATGTCGGTAGGCAGGTCCAGCAGCGACAGCCTGGTCAGGGCCAGGTCGAGCAGCGCCGAGGCGGCGGCGGCCAGCGCCCCGTCGGCGAGCCCGTGCCGGGCGGCCGCTGACCAGCGGTGCGCCACCGGAGCGGCGATCGTGTACGCGTCACGCACCGTGCCCGGGTCGGCGAACAGGGCGGTCAGCACCGCCAGCGGAAGCCGCCAGTCCCGGCCCGGCTGGGCGTCCAGGTACCGCAATTCGAGGTAGCCGCGGGGACGCACCGGCGGGAACAGCGTGCTGACGTGGTAGTCGAGGTCGTCGGTGGTGGGTGGGTGGGGCAACGCCCCGTCGAGCCAGTCGGCGAAGGTCACGCCGGGCGGGGCGGCCCAGTCCGGGCCGTGCCGGCGCAGGCAGAGCAGCGGCGCCGCGAGCGCGTACCGCACCCAGGTGTCGGTCGGGTCCTCGTGGGCGTTCGCGGCCGTCCAGACCGGTCGGGTGCGCGACGGGTCGATGGCCAGCCACGCCGCCATCCGGGCCGAGGCCCACCCGGTGCGCCGTCCGGCGTGCCGGGTGGCGGACGCGAAGGCCGCGAGCAGCGGTGGGCCGACCGCGTGGGCCGCTGCCCACCGCGCGGCGACCTGGTCCGGTTCGCCGGCGTCGAGGCAGACCTGAAGACCGGCGGTGCTGTACATCATGGTCCGGCCGGCCGGACCACGCCTGTCGAAGGCGCCCCGCATGGCGCGGTAGCGGGGAGTTTCCAGCACCGGGCGGGGCCGTCGGTGCGGGTCGATGCCGCTGCGGCCGAGGATCAGACCAGCAGCGGCCAGCAGGTCGGTGACCTGGGCGATGTCGGCTTCGGTGGCCTCGATCAGCGCGGCGGTCGAGGAACGCGGCGGGGTGGAGATCTCCAGTTGGCCACCCGGCTCCAGCGTCACCGTGCCGCCGTGTCGCAGCGGCTCGGCCGAGCTGGTCGCGTCCAGGGTGACGGGGCTGTGCCGCCCGAGCGCCGCCCTCAGCCGCGTCGGAGCGACAGGTCTGGCGGGATCGGCGGCGTCATGCACGGTCCATTCCAGTTCGACGCCGGTGTGAGTGGGTGGGCCGGTCTTGAAGCAGATCCGGGCGAGATGCCGCACTGCGGCGGCGGACTCACGCAGAATCGCGCTGCGGTCCAGCTCGGGTGACGTCACCAACGGTAGTGCCCCCTCTCCGTGTGCCGACTTCGGGACACGGTGCCACCGTAAACCCGACCACCGACAGTGTCGGGGCGTCCGCGGCGTCACCAACCTCTGTCTAACAGACGAATTTCCGGCCGCAGGGCGGAACAACCGCGATCGTCAGTCCCGGACGGGGTGCTCCGTCGGTGGGTCCGACGGCCTGGCCTTCGCCGACTCTGACTGCTTCGACTTCGGCTTCGCCGGCGTCGGGGGCGGCACCGGCGTGGCGGTCGGGGTCGGCGTCGCCTCGGGCACCAGCTCCTGGCAGTACGGCCCGACCTGGGCCGCCCCACCGGCGGCGGTCACCAGCTCCTGGAAGCCGGGCGTGCGCAGCGCCTTCTCCCGCTGGTCGGGCTTCTTGGCCTGCCAGGCACGACACAGCCCGTGCAGTTGACCGGCGGGTACCGCCTCGGACGGGGTGGCGCCGGTGGTCGACGGTGTGCCGGAGGTTGCCCGACCGGGCTCGGCGCCGCGGTCGCCGGAAGGGCTCGCCCCGGCGTCGGTGGGGCTGGGCCGCGGGCTGCTCGGCGCCGGCGGCGACGGGTCGGGTGGCTGGTCGAGGGTGACGGCGGCGAAGGCGACGCCCGCCGTGGCCGTGGCCGCAAGCGCGCCGATCCAGGCCACCGCGCCGGTGGTCAGCCGGTGCCGCCGTGACCGGCGGGACACGGCGGGCTGCGGGTTGGCCCGTGCGGCCCGGAACGCGGCCAGTGCCTCCTGCTCACCGGCCAGCTCCCCGGGCCGGGCCGGGGCGGCAGCGGCGGCGAGGCGGCGGGCCAGCGGTTCGGGGGTGGCCGGGAGCGCGTGCTCCGGCGTCGGCGGCTCGGCGGGCGCGGCGGCGCGGGCCGCGTCGAGCAGCCGTTCGGTCTCGGCACGGTCGGCCCGCCGGTCCGGCCGGTTCGGGTTCATCCGGAATCCCCTCACGTCAGCCATCCGCCGACTCGGCGTGTGTCCGACCTGACAGACCGCGCGGACGGGGCGGCCGCGCGATCGTCCCGTCGTCGACCGCCGACACCGCGTCATCGACACCGGCGGGCGATCCGACACCGGCGACGGCCGGATCCGGGCGTTCCAGGAGGGCCGCGAGACGGCGCAGGCCCCGGTGGGCGGCGGTCCGCACGGCGCCGGCGCGGCGACCGAGCACCTGACCGGCGGATTCCGCGTCCAGGCCGATCACCGCCCGAAGCAGGACGGCCTCCGCCTCCCGGGGCGGCAGGGTGGCGATCAACGCCAACGCCGCCTCGGTGCCGATCGTCTCCCCGGCCCGCTCGGCGGTGTCCGCGTCGCTGGCCAGGTCGGCGAGCGCCTGCACGGGCACCGGCAGCGACGGTCGACGGCGCAGCTTGCGCAGGTGGTCCATCGCCCGGTTACGGGCGATCGTGACGGTCCAGGCCCGGAACTCGCCGCCGGTGAAGCTGGGCAGGTCACGGGAGATCTGCAACCAGGTCTCCGACGCGACGTCCTCGGCGTCCCCACCCACCAGGGCGGTCAGATAGCGCAGCAGCCCGGGCTGAAGGCTGCGGTAGAGGAAGCGGAACGCGTCCTCGTCTCCAGCCTGCGCCGCGGTCACCGCGTCGGTCAGTTCGGCGGTCATCGGTGGCCCGCGGATCGCCACGCCGCGGCCGGTGAGGCGCGACGTGCTGGCCCGACCAGCATCCGCACCCGTACCGCCCTTCACCGATTCTGGTCATGCCACGACCGAGGTCGTCTCGGCCGGGGTCTGGGGCCAGCGCGACGACGGTCGGCTCCCGACGGGTGACCCGCCGTGGCCGCCGGGCGGAGCCCGAGCCGCGCTAACGCTAGGAGCGGACCCACCGGGCGACAAGTCGGCACCGCGTCACGGAAGAGTGACAATTATCCAACCGCCGGATCGGCGCGTCGCCGTAACAGCCGGCGGCCGGCGGACGCTCCCCGTGCGCGCGGTCGAGCATGAGCATTCCTCGACAAGAGACCAGCGGACATCCGTCGACCTTCGTGACGCCGGGCGACCGGCCCCTCACGGAGCGGCGATTGCCCCGCAGGTCACACCAGCGGAACCGGCGGGACGGGCCGTCCGGCCAGACGCCCACAGCGCGCCGTTCCGCGCCACTCTAGGTACGGTAATGCTGTGTTGTCATCGGAGGTCGTGCTCAGCGGGCGATACCGCCTGGACGAACGTGTCGCCACCGGCGGCATGGGCGACGTCTGGCGCGCCTCGGACCTGGTCCTGGGCCGGCAGGTCGCGGTCAAGGTCCTGCTGCCGGCGCTGGTCTCCGACCCCGACTTCATCGCCCGCTTCCGGGCCGAGGCGCGGATCATGGCGGCGCTGCGGCACCCGGGCATCGTGCAGGTGTACGACTGCGGCGAGGACGACCTGCCCGACGGCGGTCGGGCCGACTACCTGGTCATGGAGTTCGTCGACGGCGAGCCGCTGTCCAAGCGGATCGAGGCGGCCGGCCGGCTCGACGTCTCCGAGACGATGTCGATCGTGGCGCAGGCGGCCCACGCGCTGAACGCGGCGCACCGCGGCGGCATCGTGCACCGCGACGTCAAGCCGAGCAACCTGCTGGTGCAGGAGGACGGCACTGTCGTCCTGGTCGACTTCGGCGTGGCCCGTTCCACAAATGTCACGAGCATCACCAGCACCAACGCGGTGCCCGGCACGGCCCTCTACATGGCGCCGGAGCAGGCCGCCGGCCGACCGGTCAGCGGCGCCACCGACATCTACGCCCTGGGCGCCGTCGCCTACTGCTGCCTCACCGGCGGTCCACCGTTCACCGGCGACAACCCGCTCCAGGTCGCCGTACGCCACCTGGACGACGAGCCGCCGGAGCTGCCGCACGAGATCCCGGAGGCGGTCCGCGCCCTGGTCTCGCGGGCGCTGGCCAAGGATCCCCTCGACCGTTTCAGCAGTGGCGCGGCGATGGCCGAGGCGGCCCGTACCGCGGTGACCGGCGGCGAACCGCCCACCGCTATGGCGTCGTCCGTTCCGTTGCGGGACGCCGGGCCGGGCACCCGCACCGACGTGCCGGTCGGCGCGGCCGTGGCCCCGGCGGGTCGTCGACGCGGCCGGCGGGGCGCGTTGGTCGGCGCGGCGGCGACAGTGCTCGTGGCGGTCACCGCGCTGGTGGCCGCGCTGGGCGCGACGAAGAACGCGGACGCCCCGGCGGTCAAGTTGCCCACCACCTCCCCGACCGTGGCACCGACCGGTCAGGTGGACGTGCCGGCCGGGAACGAGCAGGTCACCGAGGACTCGGCCCGCCCGAACCGGCCGAACGCCCCCTCGACCAGTCCGTCGGCCTCGGGCAGCGCGACGCCGAGCATCCAGCCGAGCCAGACGACCACCGCGCCGACACCGACGGCGACGGCCACCACCTCGGCTCCGACCGGCGGTCCGACGACCGCCACCCCGAGCGACCCGACGACTGGCCCGTCGACCCCGACCACACCGCCGGTGACCGACCCGGAGGGCCCGACGAACGGCTGAACGGGCGATCCGAACGGCCCCACCAGCACCGATATCACCAAAACGGACTTACGTCGCCGAAGCCCACTCTAGGCTCGCAGCAGGTCATTTCCACCATCTGCCACGGGAGCCCGGGTGAGCGCTGAGAAGCTGGTCGTGATCGGCCAGGGGTACGTCGGACTGCCGCTGGCCATGCGCGCCGTCGAGGCAGGTCTGGACGTGATCGGCCTCGACGTCGACACCGACCGGGTCAAGCGGCTCGCCTCGGGCGAGTCGTTCGTCGAGGACATCCCCACCGACCGGCTGGGCCGGGCGTTGGGCAGCGGCCGGTACCGTCCCAGCTCCGACTACGCCGACGCCGAGGGCTTCGACGTTTGCGTCATCACCGTTCCGACGCCGCTGCGCGACGGCACCCCAGACCTGAGCTTCGTCGAGCAGGCAGGCGTGGGCATCGGCCCGTACGTGCGGCCGGGCTGCACGGTGATCCTGGAGTCCACCACCTACCCGGGCACCACCGAGGAGCTGCTGCGTCCGCTGCTGGAGTCGGCCAGCGGGCTGCACAGCCCCGGCGACTTCCACCTCGGCTACAGCCCGGAGCGGATCGACCCGGGCAACCCGACCTGGCGGCTGGAGAACACGCCGAAGGTGGTGTCCGGCGTGGACCCGACGTCGCTGGCCCGGGTGGACGGCTTCTACAGGCGTCTGGTGGAGCGCACCGTGCCGGTGGATTCCACCCAGGTCGCCGAGCTGACCAAGCTGATCGAGAACACCTTCCGACAGGTCAACATCGCGCTGATCAACGAGCTGACGATGCTCTCGCACCCGTTGGACATCGACGTCTGGCAGGCGATCGAGGCCGCCGAGACGAAGCCGTTCGGTTTCCTGCCGTTCAAGCCCGGCCCGGGCGTCGGCGGGCACTGCCTGCCGATCGACCCGTGCTACCTGTCCTGGCAGGTCAAGCGCCGCCTCGGCCGGCAGTTCCGGTTCATCGAGCTGGCCAACGACGTCAACCACGAGATGCCCGAGCACGTCACCCAACGGATCATGGCCGGGCTGAACCGGACCGGACGCGCCGTCAGTGGCGCCCGACTGCTGCTGCTCGGTCTGGCGTACAAGAAGAACACAGGTGACATGCGGGACTCCCCCGCGGTCGACGTGGCCCGCCGGCTCCAGGACCTCGGCGCCGAGGTCCACGCCGTCGAGCCGTACGCCGAGGCGCACCACATTCCCGCCGGGGTCACCGTGGTCGGCTTGACCGAGCGGGAGGTGCGGGCCGCCGACGCGGTGGTGGTCGTCACCGACCACGACAGTTTCGACTACGACCTGGTGGTCGAGCACGCCCGCTACGTCTTCGACACCCGCAACCGGTGCTCCGGCCCGGTGGTCGAGCGCCTGTAGACCCGGCACCGCTGGCCGGTCCCGCCGCCGGGGAAGACGGCGGGGCCGGCCGGCGGATGTCCGCCCTCCCGGTGGGACGCGGCGCGCCGGCGCGACGCAGGGGGCCCGGTCCCCGACGCGGCACGCCTGCCGGCTCACTGGTCGGCGAGCGCCTCGACGACGGGCCGGGACAGGGCCCGACGGGCCGGCAGCACCGAGGCGAGCAGGGCGGCCAGCACCGACACGCCGAGGATCAGCCCGAGCTGGCCGAACGGCAGCACCACGTGGAAGTCCCCGCCGAGCCGGTCCAGCAGGGCCATCGCGGCGGCGCTGACCCCGGTGCCCAGCCCGACCCCGAGCACCGCGCCGACAAGCGCCATCAGCACGGCCTCCGCCGCGAGCATGGCCCGCATCCGCGCCCGGGTCATGCCGACCGCCCGCAGCACCGCGTTCTCCCGGGTCCGTTCGACCACCGACAGGCTCAGCGTGTTCGCCACGCCCACCAGGGCGATCACCACGGCCAGGCCGAGCAGCGCGGTGACGAACGCCAGCAGCATGTCGACAGTGCCGGTGAGCATCTTCTTGTACGCGCCCTGGTCCATCAGGTTGACCGTCGGGTAGCCGGCCAGCACCTGTGCGATCGCGTCCCGCGCCCGGTCGGCGTCGACGCCGGCGGCGGGGTCGATCTCGGCCAGGAAGCCACGCCGGTCGGGGAAGAGCGCGACGAAGTCCGCGTCGGCCATGTCGATGACGTGCCCGGCCGGCGCGTCGCTGGCGACCATGGTCGGTCTGTCGTCGGTCACCACGGCGGCCACCTGGAACCCCCGCCCCTTGACCGTGACCGGTGAGCCGACCGTCCAGCCGTTGGCCCGCGCCAACTCCCGGTGTACCAGCACCCGCCCCGGTCCGAGCCGGGTCGCGTCGCCGGAGAGCACGCCGGTGATGCTCCGGCCGACAAGCGCCGGGTGGGCGGCGCGGACCTCGATGCCGGCGGTGACCGCGCTGCGCTGTTCGTGCACCACACCCAACTCGGGGCGGGCGGCCAGCTCGCCGGTGAGCGCGGCGGGGAGATCCTGTCCGATCCCGGTGACCACGAAGTCGGTGCCGATCTCGGCGTCCACGCTGCGTTCGATGCCGTCCTTGGTGCTGCGGGCGCCCACCACGAACGCCGACACCAGTCCGATTCCGATCACCAGGGCGGTGGCCGTCGCGGCGATCCGGCGCGGGTTGCGGACCGCGTTGGCCACCGCGAGGGTGGCGGTCGTCCCGACCAGCCGCCGCAGCGGCCAGCCGAACACCCGGACCATCGCCGGGACGAGCACCGGTCCGAACAGGACGATCCCGAAGAAGGCCAGTACTCCGCCGGCGGCCACCAGCACCAGTTGGCCGGCGCTGGCGGCACCGGCCAGCGCGGCGACGCCGGCGCCCAGCACGACCGCGCCGAGCGCCAGCCGGAGCCGACCCGCTCCCTGGCCGGGCTGCACGGCGGCGTCGGTCAACGCGGCCACCGGCGGGACCCGCGTCCCCCGCCACGCCGGGAGCAGGGCGGCGCCCACGGTGAGGACGGTGCCCAGCAGCAGAGCGGTCACCACTGTCGACCCGGTCACCCGCAGCCCACCGGAGACCGGCACGTCCAGGCGGATCAGCAGCAGTCGCATCCCGCCGGCGAGGGCCACCCCGAACAGCACCCCGAGCACCGAGGCGACCACCCCGAGCACCGCCGACTCCAGCAGCGCCGACCGGAAGACCTGGCCGCGGGTGGCACCGACCAGACGCAGCAGGGCGGTCCGTCGGGTGCGCTGCGCCAGCACGATGGCGAAGGTGTTGGCGATCACGAAACCGGCCACCACCACGGCGACCGCCACGAAGATCATCAGCAGCATGGTGAACTGGGTCAGGTCACGGACCGCCTCGTCGACGGCGTCGTCGAGGATCTGCTGGCGATCCTTCACCGTGGTGTCGACGCCGGCCACGGCACGGACCCGTTCGGCGAGCGCGCCCGCCGGGACACCCGGTCGCGCCGCCACCATGATCCGTCCGTAGCCGGACTCCCCGGTCACGGCGAGGGCCTCCGGCCCGACCAGACCGATGAACGGCCCGCCGATGTCGCGCGCCGTGCCGGCCACGTCGACGGTGCCGACCAGGGTGTACGGGCGGGCCGGACCACCGGTGCCGCCGACCCGCACCGGAGCGCCGAGGGTGAAACCCTCCTCGGCCACCGTGTCGGCGTCCAGCACCACCTCGCCGGCGCGGTCGGGCAGCCGTCCGGAAACCACGTCGTACGAGCGCAGCGCGGCCTCGGTCGGGATGGCGGCGAGCACGGCGTAGCCGAGCACCGGCCGGCCGTCGGCGCCCACGACACCGCCGGTGCCGGTCAGCTCACCCGCGGCGGCCGCCACCCCGTCGACCCCCCGGACCCGGTCCAGCGAAGCGGTGGGCAGCGGCCGTGTGCCAGTGGCGTACACGGCCAGGTCGGTGTGCCTGTCGAAGGCGCCGGCCCGCTCGTACGCCCCCGCGCGCATCCCGTCCACGAGGATCAGGGTGCCCGCGATGAACGCGACACCGAGCACGACGGCCAGCGCGGAGAGCAACATGCGCAGCGCCTCGGCACGCAGCGAGCGCAGGGTCAGGCGGATCATGCGGGGCTCCCGGGAGGCGGTGCGGATCGGACCCCTCCGACGCTATGGCCGGCACCGGTCAGTCGATCTCCACCTGCGCGCTCTACCTCTGTGCGTCCCGGGTCGCGGTACGCGCGCCGACCGGTACGACCCAGGTCGTACGCGGGCTCATCCGCCGGGGGTGACCAGCCCGCTCTCGTACGCCAGCACCACCGCCTGGACCCGGTCGCGCAGCTGGAGCTTGGCCAGGATGCGGCCGACGTGGGTCTTCACGGTCGCCTCGGCCACGTGCACCCGGGCGGCGATCTCGGCGTTGGACAGCCCCTGCGCGACGAGCAGCAGCACCTCGCGTTCCCGCTCGGTGAGCTGCGCCAGCCGGGGGTCGACGGTCGGGCCGGCGCCGAGCTGCCCGGCGAACCGGTCCAGCAGCGCCCGGGTGATCGACGGCGCCACCACCGAGTCGCCCTGGGCGACGACCCGGATCGCGGCCAGCAGCTCCTCCGGTGGGACGTTCTTGAGCAGGAAACCGCTCGCCCCGGCCTGGAGGGCGGCGAACGCGTCCGCCTCGGTGTCGAAGGTGGTGAGCACCAGCACCCGGGGCGGACCGGCGGGCCGGTCGGCGCAGAGCCGTCGGGTGGCCTCCACCCCGTCCATGGTCGGCATCCGGATGTCCATCACCACCACGTCGGCCTCGGTACGGGCCAGCACCCGCAGGGCGTCCGCGCCGTCGATGGCCTCCCCGACCACCTCCAGGTCGGCCTGCGAGTCCAGCACCATCCGGAACCCGGCGCGCACCAGCGCCTGGTCGTCCACGATCACCACGCGGATCGTCATGCCGCGATCACCTCCGTTGCGGGACCCGACGGTAGCGGTAGCCGTGCCTCGAGTTGCCAGCCCCCGCCCGTCCGGGGGCCGGCGGTGAGGCTGCCGTCGTACACCGTCACCCGCTCGCGCATGCCGAGCAGACCGTGACCGCCGGACGGTGCCGGGCTGACCACGGGGCGGCCGCGGCCGTCGTCGGCGGCCCGGACCACGACGGCGTCGGCGGTGTACGCGAGGGCCAGGTCGACGTGGGCGCCGACGCCGGCGTGCTTGAGCGCGTTGGTCAGCGCCTCCTGCACCACCCGGTAGACGGTCAGCTCCAGCCCCGGCGGCAGAGCCGGCGCGTCGCCGGTGACGGTGTGCCGGATGCTCAGCCCGGCGTCGCGGAACCGGGCCAGCAGGTCGGCCAGGTCGACCAGGGTCAGCCTGCGGTGCTCCGGCTCGGCGGGTACCGCCGAGTCCCCGGCGCCGGTCGGGCCCGCGTCGCGCAGGACACCGACCAGCCGGCGCATCTCCTCCAGGGCCTGCCGGCCGGTGTCGGCGACCACCTTCACCGCCGTGCGGGCCTGCTCCGGGTCGCGGTCCAGCATGAACCGCGCCCCGTCAGCCTGCACGATCATCACGGCCATGCTGTGCGCCACCACGTCGTGCAGCTCCCGGGCGATGCGGGTGCGTTCCTCGGCGACCGCGGCGCGGGACTCGGCCTCCCGCTCGCGTTCCAGGGTGGTGGCCCGCTCCTCCAGGCTGAGCACGTAGAGCCGACGGGTGCGCACGTTCAGCGCGACCAACCAGACCGCGCCGGTGACCAGCCCGTACCACAGCGCGGTCACCCACCACTGGACGACGCCGGGGGTCTGTGCGGCGGCGAGCAGCACGCCCACGGCGGCGACGCCACCGGCGAGCACGCCGTCGCGCAGCCGCCGACCGTACTTCACCACGCTGTAGAGGGTGATCAGGACGGCGACGTCGTAGACGAGCGGACCCCACCGGGCGACCACCTGGACCAGGGCCAGCGCCGCGACGGCCACTGTCACCGCGCCCGGGTGGGTACGCCGGAACAGCAGCGCCACCGCCATCGCCACACCGACCAGCGTGGCCGCCCAGCCGCCCGGCTGGTTCACCGCCGCGGTCAGGCTGACGAGCGCCACCAGGGCGGAGACGGCCACGTCGAAGGCGACGCCGCGCAGCGGGCGACCGAACATGGTGCGTCTCACGATCAGCCAGCGTACGTGCCGGGCGGCCCGTGGCCCGGCGTGCCCGGTCCGGTCGGGTGGCTTCGCGCCGGCGGCGGGTTCGACGCGGCGCGCCGGTGGGGCCGGTCACCCGCGCGGGGGCGGCGACACCGACCACCGCGAGGCTGTGCCAACGTGGGCAGACGTGAAGACCGCTGCCCCGCCCGAGCCCACCGTGCGCTGGCGTCCGCACCCGCTCGACCTGGTGGCGGTCGCCCTCGCGGTGGTCGGGGCCGCCTGTGCGCTGAGCGGGCTGCTGCCCCGCGCGGAGACCACCGCCACCCTGCACCGGATCCTGCCGCTGCTGCTCTTCCTCGGCACCGTGATCGTGCTCGCCGAGCTGACCGCCGCGGCCGGTGTCTTCGACGTGCTCGCCAGCCGGCTGGCCATCGCGTCGCGGGGCAGCTGGGTGGCGCTGTTCCTGCTGTGCGGCGGGCTGGCCACGGTGACCACCCTCGTGCTCAACCTCGACACCACCGCCGTGCTGCTCACCCCGGTGCTGCTCGCACTGGCCCGCACCCTGCGCGTCCCGGCGGCCCCCCTGGCGGTCACCACGGTCTGGCTGGCCAACACCGCCAGCCTGCTGCTGCCGGTGTCCAACCTGACCAACCTGCTCGCCGCGGACCGGGTCGGCCTGGCGCCCCTGGCGTACGCGCAGCGGATGGCGCTGCCGCAGCTCGCCGCCGTGGTGGTCACCATGGCGTTGCTCTGGTACGGCTGGTGGCGGCGCGACCGGCCGGCCGGGGGTCGTTTCGTCCCGCCGGCCCGGCATGTCCCGGCCGACCCGGTGCTGCACCGCACCGCGCTCTGCGGCTGCCTGCTCTTCGTCGCCGGCATCCTCGCCGGGGTGGAGATCGGGCTGGCCTCCAGCGTGGCGCTCGCGGTGGTGCTGCTCGGCTTCGTGGTCCGCTCCCCTGGCACGCTGCGTCCCGGCTTGGTGCCGGTACGGCTGCTGCTCTTCGTCGTCGGCCTGTTCCTGGTGGTGCAGACCCTCGGCCGGCACGGGCTGGACGACCTGGTGGGTGGCCTGCTCGGCGCCGACGGTGGAGCGTTGGGCGCGTTGCGGGCCGGCGGCACCGGCGCGCTGCTCGCGAACGCGGTGAACAACCTGCCCGCCTACCTGGCCGGCGAGTCGGTGCTGCCGGTGGCCGACCACACCCGCCTGCTGGCCCTGCTGATCGGCACCAACGTCGGCCCGCTGGCCGCCCCCTGGGCGTCGCTGGCCACCCTGCTGTGGTTCGAGCGGTGCCGGGCGGGCGGGGTAACGGTGCCGGTGACCCGGTTCGTGCTGACCAGCACGCTGCTCGCGGTCACCGGCGCGCTGGCGGCGGTCGGGGCGCTGCTGCTGGTGAGCTGAGCGCCGACCTCAGTCGGCGGGTCGGCGCACGACGAACATGAAGCACCCGTACACCACGTTGCGGCTGTGCAGCTGACACACCGCCGGGTCGGCGAACAGCTCGGCGATCACCGACTCCGGGTCCGTGCCGTCGTGCAGCCGTCCGCCGCAGATCCGGCCCTGCCGGTCGTACGCCCGCAGGACCTGGGGGCGCCCCCGCCACGCCGGTGGGTGGCCGTACGCCGCGTCGGGACCCGCGCAGGTGGCGGCGTGCGCGAACACCGGGCCGATCTCCCGGTACGGGCCGGCGGCGCCCGGCGGCGCGTACCCGAAGAGCAGCAGCTCCTCGCCCTGCTCGGCGTCGCGCAGGCAGCAGCGCAGGGGCTCTCCACCACCGGCCGGCAGCGCCTCGACCCGCTGGCCGGCGTCGTCGCGGCCGGTCCGTCGAATGGTGTCCAGCGCCGCGGCCGGCAGGGTGTGGACGCGGAACGTCGTGCTGTTCGTCATCCGCCCAGCCTGGCCCGGTGACGGCGCGGACGCTGGCGGCGATCGGACCTGGCGGTGGCCGGCCCGGCGTCAGCGACGCGCGGGGCGCGGGCCGACCAGCCGGCGGACCATCGGCGCGGCGTTCCACTTCGCGGCCCCGACCAGGTCGCGGGCGTGCTCCAGGACGGTGTAGTCGGGGCGGCTCAACCCGTCGGCGATGGCCCGGTCCAGGTCGTTGCCGCACCGGCTGAGCACGGTGTCGAAGTCGCGGCGCACCGGTTCCAGCAGGTCGTAGCCGAACGCGCGGTGCAGCCGGGCGAAGAGCGGCTTGTACAGCCGCACCCGCTCGTGCAGCCCCGACGAGTACGACATGGGGTGTTTCGGCCGCCGCAGGATGTAGTCCGGCAGCACGTCGGCGAACGCCCGCCGGACGATCCACTTCTCCTGACCGTGGCGCAGTTTCAGCCCCAGCGGCAGCCGCATCGCCAGCTCCACGACGCTGAGGTCGAGGAACGGCACCCGCGCCTCCACCCTGTGACCCATGGCGGCCCGGTCGACCCGCTGCAGCTCGGTGCGGCACAGGTTGCGGATCCGGTGCAGGAACAACCGCCGGGCTTCGGTCGGGCCGACCTGGTGGTACATCGGGTACCCGCCGAACAGCTCGTCGGAGCCGTCGCCGGTGAGCACCACCTTGATGCCCAGCTGCCCCAACCGCCGGAAGATCGGCACCGAGACCACCGCGTTGATGATGTCGCCGTACTCGGTCAGCTCCGAGATGCGGATGGCCTCGCGCACGTCGGCGAGCCGGATGTCGCGCGGCCGCAACTCGACCACCACATGCGGCACGTCGAGGTCGGCGGCGAGCCGCCTCGCGTACGCCACGTCGGGGCTGTCCGGCACACCGATGGTCACCGCCACGCAGTCCGGGTGGAGGTCCCGTACCTGGCGCAGGGTCAGCGAGCTGTCCAGCCCACCGGAGAGGACCACACCGACGGTGAGGTCGGTGTCCACCCGCATGCGGATGGCGTCGCTCAGCGCGGCACGGACGAGCAGGGCGGCCTCGTCCGGGTCGTCGATGACCGGCAGGCCCTCGCCGATGGTGAGCAGGTCGACGTACGGCCGCAGCCGCACGTGTCCGTCGGTCTCCGCCCACCCGTGGTGCCCGGGCGGCACCTCGCTGATCGGGGCGCGGTGCCCGACGAGCGCCTTGACCTCGGAGGCAAGGTGCAGGCAGCCGGGCCGGCGGGACCAGTACAGCGGCTTCACCCCGAGCGGATCGCGCGCCAGGTAGACCCGGCCGGTGGCGCGTTCGACGACGGCGAAGGCGTACTCGCCGCGCAGTCGCGTGACCGCCGCCTCACCCCACTGCTGGAAGGCGGCGAGTAGCACCTCGGTGTCGCTCTCGGTGCGGAAGACCTGCCCGAGCCGGGTGAGCTGCGTCCGCAGCTCCCGGTGGTTGAAGATCTCGCCGTTGAAGCAGAGCAGCAAGCGCTCGTCGGTGGAGGTCCACGGCTGCACCGCCCGGTCCCGGTCGACGACCCGCAGCCGGCGGGTGCCGGCGAGCAGACCGTTCTCGGCCCGGGTCTCGGTGACCTCGCCACGGGGTGCGAGGGCGGCGAGCATCCGCCGGAACGTCGCCGGGTCGGCCTCGGGGCCGATGCTCAACGCGATGCCGCACATCGGCTCAGACTCCCATCTCGGCCTCGTACGCCCGGCGTAGCCGGCGCCGGGCGGTGGGCGCGAGACACAGGTGCCAGGCCTGCCCCTCGTCGATCACGTTGATCTCGCCGGTCTCCTGCCGGGCCAGCAGCAGCTCCGCGAGGGCGTCCCGCGCGCCGAACCGCTCGAACCAGGCCAGCTCGACGTCGACCGAGTAGCCGAGGCAGTGCCCGCTGGGCAGCATCGCGGCGTAGCCCAGGCGCCGCAGCCGGTACTGGTGCTCGGTGCTGCGGACCAGGCTGGTCACCCACAGCGGCGGGGTGGCCGGCGGCGCGGCCGCGGCGAACTCGCGTCCGATGTCGTTGAGCAGGGCCACCACCTCGCGGCGGGCGCGGCGGAACAGCAGCCCGGCGGTGCGGGGGGTGGCGTCGGGCCGCAGCCGGCGGCGCACACCCCGTACGGCGCGACCCAGCGCCGTGGCCGGCTGCTCCTGGTACCGGAAGCGCAGCAGGTCCCGGCGGCGCAACCACTCCAGGTCGACCAGGTCGGCGCTGCCGTTGACCTGCTCGTCGGTGACGAACGTCGGGGCGTCCTGCCACCAGAACACGTCGATGCGCGAGAGCAGGTAGATCCGGACCAGCGCGGTGAGGTCCCGCGCGGACGTGCGCTCGTTCGGCTGGTAGCGGGCCATCTCCAGCAGCAGCGTCTCGCGGGCGCCGATCAGCCCCTGCGGGGTGGCGTCCAGGACCGCGGCGAGTGCCGGTTCGCGCAGCCGCTCATCGATGAGCACCTGCCGGGCCCGGGTGCTCGCCACGTCGGCCAGGGCACCCACCTCCACCAGCAACTCGGCGACGGCAGCCCGGTAGGCGGCCAGGTCGGGCGCGGCGGAGGAGAGTCGGCGCGGGGCCCTGCCGGAGGGCCGTCGACGGGCCGGCGCGGTGGGTGACACGGGCGAACCGGGCTGCTGTCCCGGACTACGGCTGGGCACTCGCATGACGGTCCCTTTCTCCGGTCACGACACTTGTGGTTCGCCCTGAAACACACCGTAATCATCGGGAACGGAATGGACCGAACAATCCTCCTATCTACCCTCGAACGGACCGATGTCGCACTCACCGATCCGCCTGCGACGGGGGTACGCGACGGTGGGCTGGCCGCGCAGCTCACCCACCGCCGGGCGCCGGCCGGGACCGTCAGTCACCGTCCGCGGCCACCAGCGCCTGCACCTCGGCGTACGACGGCAGCCCCTGCGGCACGGCCAGGGTGCCGTCGCGTACCCCGTCGACGGCGGCGAGCGCGGCGCCCAGCGCGGCGCGGAACAGCAGGGAGCCGGTGCTGACCCGGGCCACCCCGGCGGCACCCAGTTCGTCCAGGCCCGGCCCGGCCGGCTGGTACAACGCGTTCACCGGCGCGTCGATCCGTTCGGTCAGCAGCCGCAGCGCCGCCAGGTCGATGGCGCCGGGCACGAAGATCCCGTCGGCGCCGGCGGCCCGGTAGGCACGCGCCCGGGCCAGGGTCTGCGCCAGCGGGTCGTCCACCCCGAGCCACCAGGTGTCGGTGCGGGCGTTGACGAACAGGCCCGGCGCCGCCGCTGTGATCGCCGCGACCTTGTCGGCGACGCACTCCGGCTCGGCCAGGGTGCCGTCGGCACGCCCGTCCTCGAGGTTGATGCCCACCACGCCGAGCCCGGCCAGCTCGGCCACGTATCCGGCGACCGCCGCCGGGTCGTCGCTGAATCCGGCTTCGATGTCGACGGTGAGCAGCACCGGCAGGGTGGCGAGGCGGCGGGCCAGGGTCAGGGTCTCGGCGGCGGTGGCCGCGGTGCCGTCGGGTCGGCCGGCGGCGGCGGCGACCCCGAGGCTGGTGGTGCCGATCGCCGGGTGGCCACGCGCGGCGAGCGCCGCCGCCGACGCGTGGTCCCAGGCGTTCGGCAGCAGCAGGGGTCGAGCGGCGTGGTGCAGGGCGCGGAAAGCCGCGACACGGTCGGTCATCGAACGCTCACCTCCAGGTTCGTCGGGACACGCAGGGTCGGGTGCGGCTCGTGGCGCAGGTCGGTCGGGGCGCGCCGGCAGCGTTCCCGCAGCACGTCGAACACCCCGACCGCGAGGGACAGGGCGTGCCGGTCGCCGGGGCAGCCGCGCTCCCCCGCGCCGAAGGTGAGCGGCCCGGCGCCGGACCGGCCGGGCCGGAACGAGCCGGGCTCGGCGAACACCTCCGGGTCACGGTTCGCGGCGTCGAACCGCAGCAGCACCGGGCTGCCCGGCGGCAGGTCCCGGCCGCCCAGCCGTACCGCGGCGGTGGTGACCCGTCGGGTGGCCCGCACCGGCGGGTCGAGCCGCAGCACCTCGGCCAGCAGGTCGGCGCTGCCCACCCGCGCCGTCGCCCGCAGGGCCGGCGGGGTGAGCAGGTGGTGTGCGGCGGCGCCGATCAGGCCGGCGGTCGCGTCGCAGGCCTGGACCAGGAGGCCGATCAGGTTCGCCCGCACCTGCGCCGGGCTCGGCGGCGAGAGCGCCAGCAACGCCGCCACCGCACCGTCCGCGCGCCGCAGCAACGCCGGGTCGACCCCCGGGTGGTACGCGGCGGCGACGACCGCGACCGCCGTACCGGCGGCGACCGGATCGGCGAGACCGAGCCGGGTGGCCAGCACCCGCAGCGGTACCGGACGGGCCAGTTCGGCCATCACGTCGACACGACCGTCGGCCCGGTCGAGCGCCGCGGCTGTCAGCCCGGCCGCCTCGTGCAGCAGCTCGTCCGGATCCACGGTGGCCAGCGCCGACACGCCGATCGCCCGGCGCTCGGCGTGCCGGTGCGGCGGACTGAACCGGCTCACGGTGGCACGCAGCCAGGCGAGCGTGCCCGGCGGACCAGCGTCGACGGCCGGCACCACGAAGGCCGGACCGGTCAGGACAGCTCGGACGTCGGCGTACCGGGTCACCCGCCAACCGATGTCCGGGGCGAACGTGGGCGGCTCACACGCGGGCGTTCCGGCGGCGGGCGGTACGACGGGCCAGGCATCGGTCATCGTCCGACCGTAGGTGTGTGACCGTTCGCTCCCCGCCGAACAGTCCGCGCCTCGCGGCCATGGTCCGGGGCGTTCGTCCTCGGCTCCCGCTGACCCGGCGCGACGCAGGAGTCAGGCGCGGCCGCCGGTGGGCTGCGGCGCCGGGGTGGGGGCGAGGGTGTGCTCGGCGACGGCCAGGGTCTCGGCCAGGGCGGACCGACCGGCAGGGGTGACGCGGACGACGCGACCGGTCCCCCGGGTGATCCAGCCCAGCTCGGTGAAGCGACGGCAGAGCGCCGCCCCGAGTCCTCCGGCCAGGTGCGCTCGACGCTCGGTCCAGTCCAGGCAGTCGCGGACCACCGGGCGCCGGCCGCTGCGCAGCACCTGCACGGGTACGCCCAGCCCGGCCGCCCACGCCCACCCGTCGGGCGTCAGCGTCAACCCGCTGGCCCGGTCCAGCCGACCGTCGGCAAGCAGCGCGTCGTACATGAGCACGCCCAGCCGTCCGGCGAGGTGGTCGTAACAGGTCCGGGCGTACGCCAGGGCGGCGCCGGCGGTGGTGGCGCGCAGCGACCCGGTCGGCGCGGGTGGGGCCGGGGCGTGCCCGGCCAGGCTCTCGATCAGCTGGGCCACCGTCGGCCCGGCCAGCCGCAGGTAGCGGTGCCGGCCCTGGCGTTCCTCGACCAGTAGCCCACCCCGGACGAGGCGGGTGAGGTGGTCGCTGGCGGTCGACGGCGCGACTCCGGCCCGCCGGGCCAGCTCCCCGGCTGTCCAGGCGCGGCCGTCGAGCAGCGCGAGGCAGATGGCGGCCCGGGTGCCGTCGGCCAGCAGGGCGGCCAGCTCGGCCAGGCCCCGACCCTCGGTGACTGCGCTCATCGTCCCATCATCGTCCCGGCCCGCCGCGCCTGCGGAGCCGGGTCGTGCCGCGCCGACGGGACCGGCGCGAGTCGGTGGCCAGCCCTTTACAACGTTGTATCCATCGTTGTAGAAACGGTGGCACACACCGACCCTTGTCGACACCCGCCCACTCTCCCGAGGCAGGTCCCCATGCGACACCTCCGCCGCGGCGGCGCGCTCGCCGCCGCGCTCGGTCTGATTCTGGCCGCGACCGCACCCGTCCACACGGCCAGCGCCGACAGCCCGTCGCGCTACAGCAATCCGATCTCCACCGCCGTCGGCGACACCTTCGCCGACCCGGTCATCGTCCGTGGCGACGACGGCTTCTGGTACGCCTACGGCACCACCGACCCGCTGCGGGAGGGCGAGCGCGAGTTCCACCGGGTACCCACCGCCCGCTCGGCCGACCTGGTCGACTGGACGTACGTCGGCGACGCGTTCGGCCCCGACCAGCGCCCGCCGTACGCGGCGCCGGGCGCGGCGTTCTGGGCGCCGGACGTGCGCCGGATCGGCGACCGGTGGGTCATGTACGTGACGGTCACCGACACCACCGTCTCGGCCGAGGGCAGCGACTACGCCATCGGCGCCGCCACCGCGCCCTCGCCGACCGGCCCGTGGACCTTAGCCCCCGAGCCGGTCGTCGCGCCGCGCCCCGGCGGTGGCGGCGGTTACCTGTGGACCATCGACCCCAGCCAGTTCACCGACGTCGACGGACGCGGCTACCTCTACTACGGCAGCTACTACGGCGGCATCTCGGTCACCGAGCTCAGCCCGGACGGTTTGACCGCCGTGGGCACGCCGACCCTGGTGGCGATCGACAACAAGTTCGAGGGCAGCTACGTCCTGCGCCACGACGAGTGGTACTACCTGTTCGCGTCCACCGCGAACTGCTGCGCCGGCCCGGCCACCGGCTACTCCGTCCAGGTCGGCCGGGCGCGCACCCCGCGTGGCCCGTTCACCGACCGCGACGGGATCGCGCTCACCGCCTCCGGGCCGGCGGCACGCCGGTGCTCACCCAGAACGGCAACCGCTGGATCGGCACCGGGCACAACGGGTTCCTCACCGACCTGTCCGGTCAGGACTGGATCGTCTACCACGCGATCGACCGCGCCGACCCGTACCTCGACGAGCCGTTCGGCATCAACGAACGCCCGATGCTGCTGGACCGTCTGGACTGGATCGACGGTTGGCCGACGGTGAACGCCGGCGCCGGCCCCTCCGAGGGCAACCGGCCCGCGCCGGTCACGACCGGTCGGATCGACGAGAGGTTCGACACCGCCGGGCTCGCCGGCTGGCGACGCGACGCGGGCCGATGGCGGGTCACCGACGGCCGGCTCACCGGCAGCGGCGCGCTCACCAGCCGTACCACGGTCGGCGGTGACGTGCGGGCGGAGGCCGACCTGCGGCTGACCGGCGCGGCCAGCGCCGGGATCACCCTCGGCGACCGGGTCGAGGTCCGCGTGGACGCTGCCGCCGGCCGGCTCGTCGCCAGCGACGGCCGCCGTCAGACCACCGCACCGCTGCCCGCCGGGCTCGACCTGGCCGACCGGCACAACCTGGCCATCGAGGTACGCGGACAGCACCTCGTCGCCGAACTGAGCCCCGCCCGCCTCGGCGACCAGCTCGCCGTGGTGTCGCTGCGGCTGGACCGCCCGGTCGTCGGCCGGACCGGGCTGAGCGCCACCGGCGGCACCGCCGAGTTCGACAACGTCAGCGTCGCGCGCCTGTACCAGCCGGTCAGACGAGCAGTGCCCGAGCCGCGGGTCGGGGCGCTCCTGCGGGCGTACTCCGACGAGTTCGGGGACGGCCTCGACGACGGCTGGCAGTGGGTCCGCGAGGACCCGGCGGCAG
Organism: Micromonospora orduensis; assembly: GCF_006228125.1. Classification (GTDB taxonomy): domain Bacteria; phylum Actinomycetota; class Actinomycetes; order Mycobacteriales; family Micromonosporaceae; genus Micromonospora; species Micromonospora orduensis. The sequence continues at coordinate 12,999 of NZ_VDFY01000203.1, read as the reverse complement.
GCGTCGCCGGCGGTGCGCTGCGCTGGCCGGTGCAGGCCGCCGACCTGACCGGCACCGGCAACACGGCGGGCGTGCTGCTGCGCGACGCCCCGCGCGGCGACTACGTCGCGGAGACGAAGGTGACGCTGGAACTGGGCGAGGAGACGGTCCGCAACTACCAGCAGGCCGGCCTCGTCGCGTACGTGGACGACGACCGTTTCGCCCGGCTGACGCAGGTGGCGATCTGGAACACCCGGCAGGTCGAGTACGGCTACGAGCTGCCGTTCGCCGGCCAGCCGGTGTACGGCGGCAGCATCGTCGGCACCCCGGCCACCACGACCTGGCTGCGGCTGGCGCACCACGTCGATCCGGTCACCGGTGAGCACGAGTACCGGGCGGGTTCCAGCCGCGACGGGCGTACCTGGACGTGGGGTGCGGTGTGGACCTTCCCGGCCGACACCACGCCGCGGATCGGGCTGGTCGCCCATGGCGGCGCCGAGCCGGCGGTCACCGCGCACTTCGACTACCTGCGCTTCTACCGCTAGGGCACGCGCCCGGGGCCCTCCGTCACGTGGACGGAGGCCCCCGGGCCGGTGGCGCTGAGGGTCAGGCCGGTGGCGCCGGCATCAGGTGCGCGTTGAAGCCGCCAGGGGACCGCCGCCGGTCCGGCGCTGTAGGCCAACCCGGCACCGCCGTGCCGCGCTTGCCTCCTGCCCTACCCTGAAGGGGCCACGGCGCCACCACGGCAAGTCGTGGCCCTAGCGCCCGTACCCTGGGCGGATAGAAGTAGCCGCATGAACTGGACGACGTTCAGAAGCGACCGCACCCCTCGCCGACTCCGCGCCGTTTCCGACCTGGAGTTTCCTGCCAGCGGCCGACAGCATCTACGAAATCGGTATCCCCATCTCAGCGACGACGACATCGTCCTGGTCGAAACCGCGACCCGGCAATGGTTCCGGCTCATCGTCCGCCATCCGAGCACGAAGCTGTCGATGCCGTCGGTGGTCGTGGACGATCTGTGGCAGCAGCTGACCCTGCACACTCGGGACTACGCCGCCTTCTGCGAGGCCGCGTTCGGGCGCCACCTGCACCACGAGCCGAGGCCGACGACGAGTGGTGACACCACGAATGCCACCCGCGGCTCCCAGCTGCTCGCCACGCTGAGCCACGGCCGCCGGGACGAGGGTTGTGGCCCCAGCGACCTTCCCCTGCTGTTCCGGCTGGACCAGGAGCTCCACGTCCACGACGGCAACCGCTACCTGGTCGACTGCGGAGGCCGTGGCGAGTGCTTCCCGGTCGCCAACCGGATCTGCCTGCAACACCTGGCAGGGCCGGGCAGGCCACCCAGGCCGCGCGGCATTCGCGGCGATCTGCCCTTCAACGACGGTCGCCACGGCTACGCCGGTGGCGCGGGAGGCGTTGGTGGCAGCAACTGAGGCCCTCGCGGACGCGCGACCCTAGCGGAGCCGCGCGAGCGGGGTCACCGTCCGGTCCGTGCCGTCGTAGCTGCGGGCGGCGGCGAACGCGCCAGTCGGGCGCTGCCCACCGGTGACCGCACGGGCCATCCGCAGGTCCGCGTTGCGGAACCGCAGGGCCAGGCTCAGGTGCGGCACCCACGCCCCCGGGGCGTGCCACGGACGCTGCCCGTCGGCCTCGGCGAGAACGTCCCAGACGGCGGCGTGCAGCGCGCTCAGCGCCGGCGTCGGCCGTACCAGCCAGACCAGCGGCGCGCTCCCGTCGAGGACGACGACCCGGTCGAGCGTGACCGGCACCGGTAGCCCGGCGTCGAACAGCTCGGCCAGTCGCTGCCCGGCGCCGTGCGGGAACTCGTCGACGGCGGCGAGGGTCAGGTGCGGCCGGTTGGTCGGATGGATGTTGCGGGCCAGGCTGGGCAGCCCGGCGGCCGCCAACCGGGTCCAGACCGCGCGGACCGCGGCGTCCAACCCGGGCGAGCAGACCAGTTCCACCGTACGCACATGCCCACCGTAGCCGGATGGGTCAGAGCCAGCCGTTGTCCTGGGCGGTACGCACCGCCTCGGCCCGGTCGACCGCGCCGAGCTTCTGCACGGCGGCCGAGAGGTGGTTGCGGACGGTGCCCGTGGACAGGTGCACCCGGCGGGCGATCACCGCGACCGGGGCGCCGAACTCGGCCAGCCGCAGTGTCTCCAACTCCCGGGGCGTCAGCGGGCAGGCGGGCAGGGTCAGCGCGTCGGCGGCCAGCGACGGGTCGACGTACCGGCCGCCGGCGTGCACCCGCCGGATCACGTCGGCCAGCGCACCGCCCGGCGAGCCCTTGGGCACGAAACCGCGCGCGCCGGCGGTCAGGGCCTGCCGCAGGTGCCCCGGACGGCCGTGCCCGGTGAGCACGACCACCGCGCACTCAGGACGGACGCGGGCCAGTTCGGCGGCCACCGCGATGCCGTCCAGGCCGGGCATCTCCAGGTCCACCACGGCCACGTCCGGGCGGTGGGCCAGCGTCGCGGTGACCGCCGAGGGTCCGTCGGCGGCCTGGGCCACCACGTCGAGGTCCGGTTCCAGGCCGAGCAGGGCGGCGACCGCGACCCGGATCAGGTCCTCGTCGTCGGCGAGCAGGACGCGGATCACGACGACACCGGCACGGTGACCTCGAGGGTGAACACCGCGTCCTGGCGGCGTACCCGCAGCTCTCCCCCGACCGCGGCGAGCCGGTCGGCGAGGCCGCGCAGGCCGTGGCTGTGGTCGTCCGGGCCCCGGTCGTCGGCGCCGTCGTTGACGACAGTCATCGTGGCCACCTTCTCCTCCCGGTCGATGCGGATCCGGCACCAGTCGGCCCGGCTGTGCCGCAACACGTTGGTGCCCGCCTCGCGCAGCACCGCCGCCAGTTCGCCGGCCGCCGGCGGACGAGCCTGCCCCTCGCGCCGGAACGCCGGCAGGGTCAACGGCATGGAGAAGACACGGATGTACGCCGACACCGCCGTTCCCGTACCGCCGCCCGGGCCGTTGCCGACCGACCAGCCGGCACGCTCCGACGCGGCGCCGGCCGGCGGCACATGGCGCCTGCTGTGGCATCTCGGCGAGATGGCGCTCGCGATGATCGCCGGAATGGTGCTGCTCGGGCCGCTGTGGGAGACGGCCGGCGCCCCGCTGGGGCTCAGCGGGGCGCTGGGCCGCGCGGACGTGGCCGCGCTGGTGATGGCCACCAACATGACCGTCGGGATGACGGTGTGGATGCGCTGCCGGGCGCACCACTGGCGGGGGATCGTCGAGATGGCCGCCGCGATGTACGTGCCGTTCCTGCTGCTGCTCGTCCCGTTCTGGGCCGGTGTGCTGGACGGCGACGCGCTGCTGGTCGGCGGGCACCTGCTGATGGTGCCGGCGATGGTGCTGGTGGCGGTGCGGCACCGGCACGAGCCGCCGGCGGTGATTCGGCGGCGTCCGGCCGTGGTGGCGCTCGCCCGTCGCTGGCCGACCGGGCTGGCGCTGCTGGTGACCGTGGACATGTGGGTGGATCCCTTCGTGCTCAGCCCGTGGACGATGCTGGTGCTGCCCGGCGGTTACCTGCTGATCGGCGTGGTCCGCCGCTCGCTGGGCGGGCCGGGCGTGCTCGCCACGCAGCTCGTGGGTCTGGCCGCCTGGGTGACCCTGACGCTTGTCGCGGTCGCCGTCGGCGGGCGGACGGCCTCCTGGCTGGTGGCGTTCGGGTGGCTGGCGCACGCCGGCTGGGACCTGGCGCACCACCGCACCGGCCGGGTGGTGCCGCGCGGCTACGCCGAGTGGTGCGGAGTGCTCGACGCGGCACTCGCTGGCACGATGATCCTCGCGATCCTGACCACCGGCGACTGACCCGGGTGCGCTCTTGTGCCGGTCGCCGCAGCGGGCCGGACGGCGTGATGAAAGGCTTGGCACATGAGTTCCGCACCTGCACAGCACGACGCACCGACCGACACCACCCCCGACGGCACCGACGAGGCGAACGCCTTCACGGAGCTCGGGCTGCGCGCCGAACTGCTGGGCGCCCTGGCCGCCCTCGGTTACGAGGAGCCGACCCCCATCCAGCGGGAGGCGATCCCACCGCTGCTCGACGGCCGGGACCTGCTCGGTCAGGCCGCCACCGGCACCGGCAAGACGGCGGCGTTCGCGCTGCCGCTGCTGCACCGGATGGTGGCGCACCGCGACGGCGGGGACCCGGTGGCGCTGGTGCTGGTGCCGACGCGGGAGCTGGCGGTGCAGGTGTCCGAGGCGTTCCACCGCTACGGCAAGGACCTGGGCGCGCGGGTGCTGCCGATCTACGGCGGGCAGCCGATCGGGCGGCAGCTGCGGGCGTTGGACAGCGGGGTGGACGTGGTGGTGGCCACCCCGGGCCGGGCCCTGGACCACATCGCCCGGGGCACCCTGCGCCTGGGCGGCCTCGCCACGGTGGTGCTCGACGAGGCCGACGAGATGCTCGACATGGGTTTCGCCGAGGACATCGAGGCGATCCTGGAGCACGCGCCGGCGCAGCGCCAGACGGTGCTCTTCTCGGCCACCATGCCGTCCCGGATCGACGGGATGGCCCGCCAGCACCTGCGCGAGCCGGTCCGGATCGAGATCGGCCGGGAGCAGACGGTCGCCGGTGAGGCGCCCCGGGTGCGGCAGAGCGCGTACATCGTGACGCGGGCGCACAAGCCGGCCGCGCTGGGCCGGGTACTCGACGTGGAGTCGCCGACCGCCGCGATCGTCTTCTGCCGCAGCCGGGAGGAGGTGGACCGGCTGACCGAGACGATGAACGGCCGGGGCTACCGCTCCGAGGCGCTGCACGGCGGGATGAGCCAGGAACAGCGCGACCGGGTGATGGGCCGGCTGCGGGCGGGCACCGCCGACCTGCTGGTCGCCACCGACGTGGCGGCCCGTGGCTTGGACGTCGAGCAGCTCACCCACGTCGTGAACTACGACGTGCCGTCGGCGCCGGAGTCGTACGTGCACCGGATCGGCCGGGTGGGCCGGGCCGGCCGGGAGGGTGTGGCGATCACCCTGGCCGAGCCGCGCGAGCACCGGATGCTCAAGACCATCGAGCGGGTGACCGGCCAGCGGATCACCATCGACAAGATCCCCACGGTGGCGGACATGCGGACCCGCCGGCTGGAGCTGACCCAGGCGGCCCTGCGGGAGAGCCTGCTGGAGGACGACCTGGACCCGTTCCGGGTGATCGTGGAGACGCTTACCGACGAGTTCGACCTGATGGAGGTCGCCCTCGCCGCGGTGAAGCTGGCGCACGAGGTGACGTCCCCGGGCTCCGACGACGAGGAGGAGATCCCGCAGGTGCCGGTGCGCGGCCCGCGCGAGGGCCGGCCGGAGGCCGGTGGCCGGGGCGGGGACCGGCGCGGCGGGGGCCGGCCGCGTCCCGGCGGCAACACCGTGCAGGTCTTCGTCGGCCTGGGCAGGCGCGCCGGGGTGCGCCCGCAGGATCTGGTCGGCGCCATCACCGGGGAGACAGGTATCCGCGGCCGGGACATCGGCTCGATCGAGATCGCCGACCGGTTCTCGCTGGTGGAGGTGCCGCAGGGAGTGGCCGACGAGGTGATCTCCGGATTACGCTCCAGCACCATCAAGGGCCGCAAGGCCACGGTCCGCCGGGACCGCGGCGGCGAGGGGCGCTGAGCACGCCGCCGGCGACCCCCGGGGTACGACGGTCGCCGGCGAACGGCTCAGAAGGAGTACGGCCCGAAGCGGCCCCAGGCGACCACGGCGGCGAGGACGAGCAGCACCGTGCAGGTGATCGCGCCCTGGATCTCCGTCCGACGCTCGGCCGTCGTGTCGCGCTTCTTCCGGTCCCGCAGGTGCACCAGGATGCCGCCGACCATGACGATGACCAGCCCGACGGCGGCCAGCGGGGTGAGCACGGTGGCGATGCCGGTGAGGGCGGGCAGCACCAGCCCGACGGCGGCCAGCACCTCGACCGCGCCGAGGGCCTTCACCTGGGTCGGCGGGACCGGGTCCACCCACCGCATCACGTCGCGCAGCTTCTCCTTGGGCTGGGTCAGCTTGGCCAGGCCGGCGCCGGCGAAGACGACGGCGAGCAGGATCTGGATTATCCAGAGCACCAGGTTCACGGGGGTTACCTCCGGGGGCACCGCCTCGCGGCGGAGAGGTGATTGAGGGTTGCAGGCGAGACAGTAGCCCTCGCTGCGCGGACAGCCATGACCCCCGCCGTCCGTGAGGACGACGGGGGTCATCGATGCGGGCAGGGGTCAGGCCGCGAAGAGCGCCGGACCGTCCAGCGCCTGGACGTCGGCCGGGCGCAGCGCCAGGGCGAGCACGTCGGCCACGTCGGCCAGGGTGTGCACGGTCAGCGCCTCGCGCACCTCGGTCGGCAGGTCGTCCAGGTCGGGCTCGTTACGCGCCGGGATGATCACCTCGGTGAGGCCGGCCCGGTGCGCGGCGAGCAGCTTCTGCTTCACCCCGCCGATCGGCAGCACCCGCCCGGAGAGCGTCACCTCGCCGGTCATCCCGAACTCCGGGCGGACCGGGCGGCCGGTGACCAGCGAGGCCAGGGCCGTCACCATGGTGATGCCGGCGCTCGGGCCGTCCTTGGGCACCGCGCCCGCCGGGAAGTGGACGTGGATCCGGCGCCCGGCCAGGACGTTCGGGTCGATGCCGAACCGTCGCCCGTTGGAGCGCAGGTACGACAGCGCGATGTGCGCCGACTCCTTCATCACGTCACCGAGTTGGCCGGTCAGGGTCAGCCCCGGCTCGCCCTCCATGCTTGTCGCCTCGATGAAGAGCACGTCCCCACCGGCGCCGGTGACGGCGAGGCCGGTGGCCACACCGGGCACCGCGGTGCGCTCGGCCGACTCCGGGGTGAACTTCGGCCGACCCAGGTAGCCGGTGAGGTTGTCGGTGTCGACGCGTACCGGCGACGGGTCGGTCGCCAGCGTCACCGCCACCTTGCGCAGGATCTTGGCGAGGCCACGTTCGAGCTGCCGGACACCGGCCTCCCGGGTGTACTCCCCCGCGATCAGCGCGAGGGCCTCGTCGGCGATCTCCACTTCGTCGGCGGTCAGCCCGGCCCGCTCCCGCTGCCGGGGCAGCAGGTGGTCCCGGGCGATGGCGACCTTCTCGTCCTCGGTGTACCCGTCCAGGGTGACGAGCTCCATCCGGTCCAGCAGCGGGCCGGGGATGGACTCCACCACGTTTGCGGTGGCCAGGAAGAGCACGTCGGACAGGTCCAGGTCGACCTCCAGGTAGTGGTCCCGGAAGGTGTGGTTCTGCGCCGGGTCGAGGACCTCCAGCAGAGCGGCGGCCGGGTCACCGGCGTAACCGGCGGCCAGCTTGTCCACCTCGTCGAGGAGCACGACCGGGTTCATCGAGCCGGCCTCGCGCAGCGCGCGGACGATCCGACCGGGCAGCGCGCCGACGTAGGTGCGCCGGTGCCCGCGGATCTCCGCCTCGTCGCGGACACCACCGAGCGACACCCGGACGAAGTTGCGTCCGAGCGCCCGGGCCACCGACTCGCCGAGGCTGGTCTTGCCGACCCCGGGAGGACCGGCGAGGGCGAGCACCGCGCCGGAGCCGCGACCGCCGACCACGCCGAGGTTGCGCTCGGCCCGCCGGTTGCGCACCGCCAGGTACTCCAGGATGCGGTCCTTCACGTCGGCCAGGCCGGCGTGGTCGGCGTCGAGCACCGCCCGAGCCGCGGCCAGGTCGGTGTTGTCCTGGGTACGCGTGCCCCACGGCATCTCGAGCACGGTGTCGAGCCAGGTACGGATCCAGCCCGCCTCCGGGGAGGCGTCACTGGCCCGCTCCAACTTGCCGACCTCGCGCAGGGCCGCCTCGCGGACCTTCTCCGGCAGCTCGGCGCTCTCCACCCGGCTGCGATAGTCGGCCGAGCCGTCCGGCTCGTCCTCGCCCAGCTCCTTGCGGATGGCGGCGAGCTGCTGGCGCAGCAGGAACTCCCGCTGTGACTTCTCCAGCCCCTCGCGGACGTCGCTGTTGATCTGCTCGGTGACCTCCTGCTCGGCCAGGTAGTCCTTCACCCAGCCGACCAGCAGCTCCAGCCGGGCGGTGACGTCCGGCGCGGCGAGCAGCTCGGTCTTCTGCTCCAGGGTGAGCCAGGGCGCGTAGCCGGCCGAGTCGGCCAGCTCGGACAGGTCGGTCATCCGCTCCACGGCGTCGATGACCTGCCAGGCGCCACGCTGCTGGAGCACGGAGGTCACCAGGGCGCGGTACTCGCGGGCGAGTTCCCGGGCGCGGCCGGCAGGAGCGGGTTCGTCGAGTTCGGTCGCCTCGACCCAGAGTGCCGCGCCGGGGCCGGGCACGCCGGAGCCGATCCGGGCCCGGGACAGGCCACGGACCACGGCGGCGGGCTCGCCGTCGGGCAGCCGGCCGACCTTCTCGATGGTGGCGACCACGCCGACGGGGCCGTACTCGCCGTCGATGCGCGGCACGGCCAGCAGCCTGCGGTCGTCGGTCGTCCGTGCGGCGTCGATCGCGGCCTGGGTGGTCGGGTCGAGGGTCACCGGGATCACCATGCCGGGCAGCAGCACGGCGTCGGTCAGGGGAAGTACCGGAAGAGTTGCCATCGAACACCTGCTATCGCGTTGGGTTGAGCGTGTCTCACTCAAGTAACAAAGCGTTCCCCTTGTTCCGCGATGTGACCCAGACCACTCCTGCGGCCGTCCCTCGGGTCACCGGAACTCGCCCTTGCCGCCGGTCAGCGGACCGGATGCGCGGCGACAACGGGCTTGGCACGCCCTAGCGTTCGCAGATCCACCCGGCGCACCTCGTTCGGTGCCGGGCGGCATGATCGGTACCCAACGGGGAACGGCCCGGACATGCCGGGCAGCTCCACCCTTCGTATCGCGGTGGTGGACGATCACCCCCTTCTCGTCCGAGGCCTCGAGCTGCTGCTGTCGGTGACCAGCGACGGTCGCGCCGAGGTCGTCGGCTCGACCGGCGACGCGGCGACCGCCGCGGGTCTGGTCAGTCGCTGCCTCCCGGACCTCGTCCTGGTCGACCTGCACGTCCCACCGCCCGGTGGCGTCCGGGCCGTGGCGGCGATCCGGCGGACCACTCCCCAGACACGGGTGGTCGCGATGTCCGGTTCCACCGACCCGGCACCGGTGCTGGAGGCGCTGCGCGCCGGCGCCGAGGGGTATCTGCCCAAGAACAGCGGGCCGGAGGAACTGCTACCCCTGCTGCTGGCCGTCCTCGACGGCTGGGCGGTTCTGCCGGCGGAACTGCTCCGCGTCCTGCTGCGACCATCGCGCTTCACACCTGTCGACCTGGACGGTGCGGAACGCCGCCTGCTGTGCGCCATAGCCGCCGGCCGCCACACCGTCGATATCGCCGAGGAACTGCACGTCTCGGAGCGGACGGTGAAACGGATGACCGCCGCGCTTCTGCGCAAGCTGCGAGTGGCCAACCGGGCGGAGGCGGCCGCCGTGGCCGGTCAGGCCGGCCTGCTCGAATGAGGCCGGACCGCGATTCGGTGCCGATTCGCGGTTTCCCGTCACCGAATCGCGACGCGCCGAAATGAATGCGGCGCATATTGTTGCGGATTCCCCGGGTAGTAGGTCAGACTTTGGACACATCCCGCCACACACAGGGAGTAATCGGCAATGGCGAGAAAAGTAATCACGGTCCTGACCGACGACCTCGACGGCGGGAAGGCTGACCGGACGGTCGAGTTCAGTCTCGACGGCGTGGCCTACACGATCGACGTCTCGGACGAGAATGCCGGCGTCCTGCGCAAGGCGCTGGATCCGTACATCAATGCGGGCCGGCGCATCGGGCGAGGCGCCGTGGAGAACACCCGGACCGTTCGGCGTCCGGGTCGACCCAGCGGCGCGGGAATGGATCGGGAGCAGAACCGGGCCATCCGGGAATGGGCCGTCAAGAACGGCTACAAGATTTCCGAGCGAGGCCGGATCCCGGTCGAGGTCGTCGAGGCGTACAAGAACCGCTGACCGGACGACACGCAGACGGGGTCGCGCCGAAAACGGCGCGGCCCCGTCATATTGTCGGCACTCCTCGTGACGGCGGCGGCCGGTCACCCCGGGCTGTCCCGCCCCGGGTGACCGGCCGCCACCGGTCGTACGGCGACTCAGTTGACCGTGACACGCACCGAGTCGAACGCCGGCGTCTGGTTGGCGCGCTCCATCATCGGCAGACGGTGCGAACCGTCACCGGCCCAGACCGAACACTGCGCGGTTCCCGACTCCGGCAGACCCGGGATCTGGATGGTCACCTCGTCCGGCTCGGTGCCACCGCGGCCGTCCTCGGTGGCCACGAAGAACGCCGGCACCTCCTGCGGCTCCGGCGGGGTGGTCAGGCTGTCCAGCATCCGGCACGCCGTGTGGAAGTGCCCCCGAACCAGGCCCTGGGCGTTGAGCAGAGAGCTCTCCACGTAGTACCCGCCCTGACCGGCGGCCAGGAAGCGGTCCCGGACCAGGTTGCGGGTGCTGACCCGGAGCGTGAACGGCTGGTTGCGGCCCACCTGCTGGGGGAACTGGGTGATCAGCAGGGAGGGGTTGTTGGCGGCGGCGCCGACCTCGCCGAACGCGGTGCTGACGCAGCGGTTGCCGTTCTGGAAGCCGTCGTGCGCCTGGAGCTGGCTCTCGTCGCAGTTGTTGGCCAGTACGCCGAGCCCCGCGCCGGGAGCGTTGCCGCCGTTGTTCCCACCGCCGTTGTTGTTCCCACCGCCGTTGTTGCCACCGTTGCCGGTGCCACCGCCCGTGTTTCCACCGCCCGTGTTTCCACCACCGGTGCTGCCACCGTTGTTGCCACCGCCGCTGCTGCCGCCGGTCGGCTGCACCTGACACTCGGCGAGCTGCGCCAGACCCTGCGGGCGCGGCCCGACCCGGTCGATGGCGGTCGTGATGCGGTCCAGCACCGCGCGGCGCTTGCCCGCCAGCGGCTGGAGGATCGCGGTGCGGATGAAGGCCTCACCCTTGTTGCCCTCGGCCGCCAGGCGGCGGTCGGCCTCCGCGATCTGGGTCGTCAACTGGGCGAGGTTGCGGTCCACCTCGGCCCGGGCCCGCTCCGGCACCTGCGGCAGCTTCGACGCCACATCCGGACAGGCCACAGCCGAGCCGGTGCCCACCGTGCCGTCCTTGCCGTCCTCACACTCCGGGACCGACTGCTGCCCGTCACCCCAGTGGTTACGCACCCACCGGCCGTTCTGCCAGGTCCGGGTGGTCGAACCATTTCCGCTCGGCGCGGTCGCGCCCGGGCTGGGTTCCACGCACTGCCCCGCGGCCGGGCGGGGTTTGTTGGTCCGCCGATCCTGGGCCGACGAAATCTGGGTCACGGCGACAACTCCGCCGAAGACCACGAGCGTGCCGACAACGGCCAGCAGACGCTTGCTCCGCGCGTTGCCGGATGGCCGGCGCGCCCGAGTGGACCTGCGCATCGAATTGCTCTCCTTCTCGATCCGGTACTGGATTCCTGCCCTCGGCGGACCGACGGATTTGAGATGGCACGCGTCAACGGCGGCCACCACGACCTACCGGGTGATGTGTCGACGGCCGACGATGCCCTTTCCGCACCGTCCCCGCGTCGGGTCGACGCGGATGGGGAGATCCTCTTCATTCGCGCAGGAGTACGGGACGGCGCGCGGGAAGGTTCAACCGGAGCGCAGAAAATTGTCGCGAGCCGACCCGGAGCGAGGTCAGCTGGGGAACCGGGCGCTGGTCAGTCGGCGCACAGGTGGTCGAAGGCGAACCCGCCGACCAGCTCGTCGCGGCGACGGCTCAGCGCGGCGATCTGCGCCGTCAGCTCAGCGCGGGGCAGAAGCCCCGCGTCGTCGGTCCCGGCGGCGCGCAGCCGCTCCCCGACGGCCACCGTGGCGAGGTCCTCGGCCAACCGGGCCGCGTCGACGCCGCAGGAGAACCGGTGCTCGGTCACCGAGACCCGCTCCACGAGGCAGGCGTCGGGGCGCACCTGCACCCAGCTCCACCCCTGCGCCGGGCCGTCCGCCCAGCGCACGTGCAGTCCACGCACGATCGGGTCGGCGAGCCGCCCGGCCACGTACGCGTCGACCGCCGCGGCGCGGGTCAACGCGCCGAGGTCGTTCACCGGGCCGGTACGGCCGTCCGGCAGCCGGCCGAGGATGTCCCGGAAGCCCACCGGGGCCGGCTCGTCGTCCCCGCCCGCGCCCAGCCCGGCGCCCGCCGCGTACGCCCTGGCGTCGATCACGTACTCCATCAGGCGTCGGCCCTGCTCGGCGGCCCGCAGCGTCGGCGAGCCGATCCGCAGCACGGGCAGCCCCACCGCGGCGCTCACCGCGTCCGTCAGGCGTTCGGCGCGCTGCTCGGCCGAACCGGCCGGTGGCACCGGGCCGATCTCCACGGCGACGACCGGCCGTCCGGTGTCGGCGGCGCAGAGGACGAAGTCGAACGCGGCCCGGCTCGCCGAACTCCACTGGCTGCCGGTGACACCCGGTGGGCGTCCCTGGACGAGGTCGCTGAGCCGACGCGCCGCGTACACCCGGTGGCCGGCACGACTGAGCAGCGCGCCCCCGCCGTCGGCGGGCGCCGCCCGCAGCCAGCCGCGCTCGTCGGTGCCGGTGCTCGTCATCTGCCTGATCCATCCGCCGGTCGGTCGGGCCGGGCCGAGTCTAGGTGGTCGATCATGGCGCGCGCCTCGCCGGTGCGGCCGACACTCCGCCCCGGCCGGTCGGTCCACCGATCGGCGGTGGCTACTCGGCGGCGCCCATCACAGCCCCTCGATGGTTGCTTCTGCCGGATCGGTTCCAGCCGGTCCACCACCGGGCAGATTACAACGTTGTAGAAGCGTGTCAAGGGTCAGTGGACCGCGCCAGACCTGCGGGCGAGGCTGTGAGCCGGATCACAGCTCAGTCGTGTTCCAGAGGTCCCCGCTCGGTGTAAGCAGCGGGGTCGCCGGTAGCGGGCCGGCCGGGAGGTCAGCATGTCGCGACAGCAGGTCGGCGGCCTCGCCGACAGCGCTCCGGGCGCTCGCCCACGCCCCACCGACAGTCCTCGACCTGCTCGCCGGCCTCGCCGGGCCGGCGATCCGACCATTCTGCGGCGGCCGCGTGCCGAC
>NZ_VDFY01000002.1 GCF_006228125.1 Micromonospora orduensis | reverse complement strand
GGGTTGTGGGCTGGCGAGGCTGGTGAGGATCTGCCGGCGGTGGTGGGTCCGGAGAACGCGTGTTATGTGATCTACACGTCGGGTTCGACGGGTCGTCCGAAGGGCGCGGTCGTCACCCACGCCGGCCTGGTCAACCGCACCCAGCACGTCCTGCCGGAGGTCTACCGCCTCGGCCCGGACGGCGTCGTCCTGCAGAAGACCGAGATCGGGTTCGACGTCTCACCGGCCGAGGTGTACGCCGCGCTGTCGGCCGGCGCGCGGATCGTCGTGGCCCGGCCCGGCGGCCACCGCGACCCCGCCTACCTGCGCGACCTGATCATCGCCGAGCAGGTGACGACCGCCCACTTCGTCCCGGTGATGTTGTCGATGCTGCTCGCCGAAGGCATCGAGCGGTGCACCTCGCTGCGCTCCGTCGGCGTCGGGGGCGAGGAGTTGCCCGTCGACGTGGCACGGGCGTTCCTGGCGGCGCTACCCGACTGCGAACTGCACAACACCTACGGGCCCGCCGAGGCGGCGGTCGACGTCACCAGTTGGCAATGCGACCCGCAGGCCCTGGCCGAGCTGACCCGGGTGCCCCTCGGCGGACCGCACCCCAACCTGCGGCTCTACGTCCTCGACGACGAACTCGAGATGGTCCCGATTGGTACCCCCGGCGAGCTGTATCTCGGTGGTGTGGGTGTGGGTCGGGGTTATTGGGGTGCTGCG
>NZ_VDFY01000003.1 GCF_006228125.1 Micromonospora orduensis | reverse complement strand
ACCACCGCCGGCGACGGCAACAACGCCTCGGACGGCTCACCCCGATCGAGTTTGAGACAATCAACCAGCCCGTACACGCGGCCTGAACCACTCAAACCCGCGAGTCAACCGAACCCGGGGCAGTCCCTATAAAGCTAGAACTCGGCTGTGACGCGAAAGTCAGTCCGGTGTCCGGAAGCCCTGGAAGAGACCCAGGGGGCCGGTGCTTGTAGGGCCTGAGTACGGGCACATTGCAAGACCTGCACTACTGCACTATCTGAGACCTTCTCGCCGCTCAGCCAGCCGGGTGAGGGTGTCGCCGTTGCGCAGGTGAGCCAAGGCCATCAGCGCCTACTGCTGCGCAGGCAGCCTCCGCCAGCGGGTGCCGAGCGCACGTCGGCGGTCGCGGATCAGCTCGGTCAGGCGGGTCAGGCTGCGCGTGGACAGCGGGATGCTGGCAGGACAGGTCAGCAACGAAGCTCCTGTGCTGGGCGGTGCGTCTTGGTCGACTGCTGTCCTACCGGGAGCTTCGTCCTATCTGGAGCAGCGACACGCCGCTGAGTGCCTGCTCAGGCCCCTCGATCACGATGAAAATGGCTCAGTGATCATGTTCATCTGCGCGCTGTTGCTTGTGGAGAAGTCCAAGCGCGTCGAGGCGATCAAGGCGATGGCTGAACTAGTCAAGGCCTTGCGCCCGGGCAAGAAGAACCAGTTGCCATGATCATCGAACGGACCTCACGGGGAAACGCAGACGCCGGCGACGGGCAGGCTGCCCCCGTTTACCCCTGTCTCTTATA
>NZ_VDFY01000004.1 GCF_006228125.1 Micromonospora orduensis | reverse complement strand
GTTCGGCCGCACCTCCGCGACCATCCGCACCGCCCGCTCCCGCAACTCCTGCGGATACGGCTTCGTTCCTGCCATCTCTCGATCCTTCCCAAGCGGGGAAGTCTCTACAAGATCCGGGGCGGTTCAGCCACCCAAACGGCGTTGAGCGGAGTATCCGCAAGGTGGCAGAGTCGCAGGGTGACTCTTGTTCCAGCGACAGCCCGGCGCCTCGCGTTCATCCGCTACCTGCACCGACTCGCAGATACCCAGGCGCAGCTGCCCGATCCGCAGTCCGCAGTCTCACTGCTTATGCTGCACGACGCGGTCGAGAGCCTGCTCCTCCTGGTCGCCGATCACTACGGGGTCGCATCGCCGAAGTTCGAGGACTACTGGAAGGTCCTGAGCCCCAAGGTCCCCGGCGGTCTGATCGGATTTCGTGGTATGCAGCGGCTTCACCGCTCTCGCAACGACTTGAAGCACAACGGCGTCGTTCCGTCATCCGCGACGATCGCGCTTGCTGGCAGCGACGCGGCGGCTTTCATGTCGGCGACCGTGCAGGCGGTCTTCACCGTGGACTACACCGATGTGTCGATGGTCGACGTGGTGAGCCAGGCCAAGCTGCGCGCCCAGCTGCGCGCCGCCGAGGTTGAGCATTCGGGTGGGAAGACTCGCCTCGCAATGGTCGGGACTGCCCCGGGTTCGGTTGACTCGCGGGTTTGAGTGGTTCAGGCCGCGTGTACGGGCTGGTTGATTGTCTCAAACTCGATCGGGGTGAGCCGTCCGAGGCGTTGTTGCCGTCGCCGGCGGTGG
>NZ_VDFY01000005.1 GCF_006228125.1 Micromonospora orduensis | reverse complement strand
GTCCTCACCCGCCGCGGCCTGTTCCTGCACACCCTCATCGCGGTGGTGCTCGGCCAACAACCGCCGCCGGCGGAGCGGGCGTCCCTGGATCGAGCCATCCTCGGCGTCTACCGAGCGGCGGGCATCACCGCCGACCCCGCCACTCATCACCGACCCGCACCGTTGCTGCGCGACCTCGCCGACCGCCTGCACGCCGATGACGACCTCGCCGCCGTCCAGCTTGCCGCCCGCCTGGCCCCGTGGGTGCACGGGTCGTTCTCGAACCTGTTCGACGGGCCCAGCACTGCTCGCCCCGACGGGCATTTGGTGGTGTGGTCGTTGCGGCACCTGCCCGACGAGCTGCGCGCCGTCGGCACCCTCCTCGCCCTCGACGCGATCTGGCGGCAGGTCGACGCCCCCAGCGAACTGGCCACCCGCCAGCTGGTCGTGGTGGACGAGGCGTGGCTGCTGATGCGCGACGGCGAGGGCGCCCGGTTCCTGTTCCGCATGTCCAAGGCCGCCCGCAAGCGCCACGCCGGCCTGACCGTCATCACCCAGGACGTCGCCGACGTCCTCGGCACCGACCTCGGCCACGCGGTCGTCGCGAACGCCGCCACGCAGGTGCTGCTCAAGCAGGCCCCGCAGGCCATCGACGCCGTCGGCGACGCGTTCGGCCTCACCGCCGGCGAACGCCGACTGCTGCTCGCGGCCCGCGTCGGCACCGGCCTACTCATCTCCGGTGCCAACCGGACCAGCTTCGACGCCATCGCCTCTAACACCGAACACCAGCTGTGCACGACCCGCCCGACCGACCTCGCCGACCTCGACGAGGGAGACGACCTGTGACCCCGTCAGCCACCGCGATCACGGCTGTCC
>NZ_VDFY01000006.1 GCF_006228125.1 Micromonospora orduensis | reverse complement strand
CACCCCACCCGCCCGGACTGGAGGAAGCCGCGAAAAAGCCCAGAAATTCGGGCCCTGGCGGGATCACACCAACGACCGTGACGGAGTAACGTACGTCACCGGAGAGGCCGCTCCCCCCGTGGCGGCCTCTCCACTTTTTGTCCCCGGCCCGGCGCCCGGCTCACCCGCCGGCGTGCTCACCGGTGACCGGATGCCGCAGCCCGGGATGCCCGGCCGGCAACGACCGGCGAAGCACCACCCAGCTCACCGCGAGCGCCGCCGCGACCAGCGGCCACGTCAGCGCCACCCGCGCCACCACCAGACCGAGGACCTGCCCACCCAGGTACAGCGGCACGAACACCGCCACCCGCAGCACGTACGTCGCCGTCCACACCCAACTGGCCCGGCCGTACCCGCGCAGCAGCGCCGGGTCGCGCCGCCACCGGGCCCGCTGACCGAGCACCGCGCCGACCAGCACCCCGAGCAGCGGCCACCGCACCACGATGCTCACCGTCCACACCAGCGCGCTCGCGGCGTTGGACAGCAACTGGATGAGAAAGAAGTTCTCCGCCCGGCCCGTCCGCACCGCGATCAGCGCCGCGACGCAGACCGCCAGAAGGCCGATCAGCACCGAGCGCGGTCGGTCACCCCGACGCAGCCGTACACCGGCCACGATCGCGCCGACGGCCAGCGCCGCGCCCACCCCGGCCCACAACGACTCGCCGCCGAGCAGCCAACCCGCGGCGAACGCCAGCGGCGGCAGCGTGGCGTCGACGGCCCCGGCCCGGCCGCCCAGCAGGTCCGCCAGCGACTCGGCCCGCGCCGGCCCGTCACCGACCGGCCGCTGATAGCCGCGTTCGACCTGGCCCGCGTCGCGCTCCGGTGTGTCGCCCACCGCCACCCCCTCACCTC
>NZ_VDFY01000007.1 GCF_006228125.1 Micromonospora orduensis | reverse complement strand
TCGAGGACCCGGGCGGGAACCTCGCAGCCGGCGAGGGCGCGCACCGCCTCGGCGGCGTGATGCGCGGCGTGGTGCGCGCCGCGTCGGCTGCGCACGGCGACGGTGACCTGCCGGTGCAGCAGCTCGCGCTGCCCGGCCAGGTCATCGAGGAACGCCACGTGCGCGTGGGCTGCCTCTTCCAGCGCGGGATGCGCCAGCCCTGGGGCGGCGGCGAGGAACCGGTCGGCGAGGTAGGTCAGGTCGACCCGCTGCGCCCGCACCACGATCTGCGCCGGGCCGTCGAGGCTGTGCAGCCACCGCGCGAACCCGGCCACGAGACCGTTCTGCTCGGCGGGTGTCCGCAGCCCGAAGGCCACCGTCGAGGCGGCGACCAGGCCGGTCGTGCCGTCCGAACCGAGATCGATCAGCCCGTCACTGGTGATGCCCTTCGCGGGCAGCCGCAGCGGTGCGGGCAGCGGTAGCCGGTCACCCGGCCCGGCGGTGGTGGCAACCCACGCCGGAGCCGGGATGACCGGCCCATCAGCCGGTACGAGCCGGCGCGGACGGCGGCGGTGCCGCAGCGCCGCGAGCGCCCACGCGTCGAGCGGTATGCCGTCACGGCGGCCAACCGCAAGCAGGAACGCCCCAGCGGCAACCGGTATCGCACCCGCGAGGAACACCAGCGGATGCACGAGCGTCGCCACCGCCGTCCACACCGCGTACAGCAGGAGGCCCGTGACAGCCAGGATCACCAACTGTCGTCCCGACATGCCGAACGCGATCCGGTCCGGCCGCTCGATGTCCGCGGGAACCCGAGCCCGCATCGGAGCCTCATTGTCGCGGCGGCTCACTGCTCATCACCTCGCTTCCGCGACGGGCGCCGCGCCGGGGCGGGCGATCGAGCCGGCGGTGGGGACGGCGGGGAC
>NZ_VDFY01000016.1 GCF_006228125.1 Micromonospora orduensis | reverse complement strand
CCCCTCGCCCCGCCCCTCTCGCCGACCGCAGTGAGGCAGTGCTGTCCCGGCTCCAGTTGCTTGTCACCCGCAAGCTCGACGGCCTCCTGCAGGGCGACTACGCAGGCCTGCTCCCCGGCCCGGGCAGCGAGGCGGGGGAGTCGCGCGAGTACCGGCCCGGCGACGACGTTCGCCGGATGGACTGGCCGGTCACCGCACGGACCACGACGCCGCACGTGCGGCGTACGGTCGCCGACCGGGAACTGGAGACCTGGCTGGCACTGGACCTGTCGGCCAGCCTCGACTTCGGCACCGGGCAGTGGCTCAAACGCGAGGTGGTGGTGGCCGCCGCCGCCGCGATCACCCACCTGACCGTGCGGGGCGGCAACCGCATCGGCGCCGTGATCGGCACCGGCGGCGGCGCGTCCGCCCCGGCCCGGCGGTGGCGGGGCGGACCACCGCCGGTCGGGCCCGGGGTGTTCACCCGGCTGCCGGCCCGCTCCGGCCGCAAGGAGGCGCAGGGCCTGCTGCGTGCCGTCGCCGGCGCCGCCATCCAACCCGGCCGGGGTGACCTGGGCGCCCTGATCGAGATGCTCAACCGCCCGCCCCGCCGACGCGGCGTGGCCGTGGTGGTCTCGGACTTCCTCGCCCCGGCCGAGCAGTGGTCCCGGCCGATGCGCAAGCTGCGCGTACGACACGACGTGCTGGCGATCGAGGTGGTCGACCCGCGCGAGTTGGAGCTGCCCGACGTGGGGGTGCTGCCGGTGGTCGACCCGGAGAGTGGCGAGCTGCACGAGGTGCAGACCGCCGACCCGCGGCTGCGGCAGCGCTACGCCGAGGCTGCCGCCGCCCAGCGGGCCGCGATCGCCGCCGCGCTGCGTGGCGCCGGCGCGGCCCACCTGCGTCTGCGTACCGATCGAGACTGGCTGCTGGACATGGTGCGTTTCGTCGCCG
>NZ_VDFY01000008.1 GCF_006228125.1 Micromonospora orduensis | reverse complement strand
GAACCACCCCGCCCACCACGCCGCCGCCCACCACGCCGCCACCCGGCGGTACGAGGGACGCCTACGGGCAGATCGAGGCCGAGGCGTTCAGCGCGCAGAACGGTGTGATCGTCGAGGCGTGTGCCGAGGGCGGGCAGAACATCGGCGCGCTGCGCAACGGCGACTGGGTGCGGTACGACAACGTCGAGTTCGGTTCCACCGGGCCCCGGGACTTCGTGGCGCGGGTCGCCTCCGGGGCGGGCGGCGGGGCGAGCGGCCTGGTCGAGGTGCGGGTGGACAGCCCGACGGCGGCGCCCATCGGCAGCTTCGCGATCGGCAACACCGGCGGCTGGCAGAGCTGGCGCTCGGTGCCCGGGAACGTCGGAGCGGTGACCGGGCGGCACGCGGTCTACCTCACCTTCACCAGCGGTCAACCGAACGACTTCGTCAACGTCAACTGGTTCACCTTCCGCCGCTGAAGCGGGCCTGTGCGGGTCTCCCGTCGCGTCGCCGCGCGACGGGAGACCCAATCATTCGCGTCGGCCTCTGGACAGAAACAGTTAACTGTCTTAATAATTAGCGCCAACGTTGACGTACATGGATGCCCAGCCGGGCGCGGAGGGCCGCATGAAGCCTGCCAGATCCCTTGTCCTGTCCCTGGTCACCGGGTTGGCCGCGACGCTCGGCGCGGCCTGGGTCGCGCTGCCCGCCTTCGCCGCCGGAGCGACCGCCAGCTTCGTCAAGACCGCCGACTGGGGCTCCGGTTGGGAGGGGAGGTACACCATCACCAACGGCGGCGGATCGACGATCAACGGCTGGAACCTCGTCTTCGACCTGCCCTCCGGCACCACCCTGGGCAGCTACTGGGACGCGACGCTCAGCTCCGCCGGTCAGCGGCACACCTTCACCAACCGGTCCTGGAACGGCGCCGTCGCCCCGGGCGCCTCGGTCTCCTTCGGCTTCCTGGCCAGCGGCTCCGGCTCCCCGACCGGCTGCCAGCTCAACGGCGCGCCGTGCGGCGGGGGCACCCCACCCACCACGCCCC
>NZ_VDFY01000179.1 GCF_006228125.1 Micromonospora orduensis | reverse complement strand
CGATCACGGGCCACCCGCACAACGTCATCGCGGAACTCACGGGGGTAGGGCTTGGGCACAGCAACATCCTTCCAGCCCGCCACCAGGGCAAGCCAACTCAGATGTCACCTATCGGTGCAGCAGACCCGCCCTTCGGCCAGTCGCCATGCTCAATCCGCCGGACGAAGACGAGGGATTCGGCTGGGTCCTGGCCGGTGACGCCGCGCTGGCCGACGCCACCGGTCAGGGGGAGCGTGAGTTGGCCGTCGCCCTGGCCCGGACCTTCGGGGTGCGGGCGCTGGTCGACGACGGTGGCAGCTACCCCGACCGCTGGGTCCTGGTCAGCACCGACGGCAGCAGTGGCCGGGTCCTCACCGACGAGGACGCTGCGTCCGACGGGCACCTGCGCGTGGTGCACGCTCTCGAACCGATCAGCGGTGAGCCGCAGCTCGCCGTCGTACCGCCGCCGGATTGGGCCCGCGACTGGTGAACAGCTAATCGCCTGCCGGCCGTCGCTGGAAGCGCTCAAGGATCGACGCCCTGCGGTATCCAGGCAGCTCGACCTGCACCACCTGGGTGAACTCCTGCCGCAGCGCTTCTAGGTGGACTGGATGGCCGGCGAGTTCAGCGCACAGATCAGCCAGCGGCCAGGCCGCGTAGTGCCCGTAACGAACCGCATAGATGGCAACCGAGTGCAGGGCGAAGGCATCGGAGTAGTCCAGCAGCACGTACCCCAGGAGCTGGTCCAGATCCTCCCGACGCAGCACCGCCGCTCGACTGCCGTCCGCCCGCGGCCTGGAACCCTGCCCCGCTTTGAAGTCCACAAGTATCCCGCCGACTATCAGATCCGCGTCGGCTTGGACGTCCGCGCTGCCGTCGAACGTTGAGCCGGTTGCGACCGGCCCGGCAGGCAGTGCCGGCAGCAGACACTCGGCCGCGACATCTCGCATTGCAATCAGGTCGGCGACCTCGTCCGCGTCGGCCAGCGCGAGCAGGTCCGTGGCGCTGCTGTCTGGACTGAGTCGCATCAAACGGGAGCCGTCAACGTTCCGCGCCCGGTACAGCTCTGCCAGCAGCGCCAGCGCGTACGAGACTCGCGCCCACCACTCGTCGGGCCGATCACCGAACCGAGTCGGGCGGATTGACCCGAGGTGATTGCCGCTGTTGTCGACCGCGCCCAGATCTCGCAGCAGTTCCAGGCCAGCCCGTCCGCACGGTGCTCGCCCTGAGCGCAGCCCCGCCACCGCGAGCCTCACCGACGGCGCTGGGTCGATCAGAAACCGCAACCACCAGTCGATAGCGGCGCCCTGCGTCCCGTGCGCAACCCCCGGCGACGGCAGCACCCGGGCCGGACCGGCAGCCTCCCGGTAGTCGGCCTGCACGCCCTGATGGTGCGGGAACGTCGACCGCAGCCAGCGAGCCACCGGGCTCTTGGCGTCTTTCACCTCACTGGTCAGCGTCGCCACGCCGTGAGCCTCTCTGCGGTGGGGCCGCCGGGCGGCAGGATCATGAGCCGATGTAGAGGCGAATCAGACTGAGGAAGTTGCGAAGCTTCGCCACCTCCGTGGGCCTGACTGGGTCCGGGTTGAAGTGCATGACGTTGTTGCGCACCTGGCGCAGCTCGTCCAGACGCGCGATGAACAAGGCGCGGTCCAGAGGCCACCCGAGCTGCCCCCAGCACGCGGCGTTGTTCAGCACGGCCTGGTACTGGCCGATTGACATCGAGTCCATCGACTTGAAGGTGAGCCGGGCTGCTACGCAGGCCTGCCGGACGGTTTCCTCGTCGAAGGTGTTCACGATCAGGTGTCGAAGCTCCTGGTCGATCTCGCCAATGAGGAAGAACGGTGTGGCCGTCTCGTCGTACTTGCGCACCACGTCGGCGGCCGTGACGATCCCGCTGATCTTCCGTTGGTCGTCGCGGACGAAGATGAAGCCGTGCTGCTGCAACGTGCCCAGTACGTCCAGCAGTCGGGTGTCGTAGTCGAACACCCGATCGCGGGCCCGGCGGTCGATGGCATCACTGAAGCTGGCACCCGGGTTCCGGTGCTTCGCGGCGGCAATCGACTCCCAGGAGACCGAGCCGTGGAGCTGGTGAGAGTTGGCAAGGACCGCGACCTGCGAATAATCGTTGATCTGCATGGCGGTGATCGCCTCTTCGAAGGTAGCCGAGGGCGCCACCGAGACCAGCGACATCCGGTGCGGGAAGAGGTTTTCCAGCGTCAACCCGATGTCGACGCTCTCTTCGCTCAATTCATCGGCGTTGGCCTCGACGGTGTCGCCGGCTCCGTCGTTCGCGTCTTCACTCTCCTCCTGCTCCGGCGGCGTGACGACCCGGATGATCCGGTCCAGGCTGACGGCTCGGAAGTCCGGGCTGGTGGTCAGGCCATGATTCGCCAGGTCCGCTTCGACCTGCGCGGTCGCCATTCGGTCCCGGTCCTCCAAGCCCCACAACCCGATGAACTCTCGAACGGTGAACGATCGGGGCTGCCCGGCTTCGGCTGCGGCCCGGGCACCCTCCAGCGTGGCGAAGCGGTGGCGGACTGCCTCCGCCTCATCCTCAGACGTCTCCCGGTCCGTGCTGACTTCCTTGGCGACGTCCTGAAGCAGTTCCAGCCGAAGTCGATGCAGGGTCGGACCATTCCGTCCCACCTGCCAGGCCGACCATCCCGCCACGGCTCTCCGTTTCGCCACCGTGGCACCCGCCCGGGAGGGAGTGCTGAATTCCCGGCCGTCAGGCAGCCGGAGCCTGCCACGGTCAGTCACCACAGCCTGGTGTGGGGCCTCGCCAATGCGCTGGTAGAAGAAGAGCTCCTCGCCTGGTTTGAGCCGTCCGGCGTCGATCAGGTCGGAGATTCGAACCCGGCGGCCGTTGAGGAGGTGCTTGCGGCGGGGCTGGGAAGTGCCGTTCGACGTCGCTACTTCGACTGCGTGCATTCCGTTGGTCTCGGTCACGGAGTATCTGCCCGTCCGTCGGATTCAGGTCGTCGCAGCGTAGATGTTGATCGACAGACGCGGGTGTCGCGAATCCGACTCACCCCGCCAGCGGGCTGTTGGGCAGGTCAACCCCGGTAAGGGGTGAAGTAGCATGCGGCGGTGATCCGCTCATGAGGCCGACCATCGCCGCCGACACACTGCGTCGGACCCTCACCCAGTACCTGACCACCACCTTCGGCCTGACCGAGGACGGCGTACGCCAGGGCCTGGAGGGCTTCCTCTCCCACCCGGAGCAGGGCATCTTCCGTGGCCCGTACCTGCGGATCCGCACCCCCTTCCGCCCGGCAGAGGGCGACTGGCGGGCGCACCTCGACTGGGCGCCGGCCGGTTTTACCCCGTACCTGCACCAGGCGAACGCGTTCGCCCGGTTGTCGACGAAGGGCAAGGCGGCCGAGCCGACCCTGATCACCACCGGCACCGGCTCGGGTAAGACGGAGTCGTTCCTGATCCCGGTGCTCGACCACTGCCGGCGACAGAAGCAGCAGGGCAAAGCCGGTGTCAAGGCGATCCTGCTCTACCCGATGAACGCCCTCGCGACGGACCAGACGCAGCGCATCAATGAGCTGCTTTCCGACCCGGCGCTCAGCCAGGTCACCGCCGGCCTCTACATCGGGGACGTCGCGGCCATCGAGTACCCGCACGTGTTCACCAAGCGGTCGGAGATGCGCCGCACGCCGCCGGACATCCTTATCACCAACTACAAGATGCTTGACCTCCTGCTCCAGCGCGCCGACGACCTGCCGCTCTGGGAGGGCGCCGAGCCGGCGTACGTGGTGCTGGACGAGTTCCACACCTACGACGGCGCGCAGGGCACCGACGTGGCGATGCTGCTGCGCCGGCTCGCCGCCGCGCTCGACCTCGACGAGCCGGAGAGGCCGCTCGGCCCGATTTGCCCCGTCGCCACCTCCGCGACGCTCGGTGAGGGCGGCGGCCGGGACGGTTGTACCGCGATCCGCGAGGTCGCCGAGCAGGTCTTCGGCGTTGCCTTCGACGCCGGGTCGCTGGCGGGGGAGGACCGGTACGGGGCCGGCGAGTTCGTCGCCCGCCAGGACTTCAGCCTGCCGCTACCTAGCCCGGAGCAGCTCGCCGCCGTCGACGACCGCGACCCCGAGTTGATGATGGCCGAGGTCGCCGAGCTGGTCGTCGGTGAGCGCTGCCTCGACGCCCCGACCCGACTCGGCGAGCTGCTCCGCCAGCATCCGTTGACGAAGGCGGTGCTCGACTCGCTCCAGGCGCGGCCATGCACGCTCGACGAGATCATCGACGTGCTGCCCCGCAAGAACGCCACCGGCTGGGGCAGCGTGATGAAGACCCCGCCGGAGATCACGGCGAAGGCTCTCGCCCGGTTCGTCGGCCTGCTCTCCATCGCGCAGAACCCGGCTGTTCCCGGCCGCCCGCTGCTCAACATCGAAACCCACCTTTGGGTACGCGCCGTCTCCCGCCTGCTTCGCGGCACCTCCCACGAGGCTGCCTTCGGTTGGTACGGCGAAGCGCCGCGCGAGCTGGACCCGTACGCCACCGATACCGACGCGGTCGTGGCCGACAATCGTTACCCACGGTTACCGGCCATCTACTGCCGGCACTGCGGTCGATCCGGCTGGATGGCGCTGTCGCCCGAGAAGGATCCACAGGAGCTGGAAACCGACCCCGACAAGATCTACCGCGCCAGCGTCGGTCGGGACAAGCGCCGGGTCCGCGCGCTGATCGCCGCGACCGACGACGAGGTACGCCAGCGCTCCCGAGGCCTGCTGGTCCTGGAGTACGGCCGTCGGGTGCGCCCCTTCGACGAGCAGCGCGACCGCAAGCCCACAGACGACGCGATCGTCGTGCTCGGCGACGTTCTCGACATCGACGGCGCAGAGAAGGACCGCTGCCCGTCCTGCGAACTGGACCACGGCATCCGCTTCCTCGGCGCCGGCCTGGCCACCCTCGCCTCGGTGGCGATCACGCAACTCTTCACCGGCGGGGAGTTGGACGAGGCCGAGAAGAAGACGCTGCTCTTCAACGACTCGGTGCAGGACGCCGCGCACAGGGCCGGTTTCGTCGCCAACCGGTCCTACTCGTTCTCGCTGCGGTCCCTGCTCGCCGGCCGGCTGAACGCCGGGGAGTCGATCGGGCTCGACGACCTCTTCGTCAGGATGATCGAGGAGGCGGCGAAGCCGGAGATCCTCTCCACCG
Organism: Micromonospora orduensis; assembly: GCF_006228125.1. Classification (GTDB taxonomy): domain Bacteria; phylum Actinomycetota; class Actinomycetes; order Mycobacteriales; family Micromonosporaceae; genus Micromonospora; species Micromonospora orduensis. The sequence continues at coordinate 49,628 of NZ_VDFY01000179.1, read as the reverse complement.
TCGTGCCGCCGGACCTGCACGATCAGCCCGGAGTCGACAGCTTGCTCGCTGGCGAGCACAACGGTAGCCGGGAGACTTGGGAGCTGATCAGCGAACGGCTCGTCTTCGCCACCGTGATGGAGACCGGCTTGCGTTCGCGCCAGGGCCGCACCCTGGAGTTGACTCGTAGCGTGGCTGTCGAGGTGGCCCTGGACGATCCGGCGCGAGCCGCCGCGATCTGCCGGGACGTTCACCTCACCGGCCCCGGTCACCTGGCCGGAATGGCGCCGGACGACGCCCGCTACCTCGCCTTCCTCCGCGGTCTGCTGGAACGGCTACGGACCCGGGGCGCGGTGTTCCACGAGTGGCTGGCGCCGTACCTCAAGCGCGGCGGCACCCGGTGGCAGATCTGGGGCGGCCGGCCCGCCGGGATGCCCGCGTTCCCGAAGGGCCTGTCCGCGCCCGCGTTCCTGCTCGCGACGCCGAAGTCCCGCTCGGAATTCGACGTGATCACCGCGCGCGGCAACTGGTACCAGGACTGGACGTCGCGCTGCCTTGGCCTCGACTCCGGTGACGCTGCCGGGTTCCTCAGCCAACTGCTGCCGGCCCTCGCCGCAGAAGGCGTGGTCGCCGTTGGCGACACCGAGGACGGCAACAAGGTGTACGGGCTGATGCCCGGCCACCTGCGGGTGACCCGACTCGACGACGCGTCCGCCGTGACTGCCGGAGTCGGCTGCGACACCTGCCACTGGCAGCAGACCGAGCACCCCGACCGGGTGGCCGACTGGATCGGCCAGCCGTGCCGGCAGTACCGGTGTAGGGGCCAGCTCCAGGGGGCTCACGACGACAGCGCCGCCGACGACTACTACCGCCGGCTCTACCTGGACAGCCCGGTGTTCCGGGTCGTCACCGGTGAACACACCGGCATGCTGACCCGCGCCCAACGGGAGACGGTGGAGAAGCAGTTCCGCGACGGCGAGCGCTACACCGACCCCAACGTGCTCTCCTGCACGCCCACCCTCGAAATGGGCATCGACATCGGAGCCCTCTCCGCCGTGGTGCTGGCGTCCCTCCCGCACGGTCCGGCCAACTACGTCCAGCGGGCGGGCCGCGCCGGCCGCAAGAGCGGCAACGCGCTCGTGCTGACCCTGGTCGGGCGATCCGAGCGGGATCGCTACTACCTCACCGATCCCCGCGACATGATCGCCGGCCAGATCGTCCCGCCCGGCTGTTTCCTCTCCGCCGTGGAGATCCTGCGCCGCCAGTACCTCGCGCACCTGATCGACCTGGCCGCCCGTGGCCGCCTCGCCGGGGTGCTGCCGATGCCACGGCGGGCACACGTGCTGTTCGGGCCGACCGGCTGGCTGACCGGCCTCGCTGAGGCTGGTCGCCGCGACAGCGGACGGCTGGTGGAGGGCTTCCTGAGTTTGTTCGGGGACAAGGTCCTTCGCGCTGCCGCAGATCAACTGCGGGAGTTCGCGGCCGATGGCATCGTCCACCGGGTCAAGGAAGCCGACGAGGTCTGGGACTCCCGACTGGCCGACCTGCGGCGCCGGATGCAGGAACTCGCCGCCGCCCGGGGCACGCTGGTGCCCAGCGACCCGGACCACGCCCGCGAAATCAAGATGTTGAAGGCGGAGGAGGGTGCGGTCCGTCGCCGATTGCGGGAGGTCAGCGCGGCTGCCGCGCACGGCACGATGGTCGAGTTCGGTCTACTGCCGAACTACGCGCTCATCGACAGCCGGACCGACCTCGAAGCCACCCTGACCTGGGAGGACAAGGTCGACGGCGATCGCCGTTTTCACAGCGAACTGCGCGAGTACGCCCGCCCCGCCCGGCAGGCGCTGGTCGAGATCGCTCCCGGCAACAGTTACTACGTGCGGGGTTACAAGCACGAGATCTCGGGGCTCGACGTCGGTCCGACGGACCGGCCGGCGTATGAGCAGTGGCGGATCTGCGCCCAGTGTGGCTACGCCCGCACCCACCTCGCCAAGGAGGACACCAGCGCCTGCCCGCGTTGTCTGGACCCGGGCATCGCCGATCACGGGCGACTGTTCCAGGTCCTCCAACCGACCCGGGTGCTCAGCCGCGACAAGCGCGACGACGCCCGAATCCGCGACGACAGCGACGACCGTGACCGGCGCTTCTACGCGACCACCATCGCCGTCGACGTCGACCCGGCGAAGGTCGATTCTTCCTGGCGGCACGCTCACGACACGTTCGGTGTCGACTACAGCCGGCACGCGATGATCCGGAACTTCAACCTTGGAGCGCAGCGCTACGACCGGGCAGCTGAACTCTTCGCAGGCGAAGAGGTGCGGATCAATCGGTTCCACACCTGCACCGCATGCGGCGGGACCACGGTCGATGGTGCCCCGGCGGTAAGCCAACAACTCGCTGCGGAGACGTCCGGGTCGACCGTCCTGAAGGGCGCCGAGCACCACCGGCCCTGGTGCCCGTACCGGCGCTCGCCTGCCGCTGCGGACGCCCACGTCGATCTGATCCTCGCCCACGAGCTGGAAACCGAGGCGCTGCGCATCCTGATCCCGGCCGCGACGGCTGTGGTGCAGGAGCGCATCGCGTCGTTCGCCGCCGCTATCCGTCTCGGGATCGCCGCGCAGTACGGCGGGGACCCCGCCCACCTTCAGGCTGTGCCGGCCACCATGCCGGATGGGCAGAGCGACGGAACACGCAACTTCGTGGTCGTCTACGACACCCAGCCGCAAGGCACCGGTTATCTACACCGCCTCGCCAAACCGGAGGAGTTCCGGGCGGTCCTGGAGCTCGCGCGGCAGCGAATTGCCGACTGCGTCTGCCGAAACGAAGGCAGGGCGGCGTGCCACCGTTGTCTTCTGCGGCATGCGCGTAACGAGCACTTCGCCCTGATGAGCCGTGACGAGGCGTTGGGGATGCTGCACAAACTCCTCGACAACTGGGATGTCCAGGAGGGCACCCGCACGGACGAGATCTCGCTGATCCATCAGGTCGAGAGCGAGTTGGAGATGCGTTTCCTCACCAAGTTGCTGGCGCTTGGCGAGACACCCACCTCGGGCCTGCGGATCGAACCGCGCACCGATCATGACGGCGCCCGCATCGCTGACCTTCGGTTCGTCCGCGACAACGGCCAGAGCGTCACCCACTGGCAGATGAAACTGCAGAACACCGTTCGAGGCACCCGCCCCGACGTCCACTTCAAGCGCCTCGATGCTCCGTCGCCAGAGGTGGCGGTCTATCTGGATGGGTTCAAGTACCACGCCTCATCTCAGTACAACCGGCTCGCGGACGACGCCGAGAAGCGGGCCCGACTCCGCGCCCACGGCTATTTGGTCTTCGCGGCCACCTGGGACGACGTCAAGACCTGGGGGAGCGCGGAGGGGCAGGGGCGGTGGATTCCGTACGGCGGACTGAGCAAGCAGACCGCCCGGGAGAAGTTCCGTGGCCTGCTTCCTGGCGCGGATCCCGCAGAGCTTGAGGAGACGATCTGGGTCAATCCGATCGAACAGCTCATGCGCTTCCTCGCCGATCCTGATCTTGACCGTTGGCAGCGGCGGGCGGAGGCCGCTCTGTGGGGCATGCTCAAGCAGGCCCGGGACAACAGCACCACCGACTCTGCAGGCGTCGCGGAACGGTTGACCGCTGCTCTGCGTGGAAGATCTCTGCCGCCGTCGACCGCGCGGCACATCATGGTCGCCCGATCTCAGGACAACGCGGGCTGCCCGGTGACGATCGTCCTCGACGCGCGCAGCAAACCGATGCCGACGATGTCAGCTCTCGCCGTCATCGACGATCTGCCTGCCGCGGTCGCAGATGAGGGCCACAAGGACCGCTGGGCCGCGTGGCTTGCCTGGGGCAACGTCATCCAGTTCCTTGGCAATGGTGGCGGCGATGCAGGTCAGCTCGCCGTGTCCACACTTGATGCCTTCGAGCCGGCCTCGATGGCGGTCACTGAGGGCACCGGGCTCGTGCTCGCTCAACGCGCGTTGCCGCTTGACGAGGAGACGGCAACGTGGCTTGGCGTTGCGGCGCAGCCGGCGGCCGCCGAGCCCGAAACGCTCGACACGGAGTCGCCGTGGCGGGAAGTCCTGCGTTACCTGGACCCGGCCGAGAACACTCTGGATCAGCTGGTCCAGCAGCTCGCGCGGCAGGATCTGCCCGCACCGGTCGTCGGCTACGAGCTGGGCGACCAGGGTTGGCAGGCTGAGTTGGCCTGGCCCGACCGGCGGATCGCGATCGTGCTCACCGGTCCGTCCGACGACCCGGAGACGGAAGATCGCGACCGGGCGTACGCGGAAGCGGGCTGGCATGCCCGCACCGCTCGGGAGTGGTCGGTTGACGAGTTGGCCGCAGAGATCAAGGCGACGAGCGGGGGAGAAAGTCGATGAGCACCGGAGCAACAACCCTGCGGATGCTGGACCGGGCCGACAAGGAGGTCATGAAGCTCACCCGCGCCGACATCGGAGCGGTCTACGAGTTCATGCACAAGTTCCGGCACAACCCGGAGAACCCGGGGCTCAACCTGAAGGCGCTCAACAGCGACTCCCGGCTGATGTCCGCCCGGGTCAACAAGGACTACCGCGCGCTGCTGTTGCACATCTCCGAGCGCGACTACCTGCTCGTCGCGGTCAAGCACCGCGGTGAGGTGTACGACGACATCTCCCGGTACGCGTACCGCATCAACCGGATCACCGGCGGCATCGAGGTCATCGACATGGCGCCCGTTGGTGACAGCATCATCGGTCGGGTGGTGCCGCCGGACGTGGAACCGGAGCCCGCGCAGAAACCGCTCTTCGACACCTACACGGACGCGCAGCTGCTGGATCTCGGCGTATCCGAGCCGCTGCTACCACAGATCCGGGAACTGACCACCGAGGCCGAGCTGCTGGAACTGCTCGACAGGGCGCCGCAGCTCACCACCGACGTGCTCTTCGCGCTCTTCGACGGCACCCCTTACGACGACGTGCTGCAACAGGTCACGGACCCGGTCCGCGCCGACGAGCCGGTCGACCCCGAGGACTTCGAGGCGGCAGTGGAACGCCCCGCCACGCAGGTGACCACCGACGACGAGGCATTGCAGGCGATGCTCGGCGAGGCCTTCGAGCGGTGGCAGATCTTCCTGCACCCCACTCAGCGCAAGCTGGTCGAGCGCCGCTACAACGGCCCGGCGCGGGTTGGTGGTGGCCCGGGCACCGGCAAGACGATCGTCGCCCTGCACCGCGTGGCGCATCTCGCCCGGCAGTTGCCAGACGGAGCGGACAAGCCGATCCTGCTCACCACCTTCAACCGGAACCTGGCTGCCGACCTGCGGACCCGGCTCATGGCGTTGGGTGGGCAGGAGCTGGTGTCGCGTGTCGACATCGTCAACATCGACCGGTTGGCCAGCCGGGTGGTGGCAGAAGCCAAAGCGGGCGGAAGCCGCCGCGTGGTGGACGACAATCGAGTCCTTGAGCTGTGGGAAGAGTTCCTCATCGAGACCGGCGAGACCGCCTGGGAGGCGGAGTTCCTCGCCGCTGAGTGGACCCAGGTGATCCTCGGCCAGGTGCTCAACTCGCGGACGGACTACTTCAAGGCCCGCCGTCCCAACCGCGGTCGCAGCCTCTCCCGGATCGAGCGGGACCAGATCTGGCAGTTGACCGAGCGGTTCACCACCTGGCTGGAGAACCGAGGCGTCTGGACCTGGCGCCAGGTGGCACAACGGGCTGCCCGCCTCGAGATGGACCGCACGGCCCAGAACAACGGCGTCGCCGGCGAGTCGTCCGGCGGGTTCTACCGGCCGCGCTACCGCCACGTGGTGGTCGACGAGGCGCAGGACCTCAGCGCCGCCCACTGGAAGATGCTGCGTGCCATGGTCGCCCCAGGCCCCGACGACATGTTCCTCACCGGCGACACCCACCAGCGCATCTACGACAACCACGTCACGTTGAGCAGCCTCGGCGTCAACATTCGCGGTCGGTCGTCCAGGCTCACCCTGAGCTATCGAACGACCCGTCAGATCCTCGCCGACGCCCTGCAGATCATGACGGGGGAGGTGTACGACGACCTCGACGGCGGTGAGGAGAACCTGGCCGGCTACCGCTCGCTGCTGCGCGGCGGCCGACCGGTCTTTCGCGGTGCCACGACGTGGGCACAGGAGCGGGACCTGATCGTCGAGCAGTTGCACACTTGGGGCAGTCCGACGGACGGCTCGGTTGCCATCTGCGTACCGACCAAGGACCTGGCGGCGGACGTCATCAGCCGACTGGAGGCTGACGGCCTGGAAGTGGTGGAGATCGGCCCGGATGGCCCGAAGCGGCCTGACGGCGTGCACATCGGCACGATGCACCGATTCAAGGGCCTCGAGTACCAGCGCATGATCATCGCTGGGGTCAGCGACGGCCTGGTGCCTCGGCAGATGATCAGCAGGTACCGGGACGCTGACCCGAAGCGCTACCAGCGTGAACGCCAGCGCGACCGGTCGCTGCTTTTCGTCGCGGCTACCCGTTCGCGTGACGAGCTTGCGGTGTTCTGGCACGGCACGCCCAGTCCGTTCCTGACCGGGCGGCTCGTACAGCGACAGCTAGCCTGATTGCCGCTCCTGCTCAGGCGGGGTCGGCGTGCGATGCGGGGGGAGGCTGTAGGTGCAGGCGGGGGATCGCGTCGGTGACCGGTACGAGTTGACGTATCCGGTCGGTCGCGGAGGAATGGGCCAGGTCTGGGCCGGCTTCGACGAGCGACTCGACCGGCCGGTGGCGATCAAGTTTCTCCGACAGTTGGAGGTGCCGGAGGACGAGCGTGAGACGGCAGGCAAGCGCTTCCGGCGGGAGGCGAGAGCAACCGCCAGGCTCGACCATCCTGGCTTGCCGGCCGTGCACGACCTGGGCGTGCACGGTGAAGACCTCTTCCTCGTCATGCAGCTCGTGCCGGGGATCGTCCTCGCCGACCACATCGCCGAGCAGGAACGACTGCCTGTCGGCGAGGCGGTTTCCATTGCCGCGCAGGTCTGTTCGGTGCTGGCCGCCGCTCACGCCGCCTCTCTCGTGCACCGTGACCTGAAGCCCCAGAACCTCATGATCACCCCGTCGGGGGTGGTCAAGGTGCTCGATTTCGGTGTGGCGGCGCTGCTCGGCCCGGCCGGAGCATCTCGCCTGACCGCAACCGGGCGGACGCTCGGGACTCCCGCCTACATCGCACCCGAGCAGGCCCAGGGTGGCCCTGTCGGGCCTGCTGCCGATCTGTACGCCTTGGGCTGCATCCTCTTCGAGATGCTTGGCGGGAACCCTCCGTATGAGGCGGCAAACGCCCCGGACATGATGCGCCGTCATATCGATGCGCCCATTCCCATCATCACTGAGTATCGATCGGATGTTCCCGATGACCTGGCGCACCTCATCTACTGCCTGCTGGCCAAGGACCCAGCGGAAAGGCCCGCATCGGCTCGCGAGGTTCGTCAGCTACTGATGCCTTTCCTCGACGGCGGTGACTCTCTGGGGCTGGTGGCCGCCCGAACGGACAACCCCTTCTCCAACGCTGCGCCGCATACCGCCCCCGTGCCGGTTCCGCCGCAGAGATCCCCGCAGAACCTGGTGCAGTTGCGGGCGCAGGCAAGGGAACTCGCCGAGAACGAGCGTTTCCTGCAGGCAGCCGAGACGTTGGAGCGGGCCCTCCGCATGGTGCCGCAAGGTGGTGAGCGGCTGGCCACCGAGATCGTGGCGCTACGAGTGGACCTCGCGAACCTCTTGATGCTCGCAGGTGACTTCCGGCAGGCCCGTCGCGCGTTCCTGGCACTGGCCCGAGACCTCGATCAGTCGGACGAGGAGCAGGATCTTGTCGAGGAGTGCCGGCATCAGGCGATAGCCTGCCAGCTTGAAATGGGCGAATCTGCCGACGACATCGGTCCGTCTTCGATCCGTTAACTCACGTGGAAACAGTCTCTGTCTCTGGCCCGGCAAACCCTCCGGCCAAACGTGACAGCTCACGGTCGATCCAAGCCTCCGGGTATCCGCAAACCTCCACGTTCCACAGCGCAACACTGCATCAGCCGCTCCTGCAACTCGCATGGATTGCAGCAAAGAAAGTCAATCCACACTGGCGAAATCTCGGCCCGAAACATTGCGTCTCCGCTCCGGTCCATCGCAGGCTGATCCCAGCACGGCGGCCGGCCGGTCCCCCCCGAACGGCCGCCGTGCTTTCCCGAACAACCCTCGCTCAGCAATCGTGATGCCGTACCGCGGAGTGAAGCTGCGGTGTCAGGGCGGGGTGGGTCTGCCGCACCGGATGAGCGAGCAGGCCCGCCCTGCGCCAGGTCAGGAAGGCGGATAGACATGAACGCTCGTAACCAGCGATCAGCCCCAGTCGGCGGTGGTGCGACCTACCGCTCCGCCGCGTACACCAGCCTGTTGCCGTGGCAGGTGCGCGAGCGCCGCTTCCCGCCGACCGGGCTCGGACGTCGCGGCCTGAACCCCGACGACGTGTACGCCTTCCTCGACCGGGTCGCCATCGACATGGCCGCCGTCTACGCCGCTCTCGCCGAGAGCCGCCTCGAGACGGCCCGGATCAAGGCCGGCCTGCGTCGCCGGCAGGCCGACCAGGCCGGCGCCCGCAACGAGCGGGGCCAGACCAAATGAGCCAGCGGTACGTCATCCACCTGCCCGTCGTTGCCACCGATCTGCCCGCCGCCCAACGACTGGCCCGGGTCATCGGCCGGTGGATGCTGGTGCTGCCGATGGCGGACCCGGGGGAGACCACCGTCTCCGAAGAGGACCAGCAGTTCCTCCGCCACCGGGTCTTCTGCGACCTGCGGCTGCCTGGTGGCCGGCGCTGCCTCCTCCGTGACGGCCACGACGGCCCCTGCTCCCGTCGGCTGCGCCGCTGACACAACCGGACGATCCGGCACCTCAACTGCCCGTTGTGCCGAGTGCGCTGATGATCATCAGGCCGCTAGCGTGCGCAGCACGGGAGGTGGCGGGAATGGCCGATCGGCGTTGGGACGCCAGGTTCGAGGAGGAACATGTCGTCCTCCGGCGTTGGCGGTTGCTGCCGTGGCCGAAGCCCTATGTCAGGCGGATCCCGTTGGGCGCGATCCTCGATATCGGGTCACTCACCGCCGCCGACCAGGCGAGGCGGCACGCGCAACTCTCCGTTCGGGTCACGTCGGCACCAGACCCAGTCGAGGTCATCCCGGTCAGCTTCACACGGGAGCAGTGGAGGTTCGCCGGCTGGTTCGTGGGGGAACGTCGAGCGGGGGAACGGCGAGGCGCCCCGACCAAGCCGCCGCAACTCCGTGGGAAGGCGTCGTCAGGTCAGGTAGCCCTGTCCCGCCCGGCGGCCGACGTTGCGACCCTGTCGCGGCAACAGGCGCAGCTGGCGGCCGTCCTACGGGCCCACCTCGTGGCCAGGCAGGCCTCCACCACGCTAAGGGCCGGGCCGACAACGCCGGTGATGCGAGCCGGCGATGGCCGGAGGCCGGTGTGGCTGTGGCTTGAGAATGGGGAGATCCACGGGTCACTCGTCTCGGCCGGCAACGCCTCGCCGCGCAATCTGACCCCGGCCGACGTCGCTCATCTCCTGCTCGCTGACCCGTCCCGGGCGATGCCGGCGATTCGTGCGCTCACCGGCATCGCCGACAGCCAGCAAGCCTTAGCTCACCTGCGGAGTTGGCGGCGGCCGGACCGGGTCGTCGTCAACCTGAGCGCCTCCGACCTCGCCGGGAGGCGGGTGACGGAGGCCCAACAGAAGCCCGGCCGGAGCAACCCGGACGGCAGCGTGCGGACCGTGTCCGGTGGCCTTCCGAGTCTGAACAAGCGCCGACGTTGAGCACCAGCCACGGAGAGGCCGGCTCGCGCCGCGCCGACACCGTCGACCCTTCCGAGTGACGCCGGCGTCTCCGTCAACCCTCAAGCGGTGGGTGAGCCCAGGTTGACGCCGTCGAGCAGGTTGATCAGCTCGTCGTCGCGGGTCACCTCGTAGCCGCGTTCCCGCAGTTCCGCAACCAGCTCGGCCTCACAGTCGACAGGAACATCGAGGTACTCACCGTTGTGAACAGTGAGGACGAGTTTGGCGTACCGGTCCCGCAGGTCCTGCGGCAGGACGTCGAGCGCGCGCGTCGTGACCATCGGGGGCCAGTACCCTTCCACGACCGCGCCCACCTCAGTGATGTGGAAGGGCTCGTCGTCACCGTACCCGTCCTCCGGCTCGTAGCAGTCGGGGCCGGCGGGGTGCGACAGGTGGGTCATCTGAACCTGTCGCGCCTCGCCCCACGTTCGCGCGGCGGCGAGGGCCCGGATCTCCGCGGCCTCCTCGGTCGCGGTGCCGGCGTCGGCGAAGGCGAGGCAGTCGTGATTGGTGGCGTGGCCGTAGACCAGGTGCTGGTGGTGCGTCGTCATGGCGCACATCCTGCCCCAGGGGACGCCCACCAAGATCAGCCTACCGTCCGGGCCCTCTCCACCGGTCGGGTGACCGCTAGGCTGACCATTCCCGGCCTCGCCACCCTCCTGATTCGCCCGATCGGGATGAGGCACGGTCACCCCCGGTTCCGACACGCTGTCGAGGTACCAGGGCGCTGCGCGACAACCAGTTGGGGATCACGAGCGAGCTCAACGAGCGGGAACGCCAGGAATCCTTCTTTCGCCGCCGGGAACCCAGGGGCCAGCCAGTTCGAACACGTCGTGCCGCCATCAGGCAAGACGAACCGAATCGAAACGCGACGCATTGAGGTCAGGGGCGCACCTAACAGGCGGTTCGACGGCGATCGGGCCGGAGAGGAGAATCAGGTGGAATACGAGGATTTCATCAACGCAGTGGCCACGCGGGCGAAGGTGTCGACCGATCAGGCGGCGACGCTCACCAGCGCGACGTTGCAGACATTGGCAGATCGGATCAGCGCCGGCCAGGCTGAGGACCTTGCCTATCAGCTTCCCGACGGGCTCGACGATCACCTGCGCAAACCGCCACCGCTCCGAAGGCAGGAACATGCCCAGCCGTTCGGGCTCGACGAGTTCGTGCGGCGGGTGGCGGACCACCCGGCCATCGACCGTACGCTCGCCGGTCCCGGCGTCCGCGCGGTCCTCACCACGTTGCGTGAGGCTGTTACCCGGGACGAGTTCGAGGACGCGCTGGCCCAGCTGCCGAAGGAGTTCCGGCAGGTGATCGAGCCGGCGAGTGCCGGTAGCCGGCAGCGCCCCGGGTAGCACGCACGGACCCCGCGACGCACCCCAACCGGACCGGAAGGAGAACTGGTGGGAAGCGGGCGCGAACGCCGGCGGCGGAGGCGGCGAACGTCGTCGGAGCCACGCTGACGACCTTGGCGGAAGGGGTCAGTGGTGGCGAGGCGCGGCACCTGGCCACCCAGGTCCCCGAGGAGTTGCGGGGTTACCTGCACAAGGACGTGGACTTCACCGAACGGATCGACCTCGCGGAGTTCCTCAATGAGGTAGGCGACCCGGTGCAGGTGGGCCTCCGCCACGCCTGGGAGTGGTTGAGTCGCCCCCGCTGAACCTGGCGGGTAGTCCACACCAGGTGAACGCATGGTCGGCCCGTCGAGGCAGGCGCGGTTGCCGACGACAGACTGCTCCCGCCGCCTACGTCGCTGATCCGTCGGCTACGGCTGCCTGCGGTGCGGTGAGTGTCCTCGGCCGGGGGGTGAGGTGGAAGGTGTCCGTCAGCGGCAGCGCAGCCGTCGTACGGGCGGGGTCCTCTCCACCGGCCGGGTGACCGCTAGGCTGGCCCTCCACGGTCTCCCCACCTGGAGAAATGCCCATGTCCGACAGCGTCTTCGCGCAGTTCACCGCCGACGACGACCAGCTCGAAGTCGGGCTGCTCGTGCAGCCGGCGATCAACGCCGCCCTGGTGCACAACCGGGTGCCGCTGGTCCGTCATCTCACGCTGACCAACTGCGGCCCGGTGCCGTTGACCGACGTGACGCTGACGCTGGAACTGAGAGGCCCGGACGGCGCGCTGACCGAGCCGTGGTCGCGCACGCTGAGCGCGCCGTTGCGGCCCGGCGCGAGCACGAGCTGGGACGACTTCCGCGACTTCACGCCCGACCGGGTGCTGCTGTACCGCACCGACGAGGCGTTCCCGGTCGACTACACCCTCCGGGTGCAGGCGCAGGAGGAGATACTGCGGCTGGTCGCCCCGTCGAGGGTGCTGGCGCACAACGAGTGGTTCAACAGCCCCGCCCTGTACGACAGCCTGGCGGCCTTCGTGCAGCCGAACACCCGGGCGGTGGAGGCGGTCCTGCGGGCGGCTGCCCAGATCCTGCTCGCGCGCACGGGCTCCGGCTCGTTACAGGGCTACCAGGAGGGCTCGGAGCGGGCTGCGCTGATCGCGGGTGCGGTGTACGAGGCGCTGCGCCAACTGGAGATCACCTACCAGACCCTGCCGGCGTCGTTCGAGAACACCGGCCAGAAGGTACGGACGACAGCTGCGGTGCTCGACGGCCGACTCGGCAACTGCCTCGACCTGGCGGTCACGTACGCCGCGTGCCTGGAGGCGGCGGGCCTGCACCCGCTCATCTTCATCAGCGAGGGGCACGCCTTCGGCGGCTTCCTGCTGGAGGAGGAGCGGTTGGGTTCGGCCGCGGTGACCGAGCGCAACCTGCTGATCTCGATGGTGGACTCCGGCCGGGCGGTGCCGGTGGAGTTGACACGTATCGGTCCGGGCGCGCGGTCGGCCGCCTTCACCGAGGCGGTACGGGTGGGACTCGGCCACTTCCGCGGCGACGGTGAGCGCGTCCAGGGTCTCGTCGATGTGCACCTGGCTCACCGCTCGGGCATCCGACCGCTGCCGTCAACCGACGAACCGACCACCACCGCGCTCGTCGAGGAGCCGACCGCAGCCACCGGGGAGTCCATCGAGCTTCCGGACGGTGTCGCCGCCGCGAAGCTGCGTCAGCTCGCCGACGACGGCGACGAGGTGACGCAGCAGTCCGACGGCTCGCCGGCCCGGATCCAGCAGTGGAAGAAGTCGCTGCTCGACCTGAGCCTGCGCAACCCGCTGCTCAACCTGCCCAAGCGTGGTCGTGGCCTGGATCTGCACGTTCCGGCGGGCGCGCTGGCCCTGCTCGACGACCTCATCCATGACGGCCGTCAGGTGCAGGTCATCCCGCAGGACGACATCAGCCACGTCCACGAGCTGGCCGGGGCACGCCGTGCGCAGGACCTCGACGCCGAGATCCTGACCCGTGAACTGCGCACCGACCGGCGCGTCTACGGCGCGGTCACCGAGGCCCGCTACAAGACGGCGATGCGGGCGCTGCAGCGCGAGGCGCGCACGATGGAGCAGGAGACCGGCAGCAACTACCTCTACCTGACCATCGGCACCCTGGTGCACACCAAGACGACCGGGGGAGAGGCGTACGCGCCGCTGTTCCTCCTGCCGGTGCGCATCGAGGGCGGCACCGGCCGTCGCCCGTACGCGATGGTCATCGACGGCACCGAGGTCGCCAGCCCGAACCACTGCCTGGTCGAGTGGTTACGGGTCAAGCACGGCGTCCGGATCACCGAGCTGGAGCGGCCGGTCCTCGACGAGCACGGCATCGACATCGCCAAGACCCTCGCGGCGATCAACACGGGCCTGGTCGACAACCGGCTCAACTACCGCATCGACGAGACCGCCAGCCTGCGACTGTTGCAGTTCTCCACCTTCCAGATGTGGCGGGACCTCACCGACCACTGGCCCCGGTTCATGGAGAACCCGGTCGTCCGGCACCTGGTCGAGTCGTCCGGCGCCACCTTCGACGATCCGGCCCGTCCCGACGACGCCGAGGTGATGGTCGACGAGGCCGAGCTGCATCTGCCGATTCCCGCCGATGGGTCGCAGATGCAGGCCATCGTGCGTGCCGAGCGGGGCCACTCCTTCGTCCTGGAGGGTCCGCCCGGCACCGGCAAGTCGCAGACCATCACCAACATGATCGCCCGGTCGGTCAGCGCCGGCCGGTCGGTGCTGTTCGTCGCCGAGAAGCAGGCCGCGTTGGAGGTGGTGAAGCGCCGCCTCAAGCAGATCGGCCTCGGTCCGTTCGCCCTCGACCTGCACGGGCGCAAGCAGTCGCTCAACGCCATCCGCCAGCAGCTGCGTGACGCCCTCGACCAGCACGACCAGGGCGGCGACGGCGGGTGGACGGCCGTCGAGACGGCGTACCGGACGCGGCTCGCCCCGCTGACCGAGTACCCGGCACAGGTGCACACCACCAACCCCGTCGGAATGTCACTCTGGTCGGCCTACGAGCAGACCCTGGCGTACGGGGACGGCCCGGTCGCCCCGATCCCGTCGAGCTATCTGCACGCGCCAGCCGAGGCACGCGCGCAGGTCGAGACGGCCCTGCGGGAGTTCCCGGCGGCCGCACGGTCGGCGCGGCTGCGGGCCGCGCACCCGTGGGCGCTGAGCGGCTGCCGCACCCTCGACGGGCTGCACGCCGCCGCGCTCACCGAGATCGCCGCCGACCTCGAACGCCTCCGTGCCGACCTCGCCGCCCACCCGCAGCTGGTGGACCTGCTGCGGACGCTGCCAGCCCCGGCGACCGTCAGCGAGGTGCAGGCCGGGGCCTGGCTCGCCGTACGCGGACTGCTGCCGGACCGGGAGACCACCCTGCGCGCCGGCGACCGCCGGTGGGACGAGGCGGTGGCCCGGCTCCAGGCGGACCTGGCGGCGTTCCGTCAGGGGTTCGCCGATGAGCTGGCCACCTTCCGGCCGGACGTGTTCGCCAACCCGGAACTGACCGCCTGGCACGCCGAGGCGCAGGAGGCGGCCAAGAAGCTGTTCGGAAAGCGTAAGCGTCGGCAGGCCGTCGTGGACCGGTTGGCGGTGCACCTGGTCGCCGGCGCGGCGCTCGACGTCGACCGGGTGGAGGTCACCACCGGTCGGCTGGTGGCGGCGCAGGCGCAGGCGGCCTCGCTCCACCAGCAGCTTGTCGCGGTGGGCGGGGTGTGGCTGCCGCGGTGGCAGCCCACGGACCCCGCCGCGCAGGAGCGGCTGGCGGGGGCGGTCGAGGCGACCCGGGCCGGGCGGACTCTCCTGGCCCGGCACCCACAGGCCTGGGAGCTGTTCCACAACGGGTTCACCGATGTCGGCGCGGGCCTTCTCGACCGGGTCGCCTCACGGTGGCGGGCCTGGTGCGGGGTCCTGCGGTCGGCCGGGCCGGAGCTGACCCTGTGGGCCACCGGTTCGCACTGGGTGGACGCGTGGCAGCGCGACGGCAGTGCCTGGTTGCACGAGTTGCGGG
This sequence comes from Micromonospora orduensis, assembly GCF_006228125.1. Taxonomy (GTDB): domain Bacteria; phylum Actinomycetota; class Actinomycetes; order Mycobacteriales; family Micromonosporaceae; genus Micromonospora; species Micromonospora orduensis. Next base: position 34,456 of record NZ_VDFY01000179.1, on the reverse strand, counting down.
CCGAGGAGCTGTTCCCGCTGCGCCGCTGGGCGACCGTCCTGACGCACGCCGACACGCTGGCCTCGGCCGGCCTCACCGACTACCGCGACCAGTTGCTGCGCGCTGAGGTGAACGCGCAGCTCGCCGAGGAGGTCTACCGGCGGGGAGTCGCGACGGCGTCCCTCGCCGAGCGGGTACGGGCCGGCGGCCTGCAGTACTTCGACCCGGAGTTGCACGACGACGAGATCAACCAGTTCGAGGCGGCCGCCGGTGAGCTGCGGTCCGCGCTGCCGACGCAGCTGCCGGCGGTGCTGGTCCGCCGACGCCCCTTCAGCCCGACCGACCGGCGGGGCCGCTTCGCGGACTTCGCCGCCGAGCTTCGCCGCAAGCGGGGTGGGCGATCCTTCCGGGAGCTGTTCGAGCAGTACCCGGACGCCGTGCTGGCGCTGACCCCGTGCGTGCTGGTCAGCCCCGCGTCGGCGGCGAACTTCCTGGCACCGGGGAGCCAACGCTTCGACCTCGTCATCTTCGACGAGGCGTCGCAGATCCGCGTGGCCGAGGCGATCGGCGCGATGGGTCGGGGCAGCGCCGTGGTGGTCGTCGGCGACTCCCGGCAGATGCCGCCGAGCAGCATCATGCAGGCCAGCCACAGCGTCGACGAGGTCGACGAGGGCGACGGCCCGGTGCCGGAGGACCTGGAGAGCATCCTCAGCGAGGCCGTCGAATCGGGGCTGCCGCAGCGCTGGCTCTCCTGGCACTACCGCAGCCACGACGAGTCACTCATCGCCTTCTCCAACCGCTACTACTACGACAACAAACTCTCCAGCCTCCCGTCGCCCGGCGCCGCCAGCTCGGCCGGCGTCACCTGGCGGCGCGTCGACGGCCAGTACGACCGGGGCGGCTCGCGGACCAACGAGGTCGAGGCGCGGGCGATCCTCGCGGACATCACCCGCCGGCTGCACGACCCGGCCACCGGCACCCGGTCGATCGGGGTGGTCACCTTCAACATCCAGCAGCGGGACCTCATCCTCAACCTGCTGGAGGAGAGCAGCGATCCGATCATCCGCGAACACCTCTCCGGGGCCGTCCCGGAGCCGATCTTCGTGAAGAACCTGGAGAACGTGCAGGGCGACGAGCGGGACGTGGTCCTCTTCTCCCTCGCCTTCTCCACCAACCCGGAGACCGGCCAGCTACCGCTGAACTTCGGTCCGCTCAGCCAGGCCGGCGGCGAACGACGGCTCAACGTCGCCATCACCCGCGCCCGCCGCCAGGTCGTCCTCTACTCGTCGTTCGACCCGTCGGACATCGACCTGTCCCGGACCTCCGCGCTTGGCACCCAGCACCTGCGGGCGTACTGCGAGATGGCCGCGGCCGGCGTGGACCGTCTCGGTGACCTGGCGGCCGGCCAGGCCGAACGGCGCAGCCGGATCCGCGACGAGGTGGCGGCGGCGCTGCGCCAGCGTGGCAACGAGGTCCGTACCTCGCACGGCCTCTCCGACTTCACCGTGGACATCGCCGTCCGTACGCCGGGAACACCCCGGTGGCAGGTGGCCGTCATGCTCGACGGTCCGGACTGGAGTGCCCGCCCGACGGTTGCCGACCGGGACTCCGCGCCCGCGCTGCTCCGGTCGATCATGGGCTGGTCGGAGGTGGTGCGGTTCTGGCTGCCGGCGTGGATCCATGACCGGTCGGCGCTGCTCGACCGGGTCGACGAAGCGCTCACCCGAGCTGCGGCCACCACGTCCGTCGAGCCGGAGCCTGAGCCCGTGGGGAATGCGGCGCCGCACAGCGTCGTCGTGCTGCCGCAGCAACGCATCGCGACCGGCACCGAGCCGGCACCGGCCGAGATGCCGCAGTCGCGTCTCGCGGCCGACGACGAACCCCGCCCGAGTGCGTCACCGCCACCCGTCACCGGACTCACGTCGGCGTCCGCACCGCCTCCGGTGACAGTCGCGGCGGCGACAGCGCCCAGCGCCATCACCCCGAGTCCGTTCATTCCGTACGTCCCGACGCCGCTCGGCGACCAGGCCGACCTCGACCTGCTCGCCACCGACCAGCGCGTCCGCGATCTGATGCGGACCGCGCTCCGCGAGATCATCGAGGCCGAAGGCCCCGTCGAGCAGCACCGCCTCGCGCGCCTGACCCTCGCCCGGTTCGGCTTCCTGCGCACACGCGAGGACCGGCGCGCCGCCGTCCTCGCCCTCGTCGACTCCCGCCGGCTGTACGCGCACCCCACCCTGGGTCGGTACGCGTGGCCCGACGGCGCTGACCCGCAGACGTACCGCGCGTACCGGGTCATCCAGGCCAGCAACGACCGGGCGTTCGAGGAGGTGCCGCCCGAGGAGGTCGCCAACGCCCTCGTGCACGTGCTGCAGGACGTACGGAGCATGGACGAGGAGCGGCTGCTGCGTGCCGGCCTGGAACGCCTCGGCTACCGTCGCCGTACCGAGAAGATCGACAAGCTCCTCCGGTACGGCCTGCACGTGGCACTGACCAGCGGCCGCCTCCGATACGACCAGGAGGGACGGCTCACCCTGGCGCGTCAGGACGGTTAGCCGGCGCCGTTGGTGCGCTGGATGAGGTGCTGGACCCACTTGTCGAACTTGCTGCTGGCTCCGCCGAGCAGGCCGGTCAGGTCCTGTTCGGTCACCACCCCACGGTCGGTCAGCGACATGATGAGGCTGCGCAGCCGCCGGTGGTCGTCCGCCTCGGAGGGTTCGACGGGGGCGGCGGTGCCCATGTGCCGTTGCAGGTCCTGGAGGATGTCCATCATCTGCGGCAGGGTCTCGATGACCTGCGACAGGCCCGTCTCGTGCGGGCTCGACGAGCCGCGCAGGTCCTGCAGGGTGAGGGCGACCGACATCGGGGTGACGATGTCGGCGTCGTCGGTTATCGAGTCGATGGCCCGGCCCAGCTGCTCCTTGGCGGCGTGCACGCTGCGCAAATTTCTGTGGTCGACCAGGATCGTGCGCATCCCCTGCACGTCGAAGGGGAGCTGCTGGTCCTTCGCCATCAGCTGCACGAACGGTTTACGCAGTGCGTGCCGCACGGCCAGCTCGTAGAAGACGTTCGCGTTCTGGTCGGTGAGGTCCGCGATGACCAGGTCGTTCTGGATGATCCGGTCGAGCACCTGTGAGGTGATCAGCCCGGCGCGTTCGATCTCGTCACCCCGGATCGCCTGGAATCCGCGGGCCTCGACCACCGGACGGATGACGTATTCGAGGATCTGGTCGCTGCGCTCGCGGATCTCGGAGCCCTCGGGGCCGATCGGTGCGATGACGAAGCATTCGCGGCGGGTGGGCTGCCCGTTAGCGTCCCCCATGGCGCCCAGCGTAGAGGAGATCGGCAAGCCTCGCTGTCACGCCGGCCGTGCCCCAGCCCGCTCCCGGTCCCAGTGGGCGCGGTGCGCGGCGAGCAGCCGCCCGGCGTCGGCCGCCGCGTCGGGCTCCACGGGCTCCCGCGCCCACCGGTCGAGGACCGGTGTCATGCCGTCGACGAGGCGCCGACCGACGGCGGTCAGGCGTGGCTGCGCGGCCAGCACCCGCAGGGTCTCTCCCACGGCCCGGGTCCACCTGACGAACTCGACCTCGGCGTGCTGGCGGGCCGCCGGGTCGCGTTCGACGAGCCGTTGCCGGCGCCAGAAGCCGGCCACCCCCAGGTGGGCGTACGCGCCGTGCAGGAGGCCCTCCAGCGGGCGGGGGTCGGGTCGCCACGGCGCGTAGAACGACTCGTCGGGGCCGGGCTCCACGAGCGGGAACAGGTCGGTCAGCGCGGCCAGCTTCAGGTGTTGGATCTCGTGGGCGAGGGTGACCGCCGCCGAGCGGGAGTCCGGTGGGAGGGACATCGCCACCGCGCCGAAGCCGTGGTGAAACGTGCCGCTGCGGACCCCGGCCCGGGGTGGGCTGAGCGGCACGAGCGTCCGCAGCGCCACGGACACCTCCTCGGCGACCGCCCGGTGCTCGTCGGCTAGCAGGCGCCACGCCCCGCGCAGCCGGTGCTGCCAGCGGCCGGGGTCGCGGACGGAATCGGCGAACGGATGAGCGCCGACCCCGAGCGCCACCGGCACGTGCCGCCACGTGCCGGTGTCCAGCAGCAGCCGCAGTGTGAGCCCGCCACGGGCGGCCCGCAGCTCCGGGTAGGGTCGCCAGCGGTGGTCGGGCGTGTGGTCGTACCCGATCTCGATTCGCTCCCCGGCGCAGCGCACCTCCGCGCGCCCGCCGGCGCAGCGCACGCGGGCGCGGGCCGCCGTGGGGTCGACCCGCAGGGTGCCCAGGCCGGGCAGGTCCAGCCGGCCCGGCGTGGCCGGGTCGAGCGGCACGTCCAGGTCGGCGTCCGCGCGGGCCCGCACCGCGGCGGCGGCGGCGACCGCCGCGAGCAGACCGGGGTACGCCGCGGCGTGTTCGCCCCGGCTCAGCAGCGACGCGGTGCCGAAGGCCCAGGCGGCCACCGGCGGATGGCCCCACGCCGCCTGGCGCTCGCCCCTGTCCAGGCCACCGACCAGCCGGTACGCGGCCTCGACGGCTGCCCGGTCCGGATGGTCGACCCGGTGGGTGAGGACGACAAGCGCCCGGATCAGCAGCAGGTTCTTGCTGTGCTGGGCGGAGCGCAGCACCTCGACGGCGGTCGGCCCGCCCCCGCCCGTGGCGAGGGCGTCCAGGACGGCCCGGGGCAGCCGGTGCCCGGCCGGTGTCACCGGGACACCGCCCGCAGTGCCGTCACGTCCCGGCGCAGGATGCGGCGGATGTGGCCGATGAGCCGGTACAGGTCGGCGCAGTACACCGAAGGGTTGTCGAAGCCGCTGCCGGCGCGCCACCGGTGGGTGTAGAGACCGCCGCCGCAGACCCGGTGCAGGTCGCAGGCCCGGCACTGCGCGCAGAGCCCCGCCACCCCGGCCTGCTGGGCCCGGACGCCTGGTTGCTCCAGGGCGGCGTCGAAGGTGTCCCGGTCGACGTGCAGGCCGGTGTCGCCGGCACCGGCGTGGGCGGCGCCGAGCGTGTCGTCCATCTCGATCGCCCCGTCGGTCTCCACCACCGCCACCGCGACCGGGCTGACGCCCACCCCGGCCAGGCGGGAGGACCCGCCGAGCAGGAGCTGGATGATCTCGTCGAAGAGCCGGACCCGGGTCCGTTGCCCGCCGTCGGAATACCACTCGTCGAAGACGGCGATCAGCCAGTCCGCGTACCGGGCCTGCCGTGGATCGGCGGGGCGACCGGCGGGCGGCGTCGACCAGGTGCCGTGCGGCAGCAGGAAGTCCACCACCGGCGGGCGGTGGACCAGCAGGCTGCGGTAGGTGGAGACCGGATCGTTGCGCAGGTCGACGGTGCACAGCAGACCGTTGAACAACCGGCGGTACGACCCGGTCAGCCGCAGCAGCGCGGCCTCGACCCGGTCGTGGCTGCCCCGGCCGTCCGGCCCCCGCCGGTGCCGATCGTGTGCCGCGCGGTCCCCGTCGAGGCTCACGCTGACCCCCACGTCGAGCCGGTCGAACAGGCGCAGGAACGCGTCGTCCAGGCGGACGCCGTTGGTCTGCACGGTCATCCGCGCGGGAACCGGGGCGGCGCCACGCCGCAGCAGCTCGACGGCTCGCTCGACACCGGCCACCCCGGCCAGTAGCGGCTCACCGCCGTGCAGGACCACGCTCACCCCGCGCAGCCGGTGCCGGCGGGCATGGTCGCCGATGCGCTCACCGGTGCGGGCGAGGGTCGCCGCCGACATCGTCCGCGGTCGGGAACGCCAACGCTGGTCGGCCATCGTGTACACGTAGCAGTGGTCGCAGGCCAGGTCGCAGCGGCTGTGCAGCTTCACCACGAACTGTCGAAAGGGCATCGGGGACCCGGGTGGCGCGGAGCGGGCCGCCGTGCCGAGTCCCGGCCGGTGGCCGCCAACGGGTCCGGGCATCAGACGCTCCGCCGTCCTGTCGGTCGCCGGTCGGGCCACCTACCAGAGTGGAGCATACATCGACAGGCGGCGTTCCGGGTGCCGCCGCTGACCGGCCGGCGGCGGGGTGGACCCGTCCTACCTGGTCCGGCCGCCGTCCGGGTGTCCGCCGGTGCGGCGGCGCACGGTTATCATGAGCACACTCAGCGGATCTGGCGACCGGTCAATGTCTGGCCCGGCGGTGGGACCGACCGGGCGGCGCGACACGAAGACAGGCGGTGGTCGGGGATGGACGCCGGAGAGGACGACCTCCGCTCGGAGTTGATCGACCTGACCGAACTGGACCTTGCCGAACTGGACGCCCTGCCCAACGGTGTCCTCGTCGCCGCGCTGGGGCGGCTCGACCGCCGTGCCGCCGCCGGTGACCAGTACGCAGGCTTCGAGAGCGCCCTCGATGGCGACGACTGACCCCACGGGCGCCGCGGTGACGCCGGCGACCCGCACCACCGCCCGGGCCGGGGGAGACCGATGAAGATGAGCAGGGATGCGACAGCTGGTGTCGCCACGATCGTCTCGTTCGTGTCGCCCGCCGACGACACCGGCCGCAGCAGCGCGGTGGCCAACGTCGCCTGGATCCTCGCCGGCAACGGCAAGAAGGTGCTCGCCGTCGACTGGTGCCCGAAGACCCCCCGGGTGTACGACTTCCTGCGCCCCGTGCAGGTGGACGCCGTCGCGGCGGCCCGCACGCTCGGCGACGACCTCGCCGCCGTGCTCACCCCCGCGCCGGACGCCCCGCCGGTGTCGCCCTCGACGGTGATCGCGCCGGTCGCGCCCGAACAGGGCACCCTCTACCGGTACGCGGTGTCCGGCTCGACGGCCACGTTCAGCATGGTCGGTCTCGGCGCCGCCACCGACGGGCTGCCCACCGGGGACGCCGCCCGGATCCGGCAACTGCTCCAGCAGGCCGACTACGACTACGTCCTCATCGACGCCCCGGTGGACCTGAGCGCGCCGGGGATCACCCACAGCGCGGTGCTCAGCGACGTCGCGGTGGTCTGCATGCCACCTCGTCGGCTGTCCGTGCAGCACGCGGCGGGGCTCGCCAGGGAGTTGCAGCAACGGGCCACCGGCGGGATCCGGGTGCTCGCCGCGCCGACCCTGCACGAGGTCCCCGACCCCGGGCACGGTGGGTCCCGGGACTACGTCCGGCAGGCCTTCGCCTGGCTGCTGGAGGAGGAGGCGGCCGACGACGCCCAGGGCCCCGCGCCGACGGGGATCCTGGAGGTGCCGGCGCACAACTACGACACGTTCGACGACGTGCTGTCCGTGCTCGCCGACGACCCGAAGGACGCGAACAGCCCGCTGAGGGCGTACGAGCGGATCACGGAGTGGATCACCGGGGGTGAGGTCACCCGGGCGGCGCCGGTGCCGGACGCGATCCGTGGGCGTTACCGGCACGCGGTCCTGCTGGAGCCTGCGGAGACCCTCGGCGACATCGCCGTGGCGTACGACCCGGTCGACCGGCCCTGGGCGGACTGGATCGGCGGGCAGTTGCGCCGTGCCGGGGTCCGGTCCCACCTGCGGGCGGTACGCCCCGGCGCGCAGCCCGGCCTCGGGCCGGGCAGCACGGTGCTGGCGGTCCTGTCGCCGGATCTCGCCGAGACGGGCCTGTCCGGGCTGCGTCCGGACGCCGCCGATGCGTCGGCGGAGGTGCTCGGGGTGCTGGTGGCCGGCGAGGCGTGGCGGGAGACGTCGGGCCCCGAGCGGGTCGTCGACCTGCGCGGGGCCGACGCGGTCCGGGCGCAGTCGTTGCTGTTGAGCCAGCTCGGCCTGATCGCTCCCGCGCAACCCGCCGGCGGCCTGCGCAACGTGCCGCGCTTTCCGGCGGACCCCGATCGGCGGGTGCGGTTCAACGTGCCTCCCCGCAACCCGTCGTTCGTCGGCCGCGACGACTATCTGGAGCGCTTGCGCGACCACCTCACCAGCGAGGACGGCCCGGTGACCCTCACCGGCGGGGCGGGGGTCGGCAAGAGCGAGCTGGCCCGCGAGTTCGCCCACCGGTTCGCCTACGACTACGACGTGGTCTGGTGGATCCCCGCGCAGGACCGGGAGACCGTGCAGACCGGCCTCGGCGCGCTCGCCGACGAGATCAAGGCGGTGGACAGCACCGGGGCGGCGGAGGCCGCGTTGAAGGCGCTCGTCGCGCCCGACGGCGCCTTCCAACGCTGGCTGCTGATCTACGACAACGCCGACGACGCGGACGTGCTGACCGGTCTTTGGCCGCACGAGGGCGTGGGGCACGTCCTGATCACCTCGCGGGACGACGGCTCGTCCGGGCTGCCCTCCCCACTGGAGGTCGCCGCCCTGACCGGCGACGAGAGCGTGGCGATGCTGCGCCGGGTGCTCGGCATCAGCACCGAGGACGCCCGGTCGATCGCGGTGGCGCTGGAGCACCTGCCGCTGGCCCTGCGCCTGGCGACGGCCTGGATGCGGCAGCGCGCCCTGGTGTTGGAGCGCGGCGGGGTGCCCAGCCTGGAGGCGGTGGGCCAGAGTGTCCGGGAGCTGCTGACCGCGCTGGAACGGCGGTCCGACGAGGAACTCGGGGAGAGCATTCCCGGGTCGCACACCTCAAGCGTGGCGAGGGTCCTGCGGATCACCCTGGAGGCGCTGCGTGCGACCCCCTTCGGGGAGCTGGCCATCCGGCTGGCCGAGCTGAGCGCCTTCCTCTCCCCGGAGGGCATCGGGCTGCCGCTGCTGCGGTCCACCTCGATGCTCACCCAGCTCGCCGCGGCGTCCGGCCGGGACGCGGACGAGCTGCTGCTCGACGCCGGCGAGGTGGACCTCGTCCTCACGGTCGGCGCCCGCTTCGCGCTCTACGACGTCGACTGGGGGCACGGGTCGGCGCTGCGGATGCACCGGGCCATCCAGGTGCTGCTGCGGGGCGCCATCCCGGAGCCGGAGCGGTACGAGCGGCACCGGCAGGTCCTGCGGGGCCTCGCCGGCTACGCCCCGACCGATCCGGAGGCCGACGACAGCCGCTACGCCGGCGTCTTCGAGGAGTTGCAGCAGCACCTGATTCCCTCCGGCGCGCTGGAGTCCGACGACCGACAGGTCCGGCACTGGGTCGTCAAACAGGTCCGCCACCTGTACCTGTCGAACGACAGCGACGCCTGGCGCTCGGCGCTGCAGCTGGCAGCGGCGACCTGCGAGCGGTGGGCCGGCGGCGACGAGATGGACCAGCTGACGATGCGGCTGTTCGTCCAGACCGCGAACCTGCACCGGGCGCTGGGCGACCACCAGGAGGCGTTGCGACTCGACGAGCTGGTGCTCAGCGAGCAGCGCCGCCGCTACGGCCTGCGCCACTTCCGTACCCTGGTCGCCGGCCGCGGTCGCGGCGGTGACCTGCGCGGCCTCGGCCGGTTCGAGGACGCCCTGGTCGAGGACCAGGCCACCTTCGAGGGTTTTCGCGGTCTGGTCGGCGACGACCACCCGAACACCCGGATGGCGGTGAACAACCTCGGCATCTCGTTCCTGCTCACCGGTGACGCCCGCGAGGCCCTGCGGCTGGCCCGTCAGGAACGGGATCGCCGGATGCTGCTGTTCGGCCCGGAGGACCCGCGGACCTGGCGGGCGTCGTGTCAGGTCGGTACGTGCGAGCGGGAGGTCGGCGAGTACGACAGGTCGCTGGCGACCCTGCGCGAGGCGCTCGCGCGCATCCACGGGCTGCCCACCGGCAGCCTCCTCGACGAGTTGCGGGTCAACCGCAGCCTCGCCGTCACCGAGCGCCGTCTCGGCCTGACCATCCCGGCCAAGAAGCGCAGCGCCGAGACGTACAGCGGCTATGTCAAGAACCTGGGCGAGGACCACCCGCTGACCCGGGGCAGCCTGCTCAGCCTGGCGGCCGACTACTACCGGGCCGGCGACGCCGGGATCGCCGTGAAGAGCGCGATGCGCTGCCTGCGCGGCTACGATCGGAAGCTGGCGCAGGGCCACCCCTTCACGGCGGTCTGCTCGGTCAACCTCGGCCTGTTCCAGCGCGGCCTGCGGGAGTTCGACCAGGCCGTCGGGTACGGCGATCGCGGCCTGCGCTCGCTGCGGGCGAAGCTCGGCGACGCGCACCCGTGGACGCTGGCGGCGACGACCGCCCAGGCCGGCCACCTGGCCGCACGCGGCGACCTGGACACCGCGCTGACGATGCAGGAGGAGGCGCACGCGACCGCCCTGGGCTACCTCGGTCGCGCCCACCCGGTCACCCGGGACGCCGCCGCCAACCTCGCGGCGATCGGCGCGCTACGTAACGGCACCCCTGGTGTCGCCGCGCTGACCGACGCCGACATCGACGTGCCGCAGAGCTGAGGGAGTGAGCAGGTGACGGATCCGGAGTTGCACGACGCCCTGGTCGAGGAGACGGCCGAGCAGGACGTCCCGGGCTTTCTGAAGAAGCGCGACCTCTGCCGGGCGTTGCTGCTCAGCGGCTGCGGTGTCTACCACGTCGCCCACTACACGAGCGGGGTGCTCGACTTCGCGCTGGACCTGCTCGACCACCCGTCGGTGCCGTCGCCGGACGAGGAGGAGCCGTCGCAGCGCCGCGAGGCGTACCGCCGGGTCGGGGCGCAACTGGTCTACCGGGTCAGCGAGTTGCACCGCCGGCTGGGGGAGTTGCACACCGGAGCGCTGATCCGGACGGTCGTGCAGACCCGCACGGGTCTCGTCTTCTGCAACTCGGTGGTCGGCAACGAGCACATCGTCGGATTCGCCGCCGTCCCCGAGGCGGACACCGGGCCGGTGGCCGACCCGGGCCGGGTCAGCATCGTCGACCAGGCCGCCGCGCACCTGGCCAGCGACCTGCGCCGGCTCCTGCGGCAGCGGTCGCAGAACCCGGGCGGCTGGGAGGCGGACACCGACGGTGAGGCGACATCGCCCACCACGACCGAGGAGTTCCGCCCCCACCGGAGCGGGGCGCCGTCGCCGGACGGGACGCTCACGGCGTTGCGCCCGCAGGGCCTGCACTACCTGAGCCACCACCGGATGGGTGAGCAGGAGTGGGCCGTGGACATCCTCGACCACCCCGACCTGGACCCGTTCTTCAACCGGGGCATCTCGGTGGCCGATCGGCGGGACCGCTACCACCGCCTCGCCGGCGACCTGTCGCTGCTGGCCCTTCAGGTGGGGCGGGACCTGCGTCGGGCCGTGGTCGGGAACGTCACCCGGCTGGTGCTCGACGTGGAGATGGGCGCGGTCTACTACTACCGGCTCTCCCCGGACGACTACCTGGTCGGTGTGACCCTCGGCCAGGACTCGGTCGCCCGCGCCGACGAGGACCTGGCGGCGGTGGCGCGACGGTTCACGGCGTCGGCCTGAATTGTCGCGGGGATTCACGTGGTTCGCGATTGAGGTGGTTGGCCGGCGCCGATATCCTCAGCTCGGATCAACCAGGTTCGACGCGTCGGTTGGGTGGCCGTGACCGTACTGGCGAGATCAGCGGCCGTGGTCGCCGCCGCCCTGGCCGGCTTGGTCGTGGCCTGGGCCGGCGACGTGGACGGGCTCGAACGCGCCCCCGCGTACCTGCTGCTCGCCTCGGTCCTGCTGGCGGTGGGCCTGGTCGGCAGCACCCGCGACATCAGCCTCGCCGAGGTACGCACCCACCTGGGCACCGTGCTGCTGGCCGTCACCGTCGGCGTGGTCGCCAAGGCCGCGCTCATCGCCGGGGTGATGATGCTGGCCTTCCGCGACCCCGCGTTCCTGGTCCTCGGCGTGGCCGTCGCCCAGATCGACCCGCTCGCCGTGGCCGCGATGAGCCGCCCGGACCGCACCTCCGCGCGGGCCCGATCCATCCTGTCCATCTGGGCGTCCTTCGACGACCCCATCACCGTGCTGCTCACCGTCTACGTCTCCGCGTTCGCCCTGGACCTCAGCGGCGGCGACGGCGGCGCGCTCGCCGGCGCGATCAGCGACCGGCCCCTGGACCTGCTGATCGACCTGTTCGCCAACGTCGGCTTCGCCGTGGGCGCCTGGCTGCTGTGGCGACTGCTGCGCGCCGCCGGCCTGCGCGAGGACGCGCACCGCCCCCGGCTCCGTACGGCGCTCAACTGGCTGGCGGTGGCGCTGCTGATCGCGCTGGTCCTCCTCGCCGCCTGGCAGTTCCTCATGCTCGGCCTGGCGATCGCCGGGCTCTTCTTCCGCCCCCGCCTCGGCCCCGTCGTCGGCCGGTCCACCCAGGCGGCGTACCTGGTCGCCACCTTCCTGCTGGGACTGCTGCTGGTGAACGGCGTCGACCTCGTGCCCGGTGTGGTGCTCGGGCTGGCGGCGGTGGCGGCGCAACTTGTGGTGTCGGTGCCGATCACCCGTGGCCTGCCCGCGACCGACCGGCGCTATCTCGCCTGGGGGCAGCAGAACGGCATCACCGCGGTGATCCTCGCCCTCGTCCTGGAACGGGACTTCCCCGGCACGGTGGGGATCGTGGCGACGGCCATCGTGGTCGTCAACGTCATCCACGCCCTGGCCACGGCGGTGCTCGACAGGCGTCGACCCGGCGGCCCCGGCGACACCGCGCCCCGACCGGACGCCGACCCGACCCCGCTCGGCGCTCAGCCGGCCAGCAGCAGCTGACGGACCCGACCGCCCAGCCCGTCGAAGACCGACCGCGCCTGTGACCAGGTACGCGAGCGATCGACCGGATCCGCGCCGTCCTCGCCACCGGCGCCGGCGGCGGCCAGCCCGCTCAGGGTGTCCAACTGGAACAGCGGCAGGTACTCGGCGATCCCGTCGTACGTCTCGCAGAGCAGATCCAACCGTTCCAGGTCCGTCGGTTGGGGATCGGCGCGGTGGCCGTCGTACCACTGCTCCACGCCCTCGCGGAACGCCTCGATGAGGCGGCGCAGGACCACCGACGTGCCGACCGCCCGCTGCACGTCCCGCGAGCGCAGCAGCGACCGTAGGGCCTGGCCGCCGTCGGCGCCGCCGACGGTCGCCACGCGGTGCGGGGCGAACGCGTCCCGCAGGCGGCGCTCGAAACCGGTGAGCTGATCCAGGGCGTCGATGGCCTCGACGAACATCCGTGCGACCCGCCCCGGCAGCGGCGGCGTCGCCCCCGCCTCCGGCTGGTGCTGCCGTACGACGCCGAGCAGGCCGGCCGGACGCAGCTCGCCCCGGATCTCGTCGAGCTGGTACGACAGGTGCTCGATGGAGCGCTGGGTGTTGCTCTGCTGCCGGTGGATCCGTTCGACGCGCTGGCGTACCGAGGTCAGCGCGTCCGCGCCGATCGCCTGCTCCAGCCGGCGCATCAGGGCCTTGACGCTGCCCGACAGGTCCTCGGCGAAGGACTGCGGGTCGTGCACGATCGGCTCGACGCTGAACGTGCCGGCGAGTTCCGCGGCGAACTCCGCGGGCAGGTGGCCGACGACGACGAGGATCACCTCGCTGTCCGGGACGGCCGCCCGGATCGCGACGACCCTCCGGTGCAGATCGTCGACCTCCTCCGCCTTGAGGATCGACTCGCTGAGCAGCACGCAGCAGCCCGCGTTGCGTTCCTCCAGGGGTATCCAGAAGTCGACCGGCAGGTCACGCATCGACCCGATCAGATGGTCCCGCTGGTACGACCAGCCGTCCTGGGTGAGCACCCGCCGCACGTCGGCGGCGACGTCCTGCCGGCTGGCCAGGTCGAACTGGACCCGCACGACCTCGCGGACCATGACGTGGGTGACGGGTGTGCCGGCCTGGGCGGCGCGCTGGAACAGGTGGTAGCAGAGCCGGATCACCCGCCGGGGCACCCCGTCGGCGAGGTTGGCCAGGTATTCGGTGGTCTCCACGGTGAACGGCGCGAGCCGGGCCTGGCCGAACGCCCGGAGCTGGGTCTGCCGGATGAACGTGCGCACGTCCTCGCCGGTGAGCGCGGACATCCGGACGATCGGCCCGATCCGCTGGCGTACCTCGGTGCTGAGCAGGTGCAGCATGTCGGGCAGCCCGGCGATCACCAGCAGGGCCCCGGCGGAGGTGAACACGCCGAGCAGCCGTTGCAGGCGGGCCATCGTCTCCGGGCCGGGCCGGCCACCCGCGGTGAGGATCTTGTCGAGCTCGTCGAGGACCAGGACGAAGCGGTCGTGCCGTCGACCGTGCAGCAGGGCCAGTACGCCCATCGCCTCGACGGCGGTGGCCTCCACGTCCGTACTGGGGGTGACGCCGGCGGCGACGAGCGCCGGGCCCGGCGGGTGACCCGACAGCCAGTCCCAGGCGGCGGCCTCGGTGCTCGGGTCGAGCAGCATCGCCAACGCGGTGCCGAACGCCGGGTCGGTGGTGACCTCCGCGAGATCCGCGCGGAGCCGCTGGACGAGCTGATCGGCCGAGGGGTCGGGCGGGTAGCCGGTCAGCAGCTCACGGACCGCGTCCCGGGACAGTCGGGTCAGGAACCGGCGGTGCAGTGACAGGAAGGTGTCGCCCGGCGCGTCCAGGTAGATGGCCTGCCCGGCGGCTCCGGTGACCCGCCGTGCGTGGGCCAGCAGTTCGACCGCGAGGTGGGTCTTGCCGGTGCCGTAGTCACCGACGAGGGCGACCACGGCGCCGTCACCGGTGCGGAGGTAGTCGTCGAGCTGGTCGGTGGCGTCGCGGACGGCGGCGGTGACCACCGTGCTCCCGCCGGTGCCCTGTTCCGTCACCCGGGCCACGGCCGTCGGGGAGAAGGGATTGACCGGGCCTGCCGCCGGTGGACCTTCGACTGCGTCCATCTCCGTGATCCTCCGGTAGCTCCGGCCTGGGCGCCAGGTGTCGGGGGACCCGAGGCCGACCCGTTTCTGCGCCCCTCCGGCCCGTCTTGCAATCGTAACCCTCGGTGGCGAGTCAGGGGGACCGGTACGCATCCGCCGAGTGCGTCGTTCACCTGGGAAAAGAGCCGATCAGCCGGGGTGCCGATGGTCCGGTCGGATCGACTGCGTCGAATACGATGCGAGGTGGCCCGGTCCCGTGGATCGCGGCGTCGCGCGGACGAGGGAGTTGGTCGATGACGGGTCCGGTCCCCGGCGCGTACCGCCCGGCCGGGAGGGCACTGCGGATGGTCTTCGCGGTGATCGGCCTGCTCGCGCTGGTGCTGGGCTACGTGGGCTTCGACCGGCTGCTGCGGGCCGAGCCGGGCAGCGGCTACGACCTGTACGACGTCGTCTACTACGACATCCAGCTGTTCGTGCTCGGCGCGGAGCCGTTGCAGGATCCCGGCCCGTACCCGTGGCAGTTGCAGGTCGCCCGGTTCGCGGCTCCGCTGTTCACCCTGCTCGCGGTGGTGGAGGCCAGCCGGTTGCTGCTGGCCGCCGAGATCCGCCGGTTGCGCGCCCGGCGGGCTCGCGGGCACGCGGTGGTCTGCGGCGACTCCCAGTTCGCCCACATGCTCGCCGACCGGCTGTTCAGCGAGGGCGAGCGGGTGGTCGTCGTGCGGGCCGAACCGTTCGGGCCGCTGGAGTACCGGCGGCGCCGCTACCTGGGGGTCACCGGCGACCCGACGAGCCCCGAGGTGCTGCGCGGCGCCGGTCTGCCGCACGCCCACACGGTCTACGCCTGCACGGACGACGACGACCGCAACCACGCCATCGCCAACGCGGCGAGCCGGTTGATCCAGGACCGGCGGCAACCGGCCCGGGTCTACGTGCAGGTCCACGACCCGGAGATGTGCCTGTCGTTGCAGGCCCGACGGTTGGGCGCGGCCGGTTCGAGCCGGCTGCGGCTGGACTACTTCCACGTCGACGACGTCGCCGCCCGGGCCCTGCACCGGCACCACCCCCTGCCCACCCCGACGGGTCGACCGGTCCGGATCCTCATCGCCGGCCAGGGCAGCTTCCGCCGTGCCGCCCTGGTGGCCAGCGCCCGACACTGGCAGCTGCGCCAGGCCGAGGCGCCGCCCGGTCGGCCCGTGCCGCCGCTGCGCGTCGACCTGGTGGCGCCGGACGCCACAGTCGAACTCGAGCTGGCGACCGCCCGGCACCCCTTCCTGCCCGCCGCCTGCCAGGTCCGGCCGTACGACCTGGACCTCGACGGTCTGGTCGGGTCGGGGATGCTGCGCGGTGGCTACGACCGGCTCTACGTCTGCGCGGTGGACGAACGCAACGGCCTGCAGTTGGCGTTGGACACCCCGGCTCTGTGGCAACGGGCGGAGAGCACCGTCTTCGTACCCGTGTACCGGCAGGCGGCGCTCGCCGCCGCGTTCCACGGTGACCGGCGGCACGATCTGCTCGACGAGGTGCACGGCCGGCTCCAGCTCTACCCGGTGCTGACCCGGGCCTGTGACGCCCAGTTGATCGCCGAGGACCTCACCGAACGGCTGGCCCGGCAGATCCACGACAAGTACCTCCAGTCGCAGGCGAAGGCCGGTGTGCGCCGGGGTTCGGCGCCCGCCATGGTGGACTGGGCTCGGCTTCCCGAGTCGTTGCGCCGGGCCAACCGGGCCCACGTGCAGGACATCGCCGCGAAGCTGCTGAGCCTCGGTTGTGTGGTGGCGCCCCGGCACGGCACCACCGCCGGTACGGCGGATCCGGGCGCCAGCCGGGCGATCGACGACCGGATCGACGAGCTGGCCCGGTTGGAGCACGAGCGGTGGTGCCGGGAACGGCGGGGGGAGGGCTGGGTGTACGGCGAGCCGCGCGACGACGTCCGCCGCCGGCATCCGACGCTGCGGCCCTGGGACGAGCTGCCACCGGACGTCCAGGAGATGAACCGCAACGAGATCCGGGCGCTGCCGGAGGTGTTGTCCGATGCCGGCTTCGAGATGATCCGGCTGACCGCCGAGGGCGCCGATCCCACCGGCCCGCCGGCGCCGCCCCGGCAGACCGGCGCCGCGGGTGAGTCCCCGCGTGCCTCCGGCGGCGCGTCGGGGGAGATGATCGGCGGATGACGCTGGACCCTCGGCCGGTCCGGGTGGGGATCACCGGGCACATCAACCTGACCCCCGTCACCGAACGGCTCGTGTACGACGCGCTGCGTACCGAGCTGCGCCGGATCAGCGAACGGCCGGTGCGGGGCGTCACCTGTCTGGCCGCGGGCGCCGACCAGGTCTTCGCGCGGGCGGTGCTGGCCACCGGCGGCGTGTACGAGGTGGTCCTGCCGGCGCCGGACTACCGTGAGCGGGCGATCCCGGTGGCTGGCCGGGCCGCCTTCGACGAGCTGCTCGGCGGGGCGGTCGAGGTCGTCCACACCGGATTCCGGCACTCCGGCACGGCGGCGTACGTGGCCGCGAACCGGGAGCTGCTGCGTCGGGTGCAGCGTCTGGTGGCCGTCTGGGACGGGGAACGCGGCTGCCACGAGGCGGCGACCGACCGTACCGTGGGCTGGGCGCGGCAGCGCGACATCCCGACGACGGTCCTGTGGCCGCCAGGGGCGCGCCGGACGGACACGGCGGGCTGAGACCCCGTGGTCTACGCCCTGTACGCGCTGGGCGTGGTCATCGGGCTGCTGGTCTTCGGCCGGCTCTCGGACCAGATCGGCCGTCGTCCGGTCATCCTGACCGCGCTGGTCCTCTCCGTCGCAGCCGACACCGTCTTCCTGTTCGCCGTGGACCTCGCGATGATCATCGTGGGTCGGGTGCTCGCCGGCCTCTCGGCCGCGCTGGTCATCGGAGCGGCGACCGCCGCCCTGGCCGAGCTGATCGACAGGCGGCACCCGAAACGTGCCGCCACCGTCTCGATCTTCGCGAACCTGGGTGGTCTCGCCGCCGGCACGCTGCTGGCCGGAGTCGTGTCGGACGTGGCACCCGAGCCGCTGCGGCTGCCCTGGGCCATCGTGCTGATCCTCGCGGTGCTCGCGATCGTCGCGCTGCGCGGCGTACCGGAGACGGTGCGGGAGCGTTCCCCGGTGACGATCCGGGTGCAGCGGCTCTCCGTACCGGCGAACATTCGCGGTGACTTCGTCCGGTCGGCGATCACCGGCGGTGCGGGCTTCGCGGCGCTCGGAGTGCTCACGTCGGTGACCGGGTTGTTCCTCGGGATGGTCCTGCACGAGACCTCGCACACACTGGCCGCGCTTGTGGTCTTCCTGGCCTTCATCGGCGCGGCCTTCGGTCAGCTCCTGACCCGCGTGCTGTCGTCGCGCGCCGCGCTGGCGTACGCCTGCGTCGGTCTGGTCGTGGGGGCCGCGCTGCTCGGGTTCAGCATGTGGATGGCGGTACTGGCGACGCTCATGGTCAGCGCGGCGCTCACCGGGGTCGCCGCCGGGGTGGCCGTCGGCGACGGCATCGCGACGATCACCATGAGGACAGCGCCGCAGCACCAGGCCGAGGTGGTGTCGACCTTCTTCGCCATCCTCTTCGCCATGCTCGGCGTGCCCGCGGTCGGGGTGGGGCTGCTGATCCAGGCGACCGGTCTGCGTCCCGCCGGCGAGATCTTCAGCGGGGTGGTGGCGGTGCTCGCGCTGGGTGTCCTGTTCAGCCTGTCGCGGGGCGGCCGGACCCGGTCCCCGGGCTGATCGCGGGTCGGGATCGTCCGGAGCGCGGAGGTCTTGCGGCGGTCATCGTATACAACATACGCTCCCCGAATCGCCCACTTGAGGAGCTCTCCATGACGAACCTCTCCGTCAGCGAAACGAGCCGTCTACTCCGGGCCGCGGTGGCGATCGTCGCCGTCGCCTGCACGGTTGTCGCCTGCTCACCGGTGTCGGACGACGGGGGCGGCACCGGATCGGGCGACAGCCGGTCGGCCGGCCAGGACTCCTTCGGTACGCCGGCCGACCCCGCCGCCGTCAAGAAGGGCGGAAAGCTGGTCATCGCCCTCTCCGCGGAGCCCGACGCGCTGGACCCGACACTCTCGCGCAGCCTCTACTCCCGGTACGTCTTCCAGGCCATGTGCCAGAAGCTCTACGACGTGAACGAGCAGGCGCAGGTCGTACCCCAGCTCGCGACCGCGCTGCCCACGACGAGCGGCGACGGCCGGACGGTCACCATCCCGCTGCGCCAGGGCGTGCGTTTCGCGGACGGGACCCCGTTCGACTCCGCCGCGGTCAAGGCCACCCTGCAACGGCACCTCACCAACAGCCGGTCGGCGCGCCGCAGCGAACTCGGCCCCATCGACGGCGTCGACACCCCCGACGCGCAGACCGTCGTGCTTCGGCTGAAGCAGCCGTTCGCACCCCTGGTCGGCGCCCTCGCCGACCGCGCCGGCATGATCATGAGCAGCAGGGCGTTGCAGAGCCTGGGCGACGACTTCGCGTCGGCGCCGGTCTGCGTCGGCCCCTTCAAGTTCGCCAAGCGGGTCCCGCAGAACTCGATCGACGTGGTGAAGGACCCGAACTACTACGAGGCCGACAAGGTCCACCTCGACGCGATCTCGTGGCGGATCCTCAGCGACGCCAGCATCCGGGCCGCCAACCTGCGCTCCGGCGACGCCCAGGTCGCCGACAGCGTCTCCACCCAGGACGTCGCGTCCCTGCGGCAGGACTCCTCGGTCTCCGTCCTGCAGTCGCAGTCCCTCGGCTACCAGGGCCTCACCATAAACGTCGGCAACGTCGACGGGGTCGGCACCGCACCCAAGCCGATCAACCGCCCCCTCGCGCAGAACGCCAAGGTCCGGCAGGCCTTCGAGCACGCCATCGACCGCAAGGCCCTTGTCGACGCCGTCTTCAACGGCGTGCACACCGCCGCCTGCTCGCCGATCTCGCCCGCCAGCCCGTTCTCGTCCCCCGAGGCGCAGAACTGCCCGGCGCACGACCCCGCCAAGGCCAGGCAACTGCTCACCGAGGCGGGCGTGCAGACGCCGTACCCGGTGACGATGCTCGCGTCGAACACGCCCGACACGCTGCGCCTCGCGCAGGCGTTGCAGTCCATGGTCAAGGACGGCGGGTTCGACCTGAAGATCAACCCAATGGAGTACTCGTCGCTCCTCGACGAGCAGGACCGGGGCAACTTCGAGCTGCTGCAACTGGGGTGGAGCGGACGGATCGACCCGGACGCCAACATCACCAACTTCGTCGGCACCGGTGCCAGCCAGAACGTCTCCGGCTACAGCAACCCCCAGCTCGACACCCTGCTGACCCAGGCCCGCCAGGCCGGCGACGTCGAGGAGCGCAAGAAGCTGTACGGGCAGGCGGTCACCCTGCTCCAGCAGGACGACGCGCTGATCTACCTGTACCGGCAGCGCAACCTGACCGCCGTCGCCAAGCAGATCCAGGGCCTGCAGGTCTTCCCGGACGGGGTGATCCGTGCGGCCTTCGCCGGCTACAGCAAGTAGGTCGCCGTGGCCCGATACCTGCTCACCCGCGCCTGGCAGTCGGCCCTGACCCTGCTCCTGTCGACGATCGTGGTGTTCGTCGGCGTACGGGCGCTGCCCGGTGACCCGGCCCTCGCCCTGGCGGGGGAGGACCGGTCGCCGGAGGCGCTGGAGGCCATCCGCCGGCACTACGGCCTGGACCAGCCCCTGCCGGTCCAGTTCGCGCAGTACGTGGAACGCGTGGCGCAGGGCGACTTCGGTGTGTCGATCCGCACCGGCACGCCGGTCTCGTCGATGCTCACCACCGCACTGCCGGTGACCGTCGAGCTGTCCGTCCTGGCGATCGCCATCGCCTCGCTGCTCGGCGTCGGCGCCGGGGTGCTCGCGGCGGTCCGCCGTGGCCGCCCGGCGGAGTGGTTCGCCAACGCGCTCGCCCTGATCGGGCTGTCGGTGCCGCACTTCTGGCTCGGGCTGCTCGCCATCCTCTACCTGTCGGTGGCGACCGGCCTGTTCCCCGCCTCCGGGTTCGTGCCGTTGCTGGAGGACCCGGTCGACAACCTGCACCACATCGTCCTGCCGGCGGTGATCCTCGGCACCGGCCTGGCCGCCATCATCATGCGGCAGACCCGTTCGGCGATGCTCGACTCGCTCTCCTCGGACTACGTACGCACGGCGAAGGCGAAGGGCCTGCGCCCCCGCGCCGTCGTCACCCGGCACGCGCTGCGCAACAGCCTCATCGTGGTGGTGACCGTCGTGGGCCTCCAACTCGGAGGGCTGATCTCCGGCGCGGTCGTCACCGAGCAGATCTTCGGACTGCCGGGCTTCGGCAAGATGACGATCGACGCCGTGTTCCAGCGGGACTATCCGGTGATCCAGGCCGTCGTGCTGCTCACCGCGACGGCCTACATCGTGATCAACTTCTTCGTGGACCTGCTCTACTCGGTCATCGACCCCCGCATCCGGGTGACGGGAAATCCGGCATGACCGTCCTCACCGTACCGATGGCGGAGACCGCCGTCAGCGTCACCCGCCGGACCCGCGTACTGCGCCGGTTGCGCCGCAACCCGCTCGCCGTGGTGAGCTTCGTCGTCCTCGCCCTCGCGGCCGCCGTCGCGCTGCTGTCGCCGTGGCTCGCCCCCTACTCCGTCGACCAGACCGACTTCGCCCGTACCTTCGCACCTCCCGGCACGGCCGGTCACCTGCTCGGCACCGACGACCTGGGGCGCGACGTGCTGTCCCGGATCATGCTCGGGGCGCGGGCGTCGTTGCAGGTGGGGCTCCTGGCGGTGGCCACCTCACTCGTCGTCGGCGTACCCCTCGGGCTTGCCGCCGGCTACTTCCGGGCCTGGGACGCGGTGATCTCGCGCTTCACCGACCTGCTCCTCGCGTTTCCGTTTCTGATCATGGCGGTGGGGCTGGCGGCCATCCGGGGCGCCAGCCTCGGCAACGCTGCCGTGGCCATCGGCATCGCCCAGATCCCCGGCGTGATCCGGGTGGTGCGGTCGGACACGCTGCGCCTCAAGTCGCTGGACTTCGTCGCGGCGGCCGTCGTGGACGGCGCCAGTGACCTGTGGGTGCTCGCCCGGCACATCCTGCCCAACGCGACGTCGGTGATCCTCGTGCAGGCCACTGTCGCGATCCCGGCGGCGATCCTCGGCGAGGCCGTGCTCTCCTTCCTCGGCCTCGGCATCCAACCCCCGGCCCCCAGCCTCGGCACCATGCTGGCCACCGCCCAGCAGTTCGCCGCCCGCGCACCCTGGGCCGCCGTCCTGCCCGGTGTCGTGATCATGGGGTTGGCGCTGGCGTTCAACGTCTTCGGTGACGCCCTGCGGGACGCCCTCGACCCCAAGGGAGACCGGCGATGACCACGGCCCCCGCGAGCACCGCCACGACCGTCCTGGAGATGCGCGACCTGTCGGTCTCGTTTCCGACCGAGACCGGCACCGTCTCGGCGGTCGACGGGGCCGCCCTCGACCTCGCGGCCGGGGAGATCGTCGGCATGGTGGGCGAGTCGGGCTGCGGAAAGAGCGTCACCGGCATGAGCATCGCCGGTCTGCTCCCGGGCAGCGCCCGGGTCACCGGTTCGGTGCGCCTCAACGGCACCGAACTGGTCGGCGCCCGCGAGTCCGCCCTCCGCCGGGTACGCGGCCGGGAGATCGCGTACATCTTCCAGGAGCCGATGACGTCGCTGAACCCGGTGCTCACCGTCGGGCGGCAGATCGGGGAGGTGCTCCAGGTCCACGAGCGGATGTCGCGGCGGGCCGCCCACGCCCGCGCCGTGGAGCTGCTGACCCTCGTCGGCATCCCGTCCGCGACGCACCGCGTCGGCGCCTACCCGCACCAACTGTCCGGAGGCATGCGTCAACGCGTGATGATCGCGATGGCGGTCGCCTGTGGCCCGAAGGTGCTGGTGGCCGACGAACCGACCACCGCGCTCGACGTCACCGTCCAGGCCGGGATCCTCCAGGTCCTGCGGGACCTGCGGGACCGGCTCGGCACGAGCATCCTCATCATCACGCACGACCTCGGGGTGATCGCCGACATCGCCGACCGCGTCGTGGTCATGTACGCCGGCCGCGTGGTGGAACGGGCGCCGGTCACCGACCTGTTCGCGCGCCCGTACCACCACTACACGGCCGGACTCCTGTCGGCGTCGCCGAAGCCGGGACGACACGCCAGCACCGCGCGGCTGGCGGAGATCCCCGGTCTGGTGCCCGTCCTGTCGACCCAGCCGGACGCGTGCACGTTCGCCGACCGCTGCCCGGCGGCCGACGCGCGGTGCCGCGAGTCCGCGCCGCCGCTGGAGGTGGCGGGGGACGGGACCGACCACCTCGCGGCGTGCTGGCACCCGTGCCCGCCGCAACCCCGGGAGGCGAACCGATGACATCCCGACCGAACGCCCTGGAGATCGAGGACCTGGTGATGCACTTCGGTCCGGTCCGCGCCGTGGACGGGGTGTCCCTCACCATCGCCGCCGGTCGGGTCACGGCCCTGGTCGGGGAGAGTGGCTCCGGCAAGTCGACAGTCGGTCGCTGCGTCGTACGCCTCGTCGAACCGACCGCCGGCGTGGTCAGGATCGCCGGCGCGGACGTCACCCACCTGTCCCGACGGCAGCTGCGTCCGCACCGCGACGCGGTGTCGATCGTCTTCCAGGACCCGGCCGCCTCCCTGGACCCGCGAATGCTGGTGGGTGA
The DNA here is from genome assembly GCF_006228125.1 of Micromonospora orduensis. Classification (GTDB taxonomy): domain Bacteria; phylum Actinomycetota; class Actinomycetes; order Mycobacteriales; family Micromonosporaceae; genus Micromonospora; species Micromonospora orduensis. The sequence goes on along the minus strand of NZ_VDFY01000179.1, from coordinate 11,235 downwards.
GATCGTGGCCGAGCCGCTGCGGCTGGCCGGCCGGCGCGTTCCGCGGCGCGAGCGGGAGGCCCGGGTAGCTCCGCAGCTCGAACGGGTGGGCCTGCGCGCCGAGGTGGCGCGGCGTTACCCCCACGAGCTCTCCGGCGGGCAACGTCAGCGGGTCAGCATCGCGCGGGCCCTGGTCTCCGAGCCGATGCTGCTCATCGCGGACGAACCCACGAGCGCGCTTGACGTGTCGGTGCAGGCGTCGGTGCTCAACCTCCTCGCCGACCTGCAACGCGACATCGGTTTCGCCTGCCTGTTCATCACCCACGACCTGTCCGCTGTCGAGTACCTGGCCGACGACATCGCCGTCATGTACCTGGGCCAGCTCGTCGAGAAGGGCTCCCGCGAGCGGATCTTCGCCCGGCCCGCCCACCCCTACACGCAGGCGCTGCTGGCGGCCGCGCCGGTGGCCGATCCGGTACGCCAGCGCCAGCGCCAGCCGGTGCTGCTCGGCGACGACCTGCCGTCCGCACTGGACCCGCCGTCCGGTTGCCGCTTCCGGACCCGGTGCCCGCTGGCGTTCGACACATGCGCGACCGAGGTGCCGCCGCAGGTGCCGATCGGCGACGGTATGGCAGCCTGCCACCTGGTCCGGCCGGACGGCACCGGCCCCGACGTCCGCACCGCAGATCCGAGTGAGGTGTTGTCATGACGTTCACCACCAGACCGACGTTGCAGGGCACGTTCGGCATGGTGTCCTCGACGCACTGGCTGGCCAGCCAGTGCGCCATGGGGATCCTCGAACGCGGGGGCAACGCCTTCGACGCCGCGGTCACCGCCGGGTTCGTCCTGCACGTCGTCGAGCCCCACCTCAACGGGCCGGGCGGCGAGGTGCCGGCCATCGTGGCGACCGCGCAGGACCCGGCCCCGAAGGTGCTGTGCGGGCAGGGGCCGGCGCCGGCGGGCGCCACCATCGCGCACTTCCGGTCCCTCGGCATGGACCTGATCCCGGGCGCCGGGCCGCTCGCGGCAGCCGTGCCCGGCGCCGTGGACGCCTGGCTCCTGCTGCTGCGGGAGCACGGCACGCTGTCCCTCGCCGAGGTGCTGGAGCCGGCGATCGGCTACGCCGCCGCCGGGCACCCGCTGGTGGGCAGGGTCGGCGACACCGTGGCGGCGGTGCGTTCGCTGTTCGAGGAGCACTGGCCCACGTCCGCTCAGCTCTGGCTGCGCGACGGCCGGCCACCGGCCGCCGGGGAGATGGTCACCAACCCGGCGTACGCCCAGACCCTGCGCCGGCTCGTCGAGGCGGGGCAGGCGGCCGGCGCCGACCGGGAGGCGCAGATCGAGGCGGCGCGCAGGGCCTGGGGTACGGGCTTCGTCGCCGACGCCATCGACCGGTTCAGCAGGCTGCCGTTCCAGGACTCCAGCGGACGCCCGCACGCCGGCCTGGTCACCGGCGACGACCTGGCCGCGTACTCGGCGACGTGGGAGGCGCCGACCACACTGGACTGGCACGGCTACTCGGTGGCGAAGACCGGCTTCTGGGGGCAGGGGCCGGTGCTGCTGGAGACGCTGTCGGTCCTCGACGCGCTCGACGATCCGGGCGCGTACGACCCGGCCACCGCGGCCGGCATCCACGCCCAGGTCGAGGCGCTCAAGCTCGCCTTCGCCGACCGGGAGGCCTGGTACGGGGACGGCGCCGACGTGCCAGCCAAGGCGCTGCTCTCGCGGGAGTACGCGCGGGAGCGGGCCGCCCTGATCGGTGACCGCGCCTCGGCGGAGCTGCGTCCGGGGCACCCGGACGGGGCGCGGCCACGCCTCGCGGCCCACGTCCGGCCCGGCGCCGGCCGTCGTGCCGATCCGTCGGACGCGACCACGGGGGAGCCGACGGTGCAGTCCGACGGGGTGACCCGGGGCGACACCTGCCACGTGGACGTGGTCGACAGGTGGGGCAACATGATCTCGGCGACCCCGAGTGGCGGCTGGTTGCAGAGTTCGCCCACGATCCCGGAGCTCGGGTTCCCGCTCGGCAGCCGGCTGCAGATGTTCTGGCTCCAGGAGGGTCTGGCGTCGTCGCTGGCTCCCGGCCGCCGGCCACGGACCACACTCAGCCCGACCATGGTGCACCGCGACGGTGAGCCGATCCTGGCGTGCGGCACGCCCGGTGGCGACCAGCAGGACCAGTGGCAGCTGCCGTTCCTGCTGCGTCACCTCGTCGCGGGGCAGTCCCTCCAGCAGGCGATCGACGCGCCCGCCTGGCACACGGTCAGCCTGCCGGGGTCGTTCTATCCGCGCGACATGCAGCCCGGCGTCCTGGTGGTGGAGGAACGGCTCGACGAGGACGTGCGGGCGGCACTGCGGTCGTACGGACACGACGTGCGGATCTCCGACGCGTGGAGTCTCGGCCGGCTCTGCGCGGTCACCCGGGATCCGGGCACCGGCGTGCTCGCCGCCGGGGCGAACCCGCGCGGTATGCAGGGTTACGCGTGCGGTCGCTAGCGGGCGCCGTACCCGCCCTCGGCGTTCTCGTACGCCGCCGCGGAGGCCGCGTCGAGGTGGGCCAGCGCGGCCCGTTCGGCGCGGTCACCGTCGCCTGACTCGATGGCGTCGACCAGCTGGATGTGCTCGGCCCACGAGTGTGGCGCGCGTTGCTCGGCCCCCAGCCGGAAGACCCACTGGACATGGAGGTACAGCGACTTGGCGATCGACGACAGCCAGGGGTTTCCGCTGATCTGGAGGATGCGCAGGTGCAGGGCGCTGTTCAGTTCGGCGACCCGGGGCAGGTCCTGCCGTTCGGTCGCCTCGCGGCCCTGGTCGAGCAGTGCGCGCAGGGCCGCGACGTCCGCCGCGCTCGCGCGTTCGGCCGCCAGCCGGGCGGCCAGCGTCTCCAGGCGCTCGCGGACGGCGAACATGTCCCCGATGGTCCCGCTGCTCGGCGAGGCGACGACCGCGCCCCGGCGGGGGAGGATCACCACGAAACCCTCGGCCTCGGCGACGCGCAGCGCCTCCCGGACGGGGTTGCGGGAGACGCCGAAGTCCTCCGCCAGCCGGTCTTCGGTCAGCCGCTCGCCGGGCAGGTAGTCGCCGTCGATGATGGCGGTCCGCAGCGCGGTGAGGACCTGGTCGCGTAGCGGCAGGTGCTGAGCGCCGAGCTTGTTCCGCAGGTCTTCCGCCACCTGGTCGCCTCTCCGTGATCCGTCCGGCAAAAGTGTATACGAAGAACAATTTTTGGAGGACAGCGACAGTGTCGAGCACCGCGCCCCGCGTCACCCGTCCTCGCGTCGCCCCCCGGGACGACGATCGTCTCCTGCGACGACGGCACGCCCTCGTCGTCCTGCTCACGTTCCTCACCGGCAGCGCCGACGCCGTCGGCTTCCTGTCTCTCGGCGGGGCCTTCTCCAGCGTCATGACCGGCAACATGGTCCTGCTCGGACTCTCGGCCGGCAGAGGCGACGCCGACCTCGCCCTGACCTCCGGATGCGCGATCGTCAGCTTCATCCTCGGCGTCCTGGCCGGCGCCCGCGTCGTCGGCTCGGCACAGCCGGACGATCCCGTCTGGCCCCGGCGGGTCACCTGGGCGCTCGTCCTGGAACTGCTCGTGTTCGTCGTGTTCCTCGTCGTCTGGGTGGTCGACCTCCCCACCCACAGCGGCCGCGTCGACCTCGCCCTGCTCATGCTGTCGGCGACGGCGCTCGGCGTGCAGAGCAGCGCCATCCAGCGCTTCGGCGTGCCGGGACTGTCCTCCACGTACCTGACCGGCACCCTCACGAGCCTCATCGCCGGCGTCGCCGCGCGCAGCCCCTGGGGCGGCCTGCGGCCCAAGGCTCAGGTGCTGCTGGCCCTGATGACCGGCGCGGCGGCCGGCGCCCTGGTGGCCCTGCACCTGCCGCTGGCCGCGCCGGCGCTGCTGATCGTGCCGCTCGTGCTCGTCATCGCCCTGTCCACGCGGATCCGGGCCTGACCCTCAGACGCCGCGCGCGAACAGCGCCAGGCGTACCCGGTTGGGGCTGCCGGTCTTGGTCATCAGGCTCGTGATGTGGGTCTTGACCGTGGTGACACCGATGTGCAGCCGGTCGGCGATCTCGGTGTTGGACAGGCCGTCGGCGACGAGCGCCAGCACGTCCCGCTCGCGGGCGGTGAGGCCCGGCGCCGGTCGCGGCGCCTCGGCGCGCGCGTCAACCGCACGCTGGACGAGGCGGCGCAGCACATCGGGGCTGAACGGACTGTCGCCGACCGAGGCGCGGCGGATGCCGTCGAGCAGGTCGCCCGGGGGCGCGTCCTTGAGCAGGAAACCGCACGCCCCGGCGGTCAGGGCCGGGTAGAGGTGGTCGTCGTCGCCGAACGTGGTAAGCACCAGGACGCGGGTGGCGGGGCGTTCGGCGAGGATCCGGCTCGTCGCGGTGATCCCGTCGACACCTGGCATCCGCAGGTCCATGACGACGACGTCGGGGAGCAGCCGCGCGGCGAGGGTGACCGCCTCACGACCGTTGTCCGCCTCGCCGACGACCTCGATGTCGGGCTGGGCGTCGCAGAGCATGCGCAGCCCCGCGCGGATGAGGTGCTGGTCGTCGACCAGCAGGACGCGGATCACGCCGGCTCCGGCGTGGGCGACCCGGTGGTGGCCTCGGGGTCCCGGGGCGCCGGCGGTGCCGACGCCCCGGCGGCGGGGGTCAGCGCCGGCAGGACGGTACGCACGCGGAACCCCGTCCGGGTCGGGCCAGCCTCCAACCGCCCGCCGAGGACCTCGACGCGCTCGCGCATGCCGGTGATCCCGTGGCCACCGCCGGTCGGCACCGCCGCCGGCTCACCCGCCAGCCCGTCGTCGGACACCTCCCAGTGCACCGCCCCGTCCTTGACGGCGACCACGAGACGCGCCAGCGCGGAGGTCCCGGCGTGCTTGGCCACGTTGGTCAGCGCCTCCTGGGTCAGTCGCAGCACCGCGAGGCCCCGTACCGCGTCGAGCGCGCCGACCGCCGGGTCGATCTCGGCCTCGACGGTGACGCCGGTCTGCCGGGCCCGGTCGACAGTCGCGCCGAGGGCCGCCGGCAGCGCCGACGGCTCGATGGCCGTCAGCGCCGCGTCACCGCGTACCCCATCGGGGTCGCGCAGCACCGCGACCAGCCGGCGCAGCTCGGCGAGGGCCGCGGTGCCGGTGCCGTGCACGTCGTCGAAGACCGCGCCCACCCGGGGGTCGACGTCGGTGAGCACGTGCCGGGCCACGCCGACGCGCAGCACCATCGACGCCACGTGGTGCGCGACGACGTCGTGCAGCTCGCGGGCGATGGCGCTGCGTTCGTCGGCGCGGGCCGCGCGGCTCTCCGACTCGTGCCGCCGCTGCTCGGCGGTCGCCCGCTCGACGGCCTGCCGGCTGAGCTCCCGGTTGGCGCGGATGACCAGGCCGAGCAGCACCGGCACGCCGACCTCCAGGGCCAGCCCGACGACGCCGGAGGCGACCCGGCGGGCCGGGTCGCCGATCGAGTCGGTCAGGTCCACCACCACCAGCAGCGCGGTGGACAGCCAGATGACGCGGGGCCGGCCGGCCCGCATGGTGACCTCGAGCAGCGCCCAGCTGGCGCCGACCTGGTTGATCGTGAAGTCGTCGACCAGCTGGATCGCGACCGCCAGCAGGGCGGCCTGCGCCACCAGGTTGACCAGCGGCCGGCGGTGCGCCAGCAGCGCCACGGCGAACGCGAGCACCGCGAGGATCCACTGTGCCGCCGACGGCGTGCGGGTGGAGTGGGGGCCGAAGAGCAGGTAGCCCACCCCGGTGAGGTCGAGCAGCACCATCCGCACGAGCGTGTCCCGCATGTCGAACACGCGCCGCGGCCACCCCACGCAAGTCAGCCTAGGTGCTGCGGACCGGTGACGACGGCCGGCGCCGGCCGCCACCGGGTCCGGACCGCCAGGTACACGGCGAGGCCGAGCGGTCCGAGCAGGATGGTCAGCACCAGGACCGGAGCCATGACCAGCGCCGGTACCCCCCGATCCCGGCTGTCCAACCACGCCCACCTCCCGACGAACAGGTCGAACGCGATCATGTGCGCCCAACCCGCCGCCGCCCCGTCGGAGGTGCCGAGCAGGTCGCGCACCCCGGCCAGCGTCGGCGACGCCACCGCCGGCAGCACCTCGCCGAACGCCGGGAGCACCAGCAGCGCGTAGATCACCACGACCGGAAGCACGATCAGCGGCGAGCCGATGATCCGGGCGGTCCACGACCAGCGGGGCAGCAGGATCATCAACGCCCAGAACGGCGCGGCCACCGCGAACGTCAGTGAGAACAGCGTGGCGGTCATGCGACCAGCTCCAGTTCCGGTCGGCGTTGGCGGGCCAGCACCAGGCCGGTCGCGGTCGCCGACGCCAGGACCAGGGCCGCGAGCGCGGCAAGCGTGCCGGCGTCCGGGCGCAGCAGCGGCTGGCCGCGCAGCGCCTGCCAGGTCAACAGTACGGTGAGGACGCCGTACGCGCCGCCCGCGACCACCAGCAGCCGGACGCGGGTGCGTTCGTCCAGCCGCGTCGCGAACCGGCTCAGCAGGATCGCCAGGATCGGCAGCGCCTGCAGGGCGTGCAGCCCCACGAAGTGCCCGATCCGCAGGTCGCCGCCGGTGGTGCTCCAGCCGACCACCGGCAGTCCCGGCCCACCGTCGGGCACGCCGACGCTGTGCGCCCCGGAGATCCCCTCGATCCCCGGGTCCTGCGTCGGCAGCGCCATCGGCACCGCCGCGAGCATCCCCAGCAGGGACAGGCCGAGCCCCCACCCGACGGCGGTCGCCGCGACCCGGTCGGGGATCCGCCGGATCAGCACGACGATCCCGAGGACGAGGTGCGCGAGGAACAACACCATGATCGCCGCGCCCATCGCCGCGAACAGCGCGGTGTTCAGGGGACTGCTGTCGTTGAAGTGGCTGGCCTGCCCGCGTACCACCTGGCCGACGATCACCGCCATCTCGATCACCGCCACCGCGACGATGACCGTGACCGCGCCCTCGGCGACCCGGCTGCGTCGCGGCAGCAGCGAGAGCATCCAGGCGAGCGTTCCGCCGTACAGGACGAAGGACACCGCGAACTTGAGCGGCTTGAGCCAGATCGGCGCCCCGGTGAGGACGCGCGGATCGATGAGAACGCCGGCCGTGGCGACGACGGCGAGCACCGCCATCGCGCCGACAAGGACCATGAGTGGGCGGTTCCAGTGTGTCGCCCGGTGCAGAACGGTAGTCATGTCTGCAGATGGTCGTTGTCGTACCCGTCGGTCGCGTCCGACCCGGAGCCCCGCCCGTGGCCTTCGGTGGGAGCCGGCCTCCTCCCTGGGTAGGAGGCGACAAATCCCGTCGAGGCCGGTCACCGGTGCTGGCACAATGGCCGGCCTGCCGACCCGGACCGGGAGTGACGATGACGACCAATGAGGACCGTGTCCACCCAAACGAGACGGCCGTGCCGCTGCTGCCGTGCCCGGCGCCGCAGGAGACCCTGGCGTTCTGGCGTGCGCTCGGGTTCGAGGTGACCCACGAGCAGATGAGGCCGTACGTGTACCTGGCGTTGCGGTGGAGTGGGTTCGACCTGCACTACGGGCCCGCGCCGAAGGACCTCGACCCGGCGAGGGAGCAGAGCGGCGGCTGCCTCGTCATGGTGGACTCGGTCGCGCCGTACCACGCGGCGTTCACCGACGCGATGCGCCGCGCCTACGGCAAGGTGCTGGTCAAGGGACTGCCCCGGATGAGCCGCTACCGTGCCGGCGCGTCGCGGTTCAGCATCGTCGACCCGTCCGGCAACACCATCATCTTCATCCGCCGGGACGAGCCGCAGGATTTGGAGTACGGCGGGTCGAAGGCGCTTGAGGGGCTGGCCCGGGTGCTCGACAACGCGCGGATCCTGCGCGAGTTCAAGTCCGACGACCGGGCGGCGTACCGGGCGCTGGACTCGGGGATGCGCCGGCGGGCCGAGGACGCTCCGGTGGTCGAGCAGGCGACGGCGCTCGCCGGACTGATCGAACTGTCGGTCGCGCTGGGCAAGACCGACCGGGTGCCCGAATGGGGAGCCCAACTGCGCGCGCTCACGTTGACCGAGCCGGAGCGTGCGCAGGTCAGGAGCTTCGTCGCCGACCCGGCCCTGCTCGAACCGTGGTGGCGGCCCCAGGCGACCTGACCCGTTACCTTTTTGATCGTCCCCAGCCGGGGACTCCTCGGTCGCTCGGCCCGGTATGACTTCCTGCCCCTGTCGTTCGAATGATCCGGGGGGTGTTGTCGCCGGGTCGGGTGGCGTCGGTGGACCGCTGATAGGGACACGGCCACCCGTGTTCGGGGTAGGTCTCTTCGTAACGTGGCTGCCGGCAGTCCGACGCCTGGACCAGCGGCCGAGGCCACGATGCGATGCGTGGAGGCGGGTGCGGTGAACGATAGTTACGGCGTCTACCTCGGCTTGGACGTCGGCAAGGGTGATCACCACGCGGTCGGGTTGGCGCCCGATGGCAAGCGGCTGCATGACGCGGCGTTGCCGAATACCGAGGTCCGGCTGCGGCAGTTGTTCGACAAGCTGGCTCGTCACGGCCGGGTGCTGGTGGTGGTTGACCAGCCCGCCTCGATCGGCGCCCTGCCGGTCGCGGTGGCTCGGGCGTGTGGGCATCAGGTGGCCTACCTGCCCGGGCTGGCGATGCGCCGCATCGCTGACCTGCACCCGGGCACGGCGAAGACCGACGCTCGGGACGCTTACGTCATCGCTGACGCGGCCCGCACCCTGCCCCACACGCTGCGGCGCGTCGACGTCGGCGACGAAGCCCTCGCGGAGCTGGAGGTGCTGGTCGGGTTCGATGACGATCTCGCGGGTGAAGCCACCCGCGTGTCCAACCGGATCCGTGGCCTGCTCACGCAGATCCATCCCGCGCTGGAACGGGTCCTCGGCCCGAAGATTCACCACAAGGCGGTCCTGGAGTTGCTGTCGCGCTGCGGCGGCCCCGTCGGGCTGCGCAAGGCCGGCCGCCGCAAGCTGGTCTCGATCGCCGCCGTCCATGCACCACGCATGGGCGAACGCCTGGTCGAGCAGATCCTGACCGCCCTCGACGAGCAGACCGTGACCGTCCCGGGCACCCAGGCTGCGGAGACGATCCTGCCTCGGCTGGCTGACAGCCTCCGCGATGTCCTGCGGCAACGTGACCAGGTCGCCGGCGAGGTTGAGAGGATGCTTGATGCGCACCCTCTTGCCCCGGTCCTGACCTCGATGCCCGGCATCGGTGTCAGGACCGCCGCCCGGATCCTGCTCGAAGTCGGCGACGGCACCGCGTTCGCCACACCCGGGCACCTCGCCGCCTACGCCGGGCTTGCCCCGGTCACCCGACGATCCGGAAGCAGCATCCGCGGCGAGCATCCACCTCGCGGCGGCAACAAGAACCTCAAACGCGCGTTCTTCCTCGCCGCCTTCGCGTCCTTGGCCGACCCGGTCAGCAGGGCCTACTACGACCGCAAACGCGCCGAAGGCAAACGCCACAACGCCGCCCTCATCTGCCTCGCCCGCCGCCGCTGCGACGTCCTATACGCCATGCTCCGCGACAAGATCCCCTACCAACCCCGCCCAGCCACACCGATCGCCGCTTGACGAACGCCATAGGGACACCCCCCGTCGGGCCCAACACCGGCGTGCCGTGGCCGGCGGGGACGTGCGTAGCGCGAAGGGCGCGAGTGATCCGACCGCTTACACCACGCCTCCCCTGTTCTGCCGGGAAATGTCCGCAGGAGGCACCGCTCTCGTGATCCGGCTGCGACCCCGCCGTGGCCTCGTCTAGTGTCGGGCTGTTCACATTTGGTGGTATTGGCCGGAAAGGTGCTGCGATGGGGGTGCGCCGCTGGTTCGAGAGCTGGCCCCTCTACCGCCAGCTCACCGGCACGGACCCGCTCGGGCGGGGCACCGCGGCCAAGTCCGCCGGCTCCCTGTCGCTGACCGCCCGCACCGACACCGCCGACTCGATGGCCCGCTCGGTGTGCCCGTACTGCGCGGTGGGCTGTGGCCAGCGGGTGTACGTCAAGGACGGGCAGGTCACACAGATCGAGGGTGATCCGGACAGCCCGATCTCGCGGGGACGGCTCTGCCCCAAGGGCGCGGCGAGCAAGAGCCTGGTGACCAGTCCGCTGCGGCAGACGACGGTCCGCTACCGCCGTCCGTACGGCACCGAGTGGGAGGACCTCGACCTCGACACGGCGATGAACATGATCGCCGACCGGGTGCTGGCGGCCCGGGACGAGACCTGGGAGGACGTGGACGACGAGGGGCGACCACTCCACCGGACGCTGGGTATCTCCAGTCTGGGTGGGGCGACGCTGGACAACGAGGAGAACTACCTCATCAAGAAGTTGTTCACCGCGATGGGCGCTCTGCAGATCGAGAACCAGGCCCGTATTTGACACTCCGCCACCGTCCCCGGTCTGGGGACCAGCTTCGGTCGCGGCGGCGCCACCCAGTTCCAGCAGGACCTGTCGAACTCCGACATGATCGTCATTCAGGGTTCGAACATGGCCGAGGCGCACCCGGTGGGTTTCCAGTGGGTGATGGAGGCCAAGCGTCGCGGGGCGAAGGTGTTCCACGTCGACCCGCGGTTCACCCGGACCAGTGCGGTGGCGGACGCGTACCTGCCGATCCGGGCGGGCACCGACATCGCCCTGCTCGGTGGGGTGGTGCGCTACATCCTGGACAACGAGCTCGACTTCCGGGAGTACGTCGTCGCCTACACCAACGCCGCGACGATCGTGACCGAGGAGTACCGCGACACCGAGGATCTGCACGGGCTCTTCTCCGGCTTCAAAGAGGACAACGCCAGTTACGACCAGACCAGCTGGCAGTACGAGGGTCACGAGGCGAACGGCTCCCACGACACGGAGACGCAGCGCGAAACCGGGGCCGGACTGGAACACGAGTCGCACGGCGCGCCGGTCAGCGGGCAGACGCGGCGCGACGAGACGTTGCAGCATCCGCGCTGCGTCTACCAGATCCTCAAGCGGCACTACGCCCGCTACACGCCCGAGATGGTGGAGCGGGTGTGCGGGATCCCGCAGGAGAAGTTCCTCGAACTGGCGCAGGCCTGGACGGCGAACTCGGGCCGGGAACGGACGAGCACGCTCGTCTACTCGGTCGGGTGGACGCAGCACACCGTCGGCGTGCAGTACATCCGTACCGGAGCGATCATCCAGCTGTTGCTGGGCAACATGGGTCGTCCGGGTGGCGGTGTGATGGCGCTGCGCGGACACGCCAGCATCCAGGGCTCCACCGACGTCCCGACGT